>DUQB01000033.1 GCA_012838035.1 Bacillota bacterium | reverse complement strand
GGATTGGCGAGTGGCACGTCATGTAACCGGACTGAAGACGCTGTTTAGCACGATGGGCGACCTCGACCCTGAGCAGGCGCTGCACGTCAGCGGCGTACCTAGTTATGAAGAGATCGTCACGCTGGGCGTAGGCGCTTACTTAGGAAAGGAGGCCCCATGATGGTCTGGGACATTTTTGCCGTAATGGTCGGTTGCTTTATCCTGACCGCCATGGTGTTAAAGTGGCCGGTCGGCATCGCCATGATGTCGACGACGTTGATCGCATTGGTTTATTCCGGACAATGGACGGATTGGCCTCATCTCATTGAGGGAAGCATGGCTTACTTGGACGCCATGTTGGTTATCGCCACCGCTATGATTTTCATGCGTTCCTTAATAGCTACAGGGCGACTGCAGGCAGTCAGCGACGCCATTGTGCGCCGATTCGGCAACCGACCCTGGGTACTATTGCCATTGTTGATGTTGTTGGTGATGTTCCCCGGGATGCTGACAGGTTCATCTACTGCCGCCGTACTTACCAGCGGCGTGTTGGTTGCGCCTGTGTTGCTCAGCCTGGGTTTGGATAAAGCCCGCGTAGCTGCCATCGTCGCCATGGGCAGCATACTCGGTATGGTGGCGCCTCCGGTAAATTTGCCTGTAATGATTATAGGCAGCGGCGTAGATATGCCCTACACCGGGTTCACCATCCCGCTCTTGTTGCTTACGATGCCTTTGGCGTGGGTGATCGTCTACTTGCTGGGTTATCCTGTTCTGCGCAAACGAAGCGCGGTCACGCAGGCGGCGGTAAAGAGCGCAGCGGTTCATGAAGAAGAACCTGAGCATGAGCAGCCTGATGCGATTGGGGCGGTAACTAAGACGGTGAGCCTCGTGAACGCGCTCATTCCCATCGTCATAATCGTCGCGTGGATGATCGCTGACCGGGTATGGATCGGCGTACTGCCGGCGATCGGCTTACCGTTGTTGTTTATACTGGGAGCGGCGCTTTCCTTCGCGATGTCCGGCAAGGGGCCGTGGTTGCGGGAAACGTTGGCTGCCATCAAACAAAGCTTGCCGGTGCTGAGCATTCTCGCAGGCGTAGGAATGTTCATCCAGGTTATGACCTTATTGGGCGTGCGCGGAACGCTTGTGGTCAGCTTACTCAGTCTACCGCCGGTACTCCAGTACTTAGGCATGGGGCTGGGTATCCCGGCCTTTGGCGCCATATCGGCCTATGGCGCGGCATCGGTATTAGGCGTGCCCTTCTTATTGGCCTTATTAGGCAAAAATGAAATCATTGTAGGGGCTGCGTTGTCGCTATTGACCGGAGTGGCGGACTTGACGCCTCCAACCGCTTTGGCGGGCATCTTTGCGGCCCAAGCCGTCGGATTGAAATCGTATGGTTCCGTCATGCGCATGTGTATCATCCCGGCCATCATCACTACCATCGTTGCTTTAGTAACAATCGCCTGGATCGCCTGACTATAGCCGGGGCGGAGTAGGTTGTAAGGAGAGGACGTTTTTCGATGGCATTTTTATATCGATTGATCATGCTGTTGCTTGTGATCGGCGTGGTGCATGCGGTTTGGACAGAAAGCAAAACAAGTCGGCGTTTGGCATATGCGCTGGTTCTTCCGCCTTTGCTATTGCGACTTTTATTATTACGATGAACGTTGTAGGCTGCTGGGACGCAGGCGTCAGTATCCTCCGCCTTCACTCATAACCGTTTATCCAAATGTATGCGGCTTGTTCATTACATGCGAAAAGGAGTAGTCATATGAAGATGCAGAAAGTTGCATTAGTTGTTTTGATGCTGGCGCTGTTAATAACCGGCGGCGCCGGAGCACAGATGCGCTACCATGATATTCGCCCGGGATACGGTGTTACGGAGTTGCGTTGGCTTTCCGATTATCTGCCGGTATTGCGCAATACGCCCGGAGACACGCCCGTATATGTATTGCAGGGAGAACAGCCCGGTGGAAGCATGTTGGTTTTGGGCGGCACGCATGGAGACGAAATTGCCGGTATTATGGCCGCTACCTGGATGGTTGAGCGGCTGTCGGTGCAGGCAGGTACGATCTTCGTCATTCCCCGCGCAAACAATAGCGCCAGTACCCATCATGCAGCCAACCGCAGTCCTTATATCGAGTTGGAAACGGCATCGGGTACCCGCAGGTTCGCTTATGGAACGCGGCTGACCAATCCTTTGCATCAAGCGCCCGATCCGGCTACCTATGTACATCCGGCCGGCAGGGCGGCAGCGGGTAGTGAAGCACGTAATTTAAACAGAGTGCACCCAGGGAAAGCCGATGGTACGCTTACGGAGCAAATCAGCTTTGCCATTATGGAGCTCATTCGGAACGAAAAGATTGATGTCGCATTTGACCTACACGAAGCCGGTCCGGCTTCCAGGTTGGCCAATATGATCGTGAGCAACCCGAAATCGGTCAATTACGCAGCAGAAGGCCTGTTGATCATGGAGTTGGAAACCAATCTCACCCTGAAGCTGGAGGTGTCCTCAGGAGAATTTGACGGCTTGAGTCACAGGGAATGGGGCGATCAAACCCAGGCGGAAGCCATTTTATTGGAGACGCCGAACCCGGGACAATCGAGCGCAAACAACGTCGATGTTGTGAACGATTCTCAGTATCCGTTAGCCACTCGCGTCGCCACGCATTTACTTACCGTACAGGCTATTGTGAGTTCATGGAACGGAGCCAACCCCGGGAAAAAGATCGTGTGGGAAAGCATGCCCACTTTCGAAGAGTTCCACAGCAAACCCTTGGGTTACTTCTATAACGACTAGCGGCGGGTCGGTTGCTCGTCACCTGAAGAATAAGTCTGCCTAAATTGCAGTGAGCCTACTGCCTTTGGTCCGGAGGTGGTAGGCTTTTTGCGTACCGGGAAAACCGCCGGTATGGAACACATGCGCAGTATGGTGGTAATTGCTACAGGAACCTAGTACAGGCAGCGGGAATTAAGACTCATGTACGAGAATGGAGCGCATGAACCATGGAGCCGATTATACCGCTAACCATAGGCGTTTTGGCCAGCCTGGGGGCAGAAGCGTATCTACTGGCTGAATGGCGCAATAAGGTGCCTATACGGATACACGTCAACGGCACGCGGGGTAAATCTACCACTGTCAGATTAATCGCGGCGATGTGCAGAAAGGCGGGAGCGTCTTGCATCGCCAAATTTACAGGAGGCGCTCCGGGTTGGATTGATACGGCGGGGGTGGAGCATATTTGGGTCCGGCGCGGACCGGCTCGTCTGAGCGAACAAATGCGCTTTTGGCGCTTGGCGGCGCGGCAAGGCGTACAAACGGCGGTGCTGGAGTGCATGGCCGTAGACCCCTACCTGCAATGGGTAGCGGAACGGCGGATAACCAAAGCCACGCATACCGTCATTACCAACGTGCGACTCGATCACCAAGAAGTGATGGGTGCGGATCTCACGCAGATCGCCTGCTCATTGGCAAATGCCGTGCCCGTTAACGGCCACCTTATCCTTGGCGCAGAAGAGTTCGTCCATGTATTTGCGCCCATCGCCGCGTCGCGCAACACCCGACTCTCATGGGTCACCGCCGAGATGAGGCAAGAGTTGCGGCAAGAACTGGGAGGCGACTGGTCCGCAGGGTTTTTAGAGAATGCGGCCACGGCTTTGTTGGCGGCTGAGACCTTGGGCATCTCTGCGCAAGCCGGTAGGGAAGTGCTACAAGGTTGGCAGCGAGAAACACCGTATTATCCCGCTTTGTGGCAGAGACGCATCGTGTGGGTGATAAACGGGCTTGCCGCCAACGATCCGGAGTCGGCTTGCATGTTATGGGATCGGTTGCCCTCTGGAGAAAAAGCAGTAGCCCTGTATGCGCACCGCGCCGATCGACCGCTGCGGTTAAGAGGCTTTCTAAAAGCCCTGGAACAGGAGACGCGTTGCCGAGAGCTATTAATTACCGGTCCCATCGCCAAGCAGCATGAAACGCTGCGACAATGGCAGGCCGAAGCAGGCGATCGCACGCCTTGGGCTGTCTCCGCGGTTGGAACGCAAGCCGTAACGCGCCGCATTACCGCTTTGACGCAGCAGTCCGCCACACCTATTTGGCTTATTCTTCTTGGTAATGAACTGGGTTTACCACCTGAGTGCCGCACCTTTGTCACACCGGTGACTGAGTATGCGGAGGCAAAGGACGCAACTTGAGTTTGAGGTAACTTGGCCGACGGGGCTGCGCCTGATTAAAGGTAAAACGGGAGAATGGCGATGATCGCTTTTGCTATTGGTTTAGGAATGGTATTGAGTTGGCTTTGCTACGAGCTGTTCGGCGTCACTGCCGGCGGATTGGTGGTACCAGGCTATTTGGCGTTTTTTATCACATCGCCGCAGCGTCTTCTGATCACCTTCGGCCTGGCCTACGCGGTAGTCGGTTTGACACGGTTTTTACAGCGTTACTTGGTGCTGTACGGCCGTCGACGTTTTGTCGTCACGGTTTTGTTAGGGTTCACGCTGAATGCGTTGTGGCGGGAAGCCGCGGTTTTAAGCTCGGAGTTGACCGAGTTCTACGCCGTGGGGTTCATTATTCCCGGTCTATTGGCTCATGAAATGGATCGCAACGGCATCATCGCCACCACGTTCGCTACACTGGCCATAGCCGCCATAGTCCGGATGTGTTTAGGATGGATCGCTTAATGCAACTGCGCCGTAGATCGGAGCAACAACCTTTCAGACCGCCGCAAGGACGTTGGTCGCTGGATGGTCGCCCGGTTCTTCGCTGGGTGTTGTGCTTGGTCGCGTTCGGGTTGTTCTTATTAGGCGCAGCGCAAACACCAGTGCCGTATCAACCTGTCGCCAGCGGTTTTGAGCGAGCGCAAGCACGCCGGCAGGCAATTGATTACATGAAAGAGGCCATGCTCTCGCTAGGAGCGGCCGCTCCCTTCGTAGAGGTCAACAGTAATGACCCCAATGGTACCCAACTCATCGGCGTGGAATGGAGTGCGATAACATCCACCCTCGGTGATCTGGAAGCCAAGCGCACTGCGTTATCGCCGTTGTGGGCGGCAATTATCGTTGATGAGTTGGCTGCTGCCGACATTGGACAAGGTGACACGATTGCCGTCAGTTTGTCCGGATCATTCCCGGGTCTGAACCTGGCTGTTTTAGCGGCAGCCAAGGCCATGGGCATACAGGTGCGTGCCGTCGCCTCGCCTACGGCGTCGATGTACGGCGCCAATCGACCGGATTGGACCTGGACCGACATGATGCGCCATCTGGCGGACTCCGGTTGGTTGGTCGGCGTGGAATGGCGCGTTACCGCTGGTGGCGGTCAAGACCTGGGTATGGGTCTGCTCGAGGCGGATCTGCACACCATACTGCCCATCCTGGCTCGTAGCGGAGCGGAAGTCATTACAGGCGGAAATCTGGCCGAGATGATCGAAGGACGCTGGGCTTTTTATTGGGCAGGTGATCGGGTGGCGGCATTTATCAATGTGGGCGGCGCGCATGCGACGACAGGTGACTGCGCTCCACCGGCGGAGTGGCATGGTTGGCTGACTAGGAATTGGAGTTGTCGCGGCGTTCCCGGCCTTCTCTGGCGTTTTCGGGCAGCCGAGGTGCCTACTTTCCATTTGCTGAACGTCAAGGAGCTTGCTTTACGTTACGGACTGCCCATAGACCCGATTCCGCTACCTGGTTGGAACGACGTGCAAGGGAGTGCTCGCTAGAGCAAAGCTGCGCACCAGTGTGGGGAGGAGCAGGTTGATGCAACTGAAAAACCGGCTGATCGCTTTTCTCCAGGTTTGGCGCTCTCCTTCGGCAGCCTGGGGTGCGGCGTGTTTGGGGCTGGGCTTTCTCATGCCTCTGTTGATCGATCAACAAGACTTCGGCGTGCTTACAGCCATCAAAGCAGCCATTTTTGGGGAAGACGGCGGACGCCTGCTGCTGACGGCCTTGCGTTTGGTCATGCTGAATACGATCCGCATCGTACCCGTATATTACGGCGCTTTTTTAATCGGCGAGGCGGCGCTGCAATCCGGCGCAGGTCCTTGGCGGCGGCGCATCGGGTATATCCTGCCCATCGGTTTGATCCCCGTTTTCTACCGCATGATCCAAAATATTTATGCCGTTGAGTATGATTTTGGCGTTCCGGCTTTGCTGGCGTTGTGCAGCCTTTTAGTGTTGCACCAGATCTCTTTACATCAACATAGCGCTCGGAATCGCAGCATTTTGCTGATGATCATGCTGCATGCGGTGCAATGGCCGGATATGGCGCCCAGTCTTACGGATTACGGTTTCGGTAGGGGAGAGTTGTCCCGCTCCATTAAGATAGCGGCTGATTTTCTCCAGGTAAACGATGTGCTGAACATTTGGAGCCTGCTGATGGCCTTCTTCCTTATCGCATTAACGTTGTTAATCGGTAAGTTCATGGTGGATGCCACTCAACATATGGCACTGTTGGAAGAGACTCGGCAGCGAGAAGTAGCGGTGGAGCGTGCCCTGAGAGAACAATTGGCGGCCCGCACGACGCGTGAAACGCAGAGCCTGGTGCACGATTTGAAGACACCGTTAACCGCGATTGAAGGGCTCGCGGGTCTTATTCAAATGATGGCGCATGAGCAGGCGACCGATAGCGGGCGTGCGATCAAGAAACATGCTGAGGCTATTGAACATGCAGCCGAACGTATGCGAGCCATGGTGAGCGAGATGCTTAATCCGCAACCGGCTCAGATTATCTCCTTGGGGGAACTGGTGGAGTACGTACGGGCGCAAATGCCCGGACAACGCAACTATGTTAAGTTTTATGTGGAGAACCCACATGCCTTGCTGCGTGTGAACCGCATACGGCTCGCCAGAGCGCTCGTCAACATCATCAGCAACGCCATTGAATCCGGCACGCGGCAACCGGTTGCCGTACGAGCCTGGGCGGAAAATGGTACTATTCAGGTAATGGTGGCGGACAGCGGCAGCGGTATCTCCAGCGAAACGCTGGATAGAATATGGCAAGCCGGATACAGCACGAAAGGCGGTTCCGGTTTGGGCCTGCCTTTTGCCCGTACGGTCATTGAGGTCGATCATCACGGATCGATCCAAGTGGATACGGTACCTGAGACCGGCACCACCATCACGGTCACCTTGCAACAGGCGAGCCCCGCTGATGCCGGATGCAAGGCGGAATGATCGGCCATATCGGTTTCGTGCCGGAGGGGAAGTTGAGTTATACAAGGAGAGCAGGCCATGGGTACAAAGCACACTGTAGAACCAAAGCCTACGGTGCTATGCATTGATGATGATCCCGGCATACTTTACACGTTCCAGGCTATCGGCGAAGTGGCCGGGTGGCGTGTAGTTACGGCGCGTACGGGACGCAGCGGCTTACGTATGGTGGTAGAAGGCGGCGTGGACATCGTGGTGGTCGACTACCATTTGCCGGATATGGACGGCTTGGCCACGGTGCGCCGGATTCGGCAGCGAAATGGCCGGCTGCCGATACTGGTGTTGACCGTAGATGAGAGCCATGCCTTGGCCACCCAATTTTTGGCTGAAGGCGCGACCGACTTCGCCCTCAAGCCCATTAAGGCTCCCGATCTGATCTCTCGCATTAACGTTCATCTCAAATACAGTCGCCAAGCAGCCGAAAGAAACCCAGGCCTGCGGCAACGTGCAAGTGGTGAACGAGCTAGGCAGTTAGCCGAAACGCTGCCCGACATTTCCGGCGTAAATAGGCCTACGCTCTTTGCCGTGCTGGAAGAGTTGGTCGCCGCCGAACAACCGGTAACAGCTAATGATATTGCCAAAGCGATTGGCTGCGCATACCCCACGGCATGCCGCTATTTGAACTTCTTGGAGTCTGAAGGCGTCTGCGACGTGGTGATCGATTACGGCGGCGTCGGTCGACCCAGCAAGCTGTACACAATCCCGCGAGAATAATGAGAACAAATAGGAATCGATCGGGCTGAATCGCAACTATATAAGAATCGATCCTACTGCTCTTATCCCTAAACGCAGGCAAAAAAACAATCGAGATCAGGAGGCGAATTTGTATGGAGTTCATGCGTAAAGGTCACAGAACCAGAGTATGGCTCTGCAGCATGCTGGTAGTAATACTTATGTCGCTGGCGGTGGCGGTTGCAGGTGCGGAAGAGGCTAAACTGGTCACCGGGATGAACGGTATGGTTACCGCGGCGCATCCGTTGGCTGCCGAAGCCGGGCTGCAGATGCTCAAGCTCGGAGGCAACGCCATTGATGCTATGGCAGCCACCTCATTTGCGTTGGGCGTTGTGGAACCACATGCATCAGGATTAGGCGGAGAAGGTTTAATGGTTATCCATTTGGAGAATCCCGACCGCGATTTGGTCATTGACGGTCGCTCCATGGCCACATTGGACACCAGTTGGGATGCTGCCGCCAACAGTAGGCATCCGGCGGCCGCAGCCGTTCCCGGTTTAGTTGCCGCCGTGCTGAAGGCGCATGCTGAATACGGTACGTTACCACTTAAGACCGTTATGGAACCAGCTATTCGCTTGGCACGCGAAGGTTTTCCGGTCAGCGCAACCTTGGCAGGCGCCTTGCTGGACAACTACGCGTTGCTGCTGACGAAATCGGCAACAGCTGCGATTTACATGCCTGACGGTTTCCCTGTCGCAGAAGGCGATATTCTTAAGAATCCGGACCTCGCCTGGTCGCTGGAACAAATAGCCGAATACGGAGCGGATGCCTTTTATAAGGGCGCCATCGCTGATAAAATTGTGGCTTTTATGACCGAGCACGGCGGGTTCATCGGTTACGACGATTTAGCCGCCTATGAAGCCATCGTTCGCGAACCGGCCAGAGGTACGTTCCGTGGTTATGAAGTCTTATCCGGCCCCCCGCCGGTTTCCGGACACAACGTGATCGCGAATCTGAATATGTGGGAACAGTTCAACCCCGACGTATTCGGTTACGATGATCCGCTTTATATCCATATCATGGCGGAAATCATGAAGAAGAACGCTGCGGATACGCAGGCATATATGGGCGATCCGGGCTTTTCGTCCGTTCCTACACGCGGTCTTACGTCGGATGAATATGCTCGGGAGCGGTTTACCACCCTTTCGTTAGGGCAAGCTACCGTACCGTCCAGCAACAAGCCGGGCGATGCGCCGGCCTATGATAACGTGGGTACAACCTTCGTACAAAGGGTCGTCCAAGGCGCTGATGCATTTAACCCGAGCATCTACGCCACTGAAGCCTTTGCCGATCCTTTCGTGCAGAGCACTCCGGAAGGTTGGAGTCCGATAGATGGCGAGTGGAGCGTTGAGAACGGCAAACTGGTGGGTAGTCTAGGCCAGATCGTCAGTACGCAAAGCTTTGCGCCGGACCGTATGTTTGAGGTGACTATCCAAACTCAGGAACAGTTGGGAACAAACACTTACAATGTCGGGCGTCTCTACGGCAAGTACGTCGACTTGAACAACCACATCTACGTCTATTTGCGCACGGACGGCAACATCCGGTTTACCGTGAAGGCAAACGGCGTAACCAATAACTACGACGCCAAGGTGGCGGTTAATCCGCTGGAACCGCATCAGTATCGCCTGATGTTCTTGGGCAACCGGGCTGAATTGTGGATTGACGGACACCTGGGTATTGCGGTAGAAGACAGCAATATCGGCAGTATGGGCGGCAAGGTGGGTTTCTGGTCGCAGCAGTCCAGAGCCGCCTACGATAACGTTACCGTCAAGGTATTGGACGCCTCCGGCGTGTCCGGCTTTGTCGCCGCTGCGCCGAGCGAACCTGTCTACACCTTGCCGGATCTCGATTACAAATACCGGGTGCTGGACGAAAACTTTGCCGCCGGTTTGGGCGATTTCGTAGTCGTCGATGGCGAGTGGTCCGCCGGCACCGACGGAGCTAAGGGTACCCGCGGCGTATTGCAGCTGCATGAGGATTTCGGAGTTGATCGCCATGTCGTCGCCGTCATGAAGACGCTGGAAACCCATGGTACCAGCGCATGGAACGTCGGCCGCATCATGGGCAAGTACGAAGATGACGCTAATCGGGTCTACGCCTATCTGCGCAAAGACGAGAGCGTACGGTTGTCGGTAGTCAAAGACGGCAAAAACACCGACTATAACTTCTCGGCTGCAGGTTTCAGCCCGTTTGACGAGCACGTCTACGAGTATTACTTCGCCGGCGATACCGTCTGGTTCGTTATTGATGGTAAAATCATCGGTGAAGTGAAGAACGAGGTTATCGCCGACATCAAGGGCGGCGTCGGCTTCTGGATGCAGGACGCCACCGCTGAGGTTAAGAGCATCGTGGTTGATCAAACCACCGAGCCGGTTGTGGAATCCGGCAGTACCACCCATGTCAGCATCGTTGATAAATATGGCAACGCGGTCAGCCTGACTCAGACGATTTCATCCTTTATGGGTACGGGTGACGTAGTACCGGGAACCGGATTCTTGCTCAATAACGAGATGATGAACTTTGGTTCAGGCGTGAACTCGCTGCAGCCCGGCAAGCGGATGCGCACCACCATTGCGCCGACGATCTTGTTGGATGAAGGCGATGTACGCCTAGTCGTGGGTTCACCCGGTGCTGCTCGGATCATCACCACCGTTACCGAAGTCATCGTCAACCACATCGATTTCGGCATGGACATCCAGTCGGCCATTGATGCGCCTAAGTTCTTCAGTCGCCATAGCATGGCCAATTTGGAAATGGAGGGACGTTACTCTGAAGAGACCGTCGCTTTCCTCCAAACACTCGGTCACAGCATTAAGCTGTATCCCGATTACGATCTATACTTCGGCGGCGTTCATGCCGTCGCGATAGATCCCGCAACGGGCGAAATGCAGGGCGCGGCCGACCCGAGACGGGACGGCGCCGCCGCAGGGTACTAAGTTGCAGCCGGGCGCGGAGTGGTGGCTTAGCGCTCACCTTCCGCGCCATACAAGGTAGGAACACGCAAGGGGGAATATCTGTGCATTTGCGCAAAACATTGATGATGACCATGGTTACGGCATTACTGGCGGTATTCGCTTTGACCGCGTCCGCAGCTCAGTTTAGCGGACCGACGCTGTTGACAAACGCAGGGCAGAGTCCGGATACGGCGATGGCCAGAGTCCTTTTAAACCAAACGGCGGCTAACGCCGAGTTGAACGATTTGGCCACGACGGCGAATCTAAACGGCAAAAAAAGTTTAGTGATCGTGATCGGCGCCAGTAGTAAGGGGCTAGGCGCAGCTGGTATCAATCTCAATGATGAGGTGGCTCGGGTGACCAGCCTGGCTACGGCAGCTCGTCAGGCCGGTATTAAGATCATCGCCATGCACTTGGGGGGAAGCCAGCGACGCGGACAAAGCTCCGATAAGCTGATTGAAACCGTCGTGCCTTTGGCCGACGCCGTCATTGTGGTGGAAAGCGGTAACGCCGACGGCATCTTCAACAAAAATCTGCGCAGCGGAGCCGCTTTTTACAGCGTAGATAAAATTGCCAACGCAGCTGCACCGTTGAAAGAGCTGTTCAACAACTAGTCTTTTGAGGCGAAAGCAGGCCTGGTAGAAAACCAGGCTGAATGGGGGCATCCTATATCTAGGGTGCCTTTTCATTTTTAGCATAGAGGGGGTTATCGATGGAGAAGGACCTTCTTGATGAGTTTGCCGGAGAGGTATCGCCTGATCAGGCTTATCGGCTGGGCATGATGGTGGGCAAGATGATTGAAGCAGGTTTAGGCGCCGCGATGAACTGGTCTATCGACGTCAACTTGCAGGCTTTCAACAACGGGATGCGGGCCGGGCTAAACGGCACCGACTTGGCGAAGAACCCGCTGTTGTGGCGACCGCGGCGTAAGCTGCGGGTGAAAGCAAAAAGGGCACGGCTGAACTAAAGCAGCCGTGCCCCGCGGCCTGTGTTTATAGATGTTTGTCGAACCAGCCGTAGGCTTGTTCCAGCGAGTCCATGGTAGGCGCATGACCGGTGCGATGGTTCACCATACCGATGCGATCGGCTTGACCATAAAGCTGATACACCTCACGTGCGCTGTTTAGGTAAGCCCAACTGCGGTCGCCGTCGGCGCTTTCGCCGGCAATCAAGAGAAATGCTCTGGGTGCTATAAGACCCAACAGTTGATGGTGATCACGGCCGAAAGCGGGATCGCGTACCTCAGGACCTAAATACCAAGGTGCGTCGTAGTTGCTGAAGGAGAGGCCGATACCCAAATCGGAACAGACGATCACTTTGTACCGTTGATCGAAAGCTCCGGCGTAGAGCGCCATTTTGCCGCCTAGGGAGTGTCCCATGCAGCCGATACGCTCCGGATCGACGAAATCAAGCGACTGCAAATAGTCCACGCAGCGGGCGGCGTCCCAAACGACTCTACCTAAGCCTTTCCAATGCGGATACAGAGTCCGCAGTCTTTCCACGCCTTTGGCATACCGGTCGGCCATGGATAGTTTTCTGTCTTCAGGGGCAACCAGCCCTTCATGCACCCAGCGTTGGACTAGCGTGACATAACCCCGCTTGACCAAATGGCGAGCAAAGGCCCTGTTTTGGACGTTGGCCTTCCAGCGTGAGCTGCCCATATTGTGGTCTGCAGGGGTATCGATGTCATAGAAAAAAACGACGACGGCAGGCAACTTCTCCGCCGGCTTTTCTTTTGGAATCATTAAGTAACACTGTTCGAAGTAGTCCGGCTCCATTTTCAGATACACTTCGGTTGCCGTGCAGTCGCCTAAGTCGTCGACGCGAATGGTTTTCGCTTCCATATCCAGGGGCGCATAGGGAGCCGTTCCCAGGTAGTTCAGCCAATCGCGCTCTATAAGGGCGCGCTGTTTTTCCCATGCTGCCGCGTCGGTGATCTGTCGCCCATCGGCGCTCACCAGCAAGGGCGGGTTGGTAATACGTGCGTTACGAAAAGCTACAGGCGCATTTAGCTGGAGTTCCGCCATCTTATACTACCTCCTGAATAATGGTCCGGCATAAAGAAAGCGGATTTGCCTTGTTTATGCCGGACATATGATCCCATCGGAAGCCCGAACATCAGCTAAAGAAAGGCCTGATGCCGTAACAGTTCATCGATGGGGTAGTTATACGTTGCCGAAATCGGCTATAAAAGCATCGGCCAACTTGCGCGCCCAATCGCCGATCGGTTCCAGCCGGCCAATGAAGAAGCGCAGTACCGGGGGTTCCTCCACAAAGTGCAAACCGCCGACTAAATGCCGATGCTCATACAACCAGGCCAAACGATCTACCACGTACTCCATGTGCGACATGCTGAATACGCGGCGCGGTACCGCCAGGCGGCAGAGCTCCATATCGGAAGGCACTTCCTGTCCGTCGGCGTCGCGATCCATGGATATGGTGCCGCGTTCCATACCGCGCGCTCCGGAAACAATGTACAAAGCTGCGGCTAAGGCGCCTGCCGGGTACTGGAGTTGCGGGATATGCGGGCAAAATCTCATCGCATCGACGTGTCCGGCCAAGCCTCCCGGAGGCGTTACTGCAGGAATGCCGCGCTCCACCATGCGGTTCACGAAGTACTCGATGAGGTCGGCGGAGGCGGAAGCGGATTCCGGCTCAACCATTTCTCTAAGCCCTACGGCCATAGCTTCGATCTCTTTGGAAGACATGCCGCCATAGGTGAGGAAACCTTCGAACACGGGGAGCAGCTCGCTGAACTTACGGTACAGGTTAACGTCGTTGGTTGCGATTAGACCGCCGCGCACGCAGGTACTCTTACGACCGGACATGTACATTACGTCAGCCTGGCGCATCATCTCTTTAACGATATCGGCGATGCTCCACGCGGTGTACTCAGGTTCGCGTTGCTGGATAAAGTAGGCGTTCTCTGAGATGAGCGAGCAGTCGATGACCACCGGGATGTTGTGGTTGCGAGCGATCCGGCTGATCTCTTTAAGGTTCGCTAAAGAGAAGGGCTGGCCGCCGATGAGGTTGGTCGTGGCCTCCATACGTACGAAGGAGACGCGCTCCGGGCCGTATTGCTTGATGACGGCAGTCAGTTTATCGGGATCAAGGTTGCCCTTGAAGGGATTATCACTGTCGGTTTCAAGCGCATCGTCGTGATAGAGCTCCAGTACTTTCCCGCCCGCCATATCAAAATGGGCTTTAGTTGTCGTAAAGTGGTAATTCATGGGAACGACGTCGCCCTGTTTTACCAGTACGCGGGCAATGAGGTTTTCGCAAGCTCTACCCTGGTGCGCAGGGGTGCAGTATTGGAACCCCAGCACGTCATGGACCGCTTCCTGTAAACGATAGAAGCTTTCGCCTCCGGCATATGCGTCATCAGAGACCATCATCGCGGCGAGCTGGTTGTCGCTCATGGCATTGGTTCCGCTATCTGTAAGCATGTCGAGGAATACGTCGCGGGTGCGGAGTAGGAATGTGTTGTAGCCGGCGGCGGCAATAGCGTCCAAACGTTGGGAAATGGGGGGGAGACTGCTCTTTTGCACAATTTTAACCTTGTGCATCTCAATGGGGATGACCCTACCGTCAGAAAGTTTGATCTTCAAATTGACTCTTCCTTTCTACCATCCTACAGTTTCATATATACCATAAAGACAGCCTAAGCCGGCTTTTTGGTTCCGATTTAGACAAACGCGCCATACTCCCTATCCGCTACCGGCAGCCGCATGCTCCGGCCTGTTGAAAGGATTGCTGCATGCCGTAGCGTAGGAGGCATGGACAGCGGCGCTATTGTGCCTGCAATAGTCCGCAACCGTGCTGGTTAGCATCCGTTGCGCCATAGAGCCGATCTGACAATATCATGCCATATTACTCCTGGAAAGACAACCGCCAGGTTGGCGATGTTTAGGCGCTCCGGGCAGCATAGACCGCTTTTGAGAAAGGAGGCCGGAGGTTGTGGCCTCCGGCTCATCTGGTGTTCGTATTAACACTGCCCCATCGCTATGCAAGTTCTCATGCTTTTTGCCAAAGATAGCAGCTGCTACCTGTACGCTTACCGTGTTGCGCCCGGCTTGAGCGTAACCCGCATCACGCCTTGTTTTACTCCCTGTGTTTCGAAATGTAAGTCGGGATAGACCGAGTCGAATGTCGTAAACTCAGCCAAAACCTTGTCTTCAGTAAGCAACTGCACGCCGGCGATCTCTGCTTGCGCATCCCACCAAATAGGAGGCTTTATGGAAACGGACTGATTACCTTCAACTCTGCCCAGAATACGGAAGGGATACTCATAGACGCTCTCGGATACTTGCGTCTCCGTGTCTTCGCGCATGGCGATCGCCCGCTCAGAGTAGTAGTCGTAGTAGTGTTTGATCGCGTCACTGGCGGTAGCGTACCTGATGACAGGTTTCTCAATGTTGACGTACTTCTCGGTAACGTATGCCAGATGCTGATCGAGAATGGCGAATGCGCCGCCGCGTGTGGACTGCCAGTCGCCGCTGCCCATCATGTTTTTCGCGTGGCCGAAGCCTACAATGAAGTGGACGCCGGGTTTTACCCGTCCTTTGTTGTCCGTAAAAGCCTTTACGCCTTCATCAACCCTGCTGTTGAGTTGTTGTAACGTACTGGTTTCCCACTGGATCATAGGTTTCGGCGTAGGAGCCATCTCCAGCGTGCCGTAATCTTTTGCCGAGTTGGCCGGTACATTGATGGAGTTCTTGGCGGTAAAGTACAATGCCTGGCCGTAAGGGGCGCCTGCCGCACCGCCTAAGTTGGCGGCATGATCGCTGTTGGCCAAAATGCCGTTCATCCACAAGGCCTGAATGGAAATCTCCATTAACTCCGGTGTATGACCGAATTGCCAACTGCCGGTACGCTCAATCAGCGTTTCACGCCGAGTAAGGCGCATCAGTTCACGTTTATGATCATACAAGTACCCTGCGGCAGATTCCAGATCCGTATAAGTGCCCAGCTTTTGGAAACCTGCGGTCCAGGATAAGTATTCGCCGCCGTTATCGACCCAGGCCAGGCGGCTTTGATCCCAATCCAACGTGTTGAGACTGCTACGAGGATCCCAATAGGCATGGGGGTGAGGCGCATACTCATGTCCTGCCGCGCTGCCGCGTCGCACTTGCTCAACCAGGTCGTCGTAAAGTCCTTCCCAATAAGGTGATTTTTCCGCCGCAGCCTCGGCTAAATACCAGACGCCGGTGGCCGTCAGGTGCGTCCAGTAAGCCCCGTACTTCTCGGCGATGTCGTTGAGGGCGTCCACCTTCTCAATCATCAGCACCTCAAAGCCGCGCCGACTTAAATAGGTGGCCCCGCCCAGTCTTTGCGGGTAGCGAATCGTGATTTCGTTATCTTCGGTGAGGATGTAGTAAATGACGCCTTCTTCATCTTCCGCCGCGGCCATCGTTTTGGTTTGCGCGACATGGAATACCAGGTAACCGGCAATTACCACGATTATTACCGGGATGAGCCAAAAGAGCCTGTGTTTGGAAAAGAATCGTTTCACGTCGAACCCCCCCTAGTGAGATAAAGATGCGCATATGAGTGTTGTATTGACCCATACGACGACTGAATGAGACGATACGCAAATGCGAAAAGATTACCGTACGCATTCTTGCTCTCCAGCGCATACACCTTCTTCAAATTGCGATGATTTAACACCAACAAGCGGGAAGCCCGACATACATGAGGTCTTCTCAGAATTGCACGCTAAGCGCCGGAAAGGGCGCCGGCGGTAGTGACTGAGGCGAAATCCGTCAGCGCCTGCTCCAAAATGGTCGCAATGAGCTGGGGATAGCTGATGCCGCCTATTTGAGCCATAACGGGAAAGCCTTGTCCGTCGGTAATGTCCGGGTTGGCGTTGACATCGATAACATAAGGTTTGTCGCTTGTCGTGTCCCAACGGACATCGATGCGGCCATATCCTTGTAAGCCGCATATCAGATATGCTTGGCGGGCAACGGAAATGATCCGCTCAGACATCCGCGCATGGATCTGCGGCGGACAAATGCGGCGAAAGGCACGCCGTTCAGGAGAATCCATCACCCATTTCATTTGGTAGGAAAGAATCGGTCGATGACCGGGCGGCAGATCCGTAAAGGTCATTTCGGCTAACGGGAGCGCTTGTGGGTCCGACGTGCCTAAAAAGCCGACGGTAAACTCGCGCCCTTCTATAAATCGTTGCGCCATAAGCTGAGTATGGCCCAGCTTTGTGGCGGTTACACGGAGGGCATCCTCCAGTCCCTGCCAATTGCTTGCGATAGAGTCCTGCTCAATGCCTATGCTGCCGTCTTCGTTCGCTGGTTTGACGATGAGCGGAAAAGGTACGGCGGGGCGATTCGCCTCGGGCATGGACAGGAATTCCAGCAGTGCTTCGTAGGACCAGCTCTCCGGAACAGATACGCCGCCTTCACGTAGAACGGCATCCGCCAACCGTTTGTCAGTCGTAATGGTCAGCGCGCGTGCATGGGCACCTGTAAACGGTACGCCCAACAACTCTAAATAAGCGGCGAAACCGGCTGTTAAACTGCTGTTTTCCAAGATGCTTTCACACATATTAAACACACAGTCGTTCTGCGCCATTGCCAATTGCGTCAACTCAGCGGGCAGGTTTCGGCCGACGGCCAGAGTCGATACTTCATGGCCGAGGTGTTGCAACGCGGCAACAACATCATTAACGGCATCCAGCACCCCGGCGTGGCAAAGTTGGAATCCACCTTGCGTCGGCGGCTGATTGTAAGTGACAAGCACCTTCATAAACCGGATCGGCTCCTTAAAACAGTCATTTGTTACATACATCATTGCCCTTAACTTTAGCACACTTGAGACGGTCCTTGTACAACGAGCCGCACTATCTACTAGGCAGGTTGCTTGAATTGCGACAGTAGTGGTATAAATAGGACGGGAAAATACAAATCCATGTTTAGACGTGGAATGAGCCCTTGGATAAGTTGCGTATAGTTCAATACCTTGTCGGCAAAGGGGATGCAAATTGATGCCAAATAGACTTAATCCTGTCTGTATTTTGCTGTTATCAGTTCTAATGGCATTTGTGCAAGCCGTAGCGTTAGCGACTTCGCTGCCGGAATTACGGTATGAGGGTAATCGGGTGTGGGCTGGACAAGGTTACTTAGTGGAATACGATGGGATAAAGGTCTTGCATCTGAAGGGCACTCCGTTTGAAATGGGCGTACAACACGGTGTTTTGTTAGGTGAAGAAGCTTCGGCGTTGCGCCCATACGTAGATCCGGCGTTGCAGGAACGTACAGGCATGGACAAGTTGGTGTGGCTATTTCAAGACTTCTACATGAACGTGAAGCTGCTGCCTACATTCCTGCGTAACATACCTGAACGATACATAGAAGAGATGCAAGGTTTCATCCATGGCGCGTCCGGCGGTAAAGACAAGGCGATAAAACCCATTGTGGTCAGCAACGTGTCACAGGACCTTTCCGTGGCTATGTGTACTTCGCTTGCTGTTTGGGGCTCAGCCAGCGTTGATGGTCATCTTTATCACGCCAGAAACTTGGACAACAGTCTGCCGCTGGTGCTTGCCAAGAGCGCTTTGGTAATGATTGTGGAACCAGAGGGGAAAATACCGTTTATTACGCTTTCTTACCCGGCCAACTTTGGGGTGATGCATGCGATGAACGCCAAAGGCATCACCATCAGTATGAGCTACTCATTTGCTGTGGAAAACAGTATTGACGGTTTGCCATTGGTCTTTTTGTTGCGTGAGGTGATGGAACGGGCGGAGACGCTCGACCAAGCCGTACATATTATTAAGGAAGCGCCGCGCACCATCGGGCTCAATATTCTTATTGGCGATGCTAAAGAGCCGCGTGCGGTGGTTGTGGAGGCGGCGGCCAACCACTACGCCGTCAGAACGGCTGATGACTTTATCGCTGCTACAAACAGGTATGCGTCATCCCAGATGCAGCCGTATCAGCGGGCAGGTTGGTATGCCTCGGCTTTGCGCGACAGTCGTCTAGCTGAGCTGGAAATGGAGCATCGCGGTCGCTTTAACGCGCAAGTTTTGGCGACTGTCCTACGTGATAAGTTCAGTGCGGATTCAGCAGCGCATCAGGGCATGGTCCGCGGCATCGATAACGCCAATACCATGGCTTCGCTTGTGTTTGACCCTACACGCGGGTTGATGTGGGTAGGCGTACAAGATGAAAATGCCCCTGCTAGTGATCACACCATGCAAGCATTTAGTTTAACGGCGGCTTTGGCTGGAGAGGAGGCGCGTCAGCCCCAGTGGGATATTTCCTATGCGGAGGATGAGTATCTGAGAGATTGGCTGACGATTTACAGCGCCGAGCGAGCTTTAGCTGAAAGCCGTCCGGCCGCCGCGCTGGAGATACTGGCGACATTAGATGAACCCAGACAGTACGTGGAGTATGTTTTGTTACTAAAAGCGCGGGCGCACATGCAACTCGGCCGACATACGGAAGCCGAGCAGTTTTACGGCAATCTGACTGAGTTGGCCGAGATAGCTGAACCGCGTCATTTGCAGGAAGCTTTGTTCTACTTAGGCGTCTATGCAGACAGACGTAACGAGCGTAATGCGGCTGTCGCCTGGTATGCAAAGTCTTTGGCCGTTCCCGTACCCGATTTAGGAGGCGAAACGGACTACTACCGGCAGCAGGCACAGAGCGGCTTAGAACGTTCGCTTACAAAGAAGCTGAGTTTGTGGGAGATTCTATGGAAGGCGCAGGTCTTTGGCCCTGGGACAAGTCCGGTTTTGGAGCCGGAAGGTGAAATAGCGGCAATATCGGTCCTAGGTGGGCATAAAACAGATACCGCGTGGTTATTGGGTTGGTTGGGCGTGAGCGTAGGCGACAGGTTGGATCAATCCCGGTTACAGACGTGGCAACGACAGTTGCGCAGCCTGAATGCTTTTGAGAACGTCACCTTAGGTACAGTCGCTGTGAATGATGACCAAGTGCATCTGATCATTCGCATCCGGGAGGGTTTCGGCCTCTATAAAGAGCCGCTGGCGACATTATCCGGCGCAATCTATGAACTTACCCAAAAAACCTTATCGGTCAGGTATGATCATTTCGCGGGAAAAGCCATTAATATTGGCGCTACGTATGGTTGGGGTCCGACGCGACAGCGGTATGTATTTACGGAATTCCCTATTCGCATCGGAGCCCCTATGCAGCTGCGACTAGACGGTAAGATGTCTAGAATCTCGTTTGGAGCAGGCGTGGGACCATATGCCGGAACAACCGTAGTTGTCGATAGACAGGAGTATAAGTTAAGTTCAGTACAAGTGCTCAGCCCCATATGGTCATTACACTTAAATGCGCAATGGATCAAAGACAGTGCGGTTGAGGTTACGCCGGTGGGTAGTGTTCCGGCAGATAACCAGGTCGGTTTTGTGTCGGCGGGAATCAACCGGCAGACGAGCTCCGGAGGGCGCAGCAGCGCTTTCTCACTCTCCGTAGGCTGGTTGGACGAGTGTTTGACGGCAGCCCCCGGTAGACTGCGCTTCGTCGCCAACACTGAGTTCAGATACCCAATCAGCTCGAACATGCAAATAGTGACGGGGATGACCGTCGGTTGGCAGGATCCGACTACGCCGCTCAACTATCAGTTTCGTCTAGGCGGTAGTTCCACCCTACGCGGCTATGACCCAACAGTGACTACGACGGCTTATGCGCATGGTACCTTGGAAGTACGTCGTTACTTCCGCAGCGACCTGCATGTAGCAGTGTTCGCGGATGGGGCGATCATCGACGACGGCGCACGGCAAAGGTTGACACTCTGGTCGCCGGGCGTTGCAGTTCGCTACTACACCCCTATCGCTCTTACAGCCATGGCGAGCGCGCAGTGGAATCCAACCGAAAAGCAGTGGCGGTTTCAAGCCGGATTTACCTCCAGTTGGTGATGGAGAACCGGCGGATACAAAAGACGTACCAGTCTATAGCCGCTATCTATCAACGGGTATGAAGCGCCATTTGTGCGTCCGATTCTTGCAGGATAATCGGGATGCTTCTTAGAATAAGCAGTGAATAGTACCAAGCTCCGCGCGCGGTAAGCAAGCACCTGCCGGTGTGAATGATTGAAGATGGAGTGCGACGCATGTCTGAGACGAAACAACGTCATAAGCAACGCAGCGTTACCAGCATTGACGTGGCCAAAGAGGCCGGCGTATCGCGCAGTACGGTCTCAGTCGTGCTGAACAACAAACAGAATGTAGCCATCAGCCCGCAAACCTATGCCCGGGTGATAAAAGCGGCGCGTAAACTCAACTACCGCCCCAATGTTGCGGCGCGGGCCATTTCTACGCGCCGCGCTTATGCCATCGGGCTCATCTCTTGCTGGGATCCCGTATCACCTCTATTTGCTCGTCCGGTACAAGGGATGTTGCGTTACCTGAGCGCCCAGAACTACGGCCTCACGCTGTGCGATGTCGCGGCGGCCAGGCCGGAAGCCGGCGTGGAGACGGCTATTGAGTACTATCAGGAAGGGCGCGTCGACGGCGTCATCTTTATGTTGAAAACGCTGGGCTCCGCCGGTTTTCCGAGTAGTGTGGCGCAGCGTCTGCAGGAAGCTGAAGTGCCGTTCATTCTCATCAATTCCAATACCGACAACCCGGATATCGACGAGGTCTCTTCACACAACTACCAGGTGGGGTATTTGGCTACGCAACACCTCATCAATTTGGGACACCGGCGCATTGCCTTTCTATTGCAGCGCAAAGGGCTGAACTACCGAGTGCAAGCCGAAATGGAGCGACTGGAAGGTTATTTAGGGGCTTTTCGCGATACCAATACGCCGCTGGTTCCGGAATTGATCCTCGAGTATAACAGCTCCAGCATATCGGCGAATACGGGATATGAGTGTTTCAGCAGGTTGCTGCGCTCTCAACAGGAGCTGCCCTCAGCCGTTTATGCTACGAGCGACTATTTGGCCATTGGAGCCCTATATGCCGCACAGGAAGCCGGTTTAAAGGTGCCGGAGCAAATCGCGTTCGTGGGGACTGATAATTTGGAGATGGCTCGGCAGGTGCGACCCGCTCTAACCAGCGTAGCTCAACCTTTGGCGCAAATGGGTGAAGAAGCGGCAAAGCTGTTGTTGGAGCGGATAACGACAGGCGAGAAGGGAAAGGCAGTGAAGGTGAAATTGCCCGGCAGTCTGACGATCCGCGATTCGTGCGGCGCTAAAGTGGCCTTATCGCAGCAGCGCGATTGAGTAAGTTTAAGGTAACGAGAGACGTCCGCCTTAGTACTACATAAAGCAAGTAAGAGAGGAGCTGTATAACATGCTGGCCATTTCCGGTGGCACACCAGTACGGAGTAAGGCGTTTCCCGCTTGGCCAATACGAGATCAGAGTGACGAAGAAGCAGTAGCGCAAGCCGTACGATCCGGTGTATGGGGTTTAGGCGGCAAGTGTAAACCTGAATTCGAGGCGAAATTTGCTGAGCTGCAAGCGGCTAAGCACTGCGTCGTGGCCTGTAACGGCACGGTTACTTTGCAAATGGCCCTGACAGCCTTGGGCGTAGGACCAGGCGATGAAGTGATCATACCGGCATATACCTTTATTGCAACTGCGGCCGCTGTGTTCCATACGGGCGCCGTTCCCGTCATCGTCGACATCGACCCCGAAACGTACTGTATCGATCCGCAGGCCGTGGAAGCGGCGATCACTGATCGCACTGCGTGCATCGTGCCCGTGCACGTGGCTGGTAACCCCTGTGATATGGATGCCATCTGTGAAATCGCGGCACGGCATCATCTGCCGGTGCTCGAAGACGCCGCCCAAGCACACGGCGCGCAGTGGAATGGGCGCGGTGTGGGAGCTATAGGTGACATCGGCTCTTTTTCATTCCAGTCCAGTAAAAATCTGGCCTGTGGTGAAGGAGGCGCTTTGGTCACCAATAACGACTTCTTAGCGAATCTGGTTCGAGCTTACGCAGACTGCGGTCGCTTTGATGGGGAAGGTGGTCCGCGCCAGGTATTGGGTTGGGATTTCCGGATGACCGAAATGCAAGCGGCGTTGCTGCTCTCACAGCTGAAGCGTTTGCTGGCGCAAGCCGCTCAAAGGGATACAAACGGCCTGTATTTAGCGGAGCGGTTGCAAAATATTTCGGGGATTAAGCCCGCCAAGCGCGACAGCCGAGTCACCAGACACGCTTATCATCTGTTTATGTTCTCGGTAGACGAGTCGGTTTGGGGCGTGTCTACCCGCGTGTTTATGGAGGCGTTGCGTGCGGAAGGTATACCTTGTTCCGCGGGGTATGTACCTCTCTATCGCACAGCTGGTTTTGTGGCCTACGGCCAATCGTGTCCGTCCGCTTGGTCGGGTATTGCGGACCAGCTCACAAAGGTAGACTACGGTCGCATGTATCTGCCGGTAACTGAGGCTGCCTGCCGCAATACGGTATGGTTGGCGCAGAGATTACTCCTTGGCTCACAAGCGGATATGGATGATATAGCGACAGCCGTAGAAAAGCTCTGGCATGAACGCGCCGCTCTGCAGAAGGTGCGACCTTCAACCGGCGGCCTGGGCTACGAAGGACTATAGAGACGTTGCGACGGCTTGGTTTATCATGGGCGGCATGGAACCGAAGTTCTTATGTCGCTCATGATGTCGACTCCGGCGCTATGCCGCATAAACATAAGAGAGTAGGACACAGGTCGGTATGAAAGATATGTCACATCAACCGTATTACCTCGGCATCGACGCCGGAGGGACACAGACGCTCGCCTTACTCATCGCGGCGGATGGCCGCGTGGTGGGATGGGGAAGCGGTGGTCCCGCCAATCATGTTACCGTAGGAATTGCCCGAGCCCGTAGAGCGATCACGGAGGCAGTGGAGCAAGCCCTCAAAGCTGTGCGGACTACTCCCGCGGCTGTAGCCCTGGGCAGTGCCGGTTTGGAGCAAACAGGCGGCTTAGAGGAAGCTTTGGCGCTGCTCCCGGATTGCCTGCATCAAACGCGCATTGTGTTCGAAACCGATGGGGTTATGGCCTTGGAAGGCGCGCTGGGAGGCAAGCCCGGAGTGGTAACGGCGGCAGGCACCGGTTCTATCGCCATGGGCAGAGATGCGGTAGGGAATATGGCTTATGCCGGCGGCTGGGGTTGGCGGGCAGGGGATGAAGGCAGTGCGTATTGGCTAGGTCAGCAGGCGCTGATGCGTGTTTTCCAGGGTGCCGACGGCAGAGCGCCGGCTACGGCGTTAACTTCAAAGCTGCTGGCGGCGACTGATTGCGCCGATTGCATCGCCCTCAGAGATTGGTTATACGCACCTGAGCGGGCAACCGACGACATTGCCGGATTAGCGCGGCACGTAGATGCGGCGGCGCAGAGTGGTGATGCTGCGGCTGTCGCCTTAGTGGTACGCGGCGCTCAGGAATTGGCTGCCGCGGCACTGGCTGTAGTGCGACGCTTAGCGCTCCCCCCCGGAACGTTGGTTTCGATGACCGGCGGAGTATTCCGCTCGCAACTCATGCAGGAAATATTTCGCGCAGAGTTGGAGCAAGCAGCCCAAATATCCTTAAATCTACAAATGCCCGTATTGCCGCCCAGCGGTGGGGCCGCGCTGCATGCCTGGCGCGTGGGGCAAGGGGCCGCCTGCATATGGCAATGCAGCATACCCGGTGACGTAGTGGACAATCTGAGGCAAAGCTTGCCGGCAACAGACGGTTTTGGTAAGTAATGTGTGAGACGACGGTTCAATACGGCGATTTGTGGTAAACAGAAGGAGCGGACCATTGCCGGAAAATGCAAGCAGTAAGCTGACGGGTTATGCCGGAGACTATATGACCCAAGCGGTTGAACGGTTACAGTGGGTCCAGGCGCATCAGTCGGCGCAAATTGCCGCCGCGGGCGCTGCAGTGGCCAAAGCTGTTGCTGCGGGAGGCTTGTGGTATGTGATGGGTACCGGGCATTCTCACATGCTGGCGGAAGAGGTCTTTTATCGCGCCGGGGGCTTGGTACCGGTTGTCCCGATGCTGGACAGCATACTGATGCTGCATGAATCGGCGACGCAGAGTACGGCGGCCGAACGGCTGCCGGGGTTGGCCCGGATTATTTTGGATGCCCGTCAGGTTACGGATCAGGACGTGCTCTTGATTGCCTCCAATTCCGGGCGTAACGCCGTGCCGGTAGAGATGGCGCGTTTGGCGAAAGAGCGAGGTATTTTCACCATCGCGATTACTTCACTGGCGCATTCCGGCACCGTGGAGTCGCGTGATCCGTCCGGCTTGCGCCTTTTTGAGGTGGCGGATCTTGTCATCGATAACGGCGCGCCGTACGGGGATGCGCTGGTTGCGGTAGGTCGCGAGGATAAAAAAATGGGACCTTGCAGCACCATCGTCGGCGCTTGTATCATGAACGCTATTGCCATTGAAGCGACGGCCAGGTTGCAATTGCAGGGCATCGACGTACCTACCTTGGTGAGCGCAAACAGCGCCGGCGCCGATCATACTGCGGCTGCGCTGGAACCGTTGCGCCGCCGAGTGCGTCATGTATAGCTCAGCTCGACATGTTATTAATAGGCCGTGAGATGAGGTGCGTGCGGTTGAACGCACCTTTCTTCATTGCACATGGGGAGCGGATGAGATGCAAACGCCGGTACGATTGAGATTTCATCAGCAGGGCCCAGATATGCGCCGGCGTCTCTGCGCGCGTGTTGGGGCTTTGGTACTGCTGCTCATCATGGTTTCACACCATATTAATGCAGTTAGAGCAGCGTTTCGTTTAGATTCGCCCACAACAGGGTCCATCAGCGTGGCCGGTGAATTTCGCTTGAGCGGTGTATGCGACTATGATGAGCTGCTGGTCTCGCTTTGGCGACCGGAGGCGGTCTACACGACGATCTATGCGCAGCAACGCATTACGGTTCAAGCGGGAAGATTCGACACCTGGATATGGTTGCCGTGGGGCACGGGTGAATATACGGTGCAGGTGTGGGGAAGAGAACGCGGCGCCGACGCTTATGTGCAACTGACGACTTTCCCGGTGAGGGTCACTTCCGGTACGCGGTCTATTCAGGCTTTGCCTGTGAAACTGGAGGCCTTTGACGCCGAAACCGACAGCATCCTGCAACCGCTGCAGGCATATGGCCAGGTTCCGGGGCGTACGGCGCTCCATATTAAAACCAAGTATGCCCATCTAGTGCTTGAGATACATAAAGACGGCGTTAGTGAAGATTATTGGTTGCCGGCAACACAAGGGGAGATCCGGACCGAACTGTGGTTGGCCAGAGGCGCCGGTCGTTACGATATTGTGCTTTGGGCTCCGACGAGTACCGGGGGCAGCTATGCTCCTTGGGCGGCATTTGCAGTGGATAACGTACACGAAGAGAACCTGGATCATTTGCCGCAAGCGCCTTTGTGGTATAACGCCGCTTGGCAGGGCGGCAAGAGCATGTTGCAAATCGAAAACCTTGCCGCGTTGTACGGCGGCACCCAAGGCATCAGCTCGGGGCGCTTGCAGCTAACGGGACGCACGGAGTATAAATATCTCAGCGCGACGGTGGAGAAAGACGGAGCCGTAGCCCGGTACAAGATTCCAGTGTTAGACGGCAATTTTACGGCCGACTTGTGGCTCCGCTTCGGGCCGGGCATGCACATGGTCACGATTTGGGCGGACGATACGGGACAAGGCCGATTACAGGCGTTAGTCCGTTTTACGGCCAGATCGGCTGCTCCCGATACCTTGCTTTACTTGGCGCCTTCGAGAGGGATAGAGAGCGACCATCCGATCATTGCGCAACTGGCGGCGGAGATCACGAAGAACGCGACGGGAGACCTGCAGCGTGTTTTGGCCATTCATGACTGGGTAGCTGATAATATCAGCTATGATGTGGCTAAATATAAGAGCGGCTTGTCTCACCCGGATGATGGGGCGTTGCGGACCCTACAACGCCGGCAGGGCGTTTGTCAGGATTATGCTTATCTGACGACGGCGTTGCTGCGAGCCGTTGGGATCCCGGCGCGACTGGCAATAGGGCAGGCGTACAGTTTTGGCGCATGGGGAGCTCATGCTTGGACTGAGGCATACGCAGCCGGACGCTGGATAGTCCTCGATACCACGTGGGATGCCGGTTACGTGACGGATACGGGGCGCTTTGTCAAACAGTCGTCACACCGGTACTTCGATCCTGCCGCGTCAGATTTTGCCCGCGACCATATACTCGAGTACTATGACTACTAAGGTGATCACAGGCGTAGTTGGTCACGTTAGGATGGAGGATGCCGTTCAGTGCCGAACAAATTGTCTGATGTACCCATATTGCTTGCTTCCGTGGCTGAAGGAGTGGTTCTTTCGCTGCTGTACAGCTATGGCCCTCTGTATATGTGGCAAGCGTTGGCCGCGCCCAGCCTCACTCAAGCCGCGCTTTCCGTAGGACTGGCCTCATTTGCCGCGTTTGTAACGGCAGGTATTTGGGGACGCTGGGGCGATCGCTTCGGCCGTAAAGAGGCTCTCATCGGCGTGGGCATGTTGTTGAGTTCAGGCGGGTTGGCGGCGCTTTCTCTGGTGAGAAACGTGCATCTTTTTCTCGCCTTGGCGGTTTTGACCGTCACCGGTATTGCCGCCGGCGCACCGCTGGGAGTAGCCTGGCTGACCTTGAGAGCGCCTGATCGCCCCGGAGCGGCTGCCGCCAGATATTACCGGGCGCGGACGCTAGGTTGGACTCTGGGTAGTTATGCGGCCGGCTATATCGTGCAACAGCTCAATATGCAAGGACTGATACATATCTTCCGAGCCGGTGCAGGTCTATGCCTGCTCGCGGCTATGCTGCTTTTCGTAATGGCGTTAGGGCAACATAACAGACAGCCTTCTTATCGGAAAGTCGGCAACCCGGCCGCTGCTGACGACAACACCGCCAAGCCGAGCTTGCCGCAAGTAACCGGTACCGCTGTATGGCGCCAACCATTGGTACCGGCAGTCCTTGTCGCCGTATTACTCAGTTTTGGCGGCAACGAAGCTTTTATGGCTCTGATGGGGCCCTACTTAACGGATTACTTGCATGGATCGGCGGCCTGGGTGGGGTATGCTGTGGGTACGGCCAGTTTCTTGGGCATTTTTGTCATCGGCCGGATCGGCAAGCTAGCCGATCGGCGCGGGCCAGGTACGGTATTCACGCTGGGAACATATGGTTATGCTTTGATGTTTCTGCTGATGACGCTGCTTCGATATCCCAGTATCACCCTCATGCTGTTCACGATCCCTCTGTATCCGTTTATATCGACTGGGGTTACAGGCCTTATGGTGCGCTATGTCCCTGCAGCGCAGCGCGGCGAGGCTATAGGCGTATATGAAGGGACAGCGTCATTGGCGACATCGTTGGGCAGCATGGCGGGTGGAGTTGCGGCGGACGTCTGCGGTTTGTGGGTAACGCCTGTTTTTTCCTTGTTGCTTTCGGGGGTAGGCGCCTTGACGGCATGGTTGGGCGTATTGCGCATCATCCGGAAAACAGCGGTGGCTTCGACTACGACTTAGTGCTCTGAGAGAAACTGTTGGAGACAAGACCCAACAGGAGTGAATAGCTGTGATGAAGGGTATCTCCCTTATTTATACCGGCGTTATGGTGATCAGCATCGGGATTGGGATCGGATTGGGGTTCTGGTCCGGAGCTAGGTTTGAACCTGCCGCCCCACATGCCGTGCAACACTCTCAGGAGGAACGAGAAGAGCGTAAGATGCGAGAGCTGCTGTTGACCAGCGGACCGCTTCCGGCCGGTCAGTTGCAGTTGCAATTGCACCGCAGGGATGAAGGCTGGCTAGTGCGCATCAACGCCACCATCGATGACGGCTTGTTAATAACCGCGTTACAGACGGCGCGCGGTCTTCTGCATGCGCTGGCACGAGCTAAAGCGCCCATTCAGGAAGTCGAGCTTGCATTGCGCACTAATGCGGTCCGCGATGTGTATGGTCAAGTGTTGTCAGACCTGGAACTAGCGCGCATCGTGTTTACCAAAGCTACCTGGGATAAAGTGGATTGGGTAGGTTTTGATGCGCGCAATTTCGCACTGGTGGCGGATGTCTACAAACTGCATCCTTTGTTAGAGAACCAACCTTTACCTCCGCCGCGCCCCGATAATGCCGCCATGCTGGGTAAACAGGAAGACAACGAGGAAGATAAAGAGTAGGGCGCCGCGCTGTTGCATGAATGTTGCCGTGTCTGGCATATGCATAGGGCATGACGGCAGCCAAAGGTACGCTAAAAAGGCTCAATGCGGCTCAAATAGCCGGTACGTATATCGGTACCGTGGTAGGAGCCGGATTCGCTTCCGGACAGGAGACCTTGCGCTTTTTTACTCTTTATGGGGTGCAGGGTACCTGGGGAGTATTCATTGCTACATTGCTCTTTGTCTACTTCGGTTTGACCGTTATGCAGTTGGGATACTCTCTGCACGCCCAATCGCATCGTGACGTGATCGCTGCGATAACCGGGCCTTACCTGTATCGCTTTATTGACGTGATGATTACAGGCGCCCTTGCAGCAGGTTTGACAGTGATGATAGCCGGGGCCGGGGCTGCGCTACAGGAGCAACTAGGTTGGCCTGGATGGGCAGGCGGCGCATTGATGGCCGCCGGTTCGGTACTGACGGTGTTGTTGGGTATTACTGGAGTAATTTCGGCAATCAGCATGGTGGCCCCCTTTTTGGTGGGCGGCACTGTTGCGATCTCTTTGTTGCTGCTGCGTTTTTATGTCCCTAATGCGAGTTGGAGCGCGCCTGGGCTGGCGGCTTCCGGGTCTTGGCTTCCTGCGGCGTTCTTATACGTATCGTACAATATGATTCTCACACTGGGCATTTTAGCGCCGATGGGCGGCATGTCGGATCCGGCGACTATACGCAAGGGAGCATGGTTGGGCGGCTTGGGGTTGGGTATAAGCGCTATGGCGGTGCACCTGGCCATGCTTACACAAGTGCCGGAAATCTTTGGGGTGGAAGTGCCCATGCTGCACATTGCCGCCAAAGTGTTGCGCTGCGCGCCGGCGGCTTATGCCTGGTTGTTATTGGCTGAAATTTATACGACGGCTGTGGCGAATCTGTACGGATTTGTTGCGCGTATGACCAAATCTCACCCGGGGTTATCCGCTTGGATGACTGTTTCAACCGGTCTTTTCGCTTACTTGGGCAGTCAGATTGGTTTTGTCGCGTTGGTACAAACGCTCTACCCGGCCTTAGGCGTCGTAGGCGGGCTTTTACTGTTCGCCCTGGTGAAGTGGCGGTTCCTACGACGCATGAAGGAATGGAAAGCATAGCCGCTATGCTAGTGACCTGCTCTGGAGCGTTCCCTTCGCTTCGACTTCGGCTCCGGCGTAACCTCTTCACCCGGGAGTACACCTTCGGCTTGCGCACTGAACTGCTGTTCATACAGTTCGGCATACAAACCGTTCAGCGCCAACAACTCGCTGTGGGTACCCGATTCTACAATGCGACCTTTGTCCACCACTAGAATCAGGTCTGCTGCCAGTATGGTCGAGAGGCGATGGGCGATGACTAAACTGGTGCGTTCCGCAATGAGCGGCGCCAGCGCCTGTTGTACCAGGTGTTCCACACGGGAATCCAGCGATGAAGTCGCTTCATCCAGGATAAAAATACGTGGGTCCTTAAGGATGACGCGAGCGATGGAGATGCGTTGTTTTTCACCACCGGAAAGTTTTACCCCGCGTTCGCCTACCACGGTGTCGTAGCCTTCGGGCAAGCCGGAAATGAAGTCGTGGATGTTTGCCGCGCGGGCGGCTGCGATCATTTCTTCTTCGGTGGCTGTCGGACGAGCATAAAGTAGGTTGTCTCGGATGGTGGTATTGAACAAAAAGGTATCCTGGGTCACCATCCCAATCTGTTGCCGTAACGACGACAACGAGACGGTTCGGACATCAATGTCGTCGATAAGGATGGCGCCGGAGCTGATCTCGTATAGACGAGGCACCAAGTTGGTGATCGTCGTTTTTCCGGCTCCTGAAGGCCCCACTAGCGCCACCAATTGCCCAGGCTCTACGCTGAAGGAGACGTCGGTGAGCACCTCCGGACCAGGCCCGTAACGGAACGAGACGCGATCGAAGACGATGCGCCCCTGAATCGGCGGCATGCTGGGAAGGTTCTCATTGCCGGGGCATTCCACCTCCATATCGAGGTACTCGAAAATGCGCTCGAACAGAGCCATGGAACGGGCGATGTCCACATGGAGATTGGACAGTTGGGTTACCGGGCGATAAAGCCGGCTTAAGTACTCGGCAAAAGCCAAAATCGTACCGATCGTTATTTCACCGCGAATGAACAAAAGGCCGCCATACCAGAAGATCATCGCGGGACCGATACTCTCGAACGTGCGGATCGCCATGAAGAACCAACGTCCGGCCTGGGTGTCCTTCAGCTGATACTTGGCCAACTCCTCGCTCAGTTGGTTAAAGGTTGCCGATTCATGTTTCCGGCGATCGAAAATTTTGCCTAGAATGATGCCGCTTACGCCCAATCGCTCATTGATGAACGCATTTATAACGCTGAACTTCTCTTGCGTGGCTTTGGCCATGCGCCAGCGCGTTTTGCCTACTAGGCGGGTAGGAATGACGAACAAAGGCACAACGGCGCATCCCACCAGAGCCAGTTTCCAGTTAAGAGTAAAGATGGTCGCCAGCACGAATACCAAGTTGGCCACATTGCTGACGGCGCTGGTTACCGTGCCGGAGACGACTCCTTGAATGCCGTTGACGTCATTGTTTAGGCGCGAAATCACCTCACCGGTGCGCGCCATATTGAAAAAGGACAGGGGCAGTTGTTGCAGGTGCGCAAACATCCGGTTTCGAATATCGCGAATGATCCGTAAGCCGATCCAGTTGTTGAGGTACGCTTCTCCCACACTGACCAGACCGCCGGTAACGGCGGTAGCGATCCAACCGAACGACACCCACACCAGCAAAGTGAAGTCATAGGATGGCAATACATTATCGACCAGCGTTTTGCGTAATAGGGGCGGTATAAGATTAAGCCCGGCCTGCAGCAGGATTGCCAGCAACACCAGTAAGATTTGCCAAATGTAAGGCCGGTAGTAGCTAAGGACGCGTGGGAGCAAGTGCCAAGCCACGGCGCCTACCGGTTCATCGAAGTTCATGCGGTGAAACCCGCGTCCGCCGCCCATACCCATACCATGTACCTCCTCGTTGGAAAACCACGGGTTCAGCATACTCTTGATTGACATTAACGTCAACGTCAAATATGACACGGCAATGATTAAAAACTAGGGCGCCTTGTTAACATTGACAACTAGGTATGTAGAGTCTACGCTTAGATTGACGTTGAGGTCAGCTGTGATGCGCCCTCGTCGTCATAACAAACCGTTTGCAAAGGAGATCGACGGTTGGAGAAGAAAACTAGGTTCATCTACATCGATGAGGTGGCCGAACGCACCGGGTTAACCCAACGCACTCTACGATTTTGGGAAGAGAAGGGATTACTTCCTTCACCGGCGCGCAGCGAAGGCGGCATACGGATGTACTCAGACGCCGACGTAAGTCGCGTTATCCGCATACGCGAACTACGAGATCTCCTAGGTTTATCTCTGAGTGTCATTAAAGAGATCATGCAAGTAGAAGACGAGTTGACTCAGGTTCGTTTGCAAGCGCAGCAGGTAAAAAGAGAAGAGAAACTACCCTACTTAAGGCGTAGCGCAGTCATGTTGACGACACAGATCCAGTTCCTGGGCGATCGGATAGCTCGCTTGCAGGCGCTGCAAAGCAGCTACGCCGAGCAGTTGGCTTGTCTGCGACGTCACATGACGGAGTTGGAGCATACCGCAGCAGAACAGTAGACTGCTTGGCAGTCGAAGGAGGTGCGGCCGTGCCTACAAAGGCCAATTTGCGTGCTCGCAGCGCGACGGAAAGACTGGCTGCCGTAAAGGCGCTGATAAAGCAGCCGGATACCGACCTGGAAATTCTGTTTGAAGCGCTGGCCGATAAATCGAACTTGGTGGTGGCTGCCGCTGCCGCCGGTTTAGGTGAGCGGCAAACGGCAAACGCCATAGTACCCTTAGAGCAGTGTTATGATAGGTTAGCCGCCAACGGCGTTAAACGCGATCCTGGTTGCTTGGCGCGTACGGCCATTGTAAAAGCCCTGGCCCAATGCCGTGCGCATAGCGCGGCGCGAGTCTTTTTCGACGCGGTGAAGACCGTACAAAGCGAGCATACGGGCGATACGGCGGTACCCTTAAGAGTACAAGCCGCTGCGGCGTTGGCGCAGTTGCGTCTTCCCGGCGCCTTGCTCGCCCTTGCCATTCTCTTGTTCGACGTAGAGCCGCAGGTGCCTTACGCGCCGGAAGATCGCCTTTATGTTACCTTGCAGGCCAGAATGACGGCTGCGCAGGCTTTGGCGGTGCTCGGCGATCCGGGCGCAGTAGCGGTATTGGGCGTTAAGCTGCAGTTTGAGCAGGATGAACTCCCTGAGGTTTTACTGGAGTGCATGGATGCTTTGGTTCAACTCGATGGTCAGGCCGCACTGGAACTCCTGCCGCGGTACCTGCGGCATCGAGATGCATATTTGAGCGTGGGCGCGGCGACTGCTTTAGCCGGATTACCGCCGCCTGAAAGAGAGGCGGTAGTCCCCTTACTGCTGGATGCTCTACAAGAAGCGCCTTCAGACGCGCAGGTACCGCTTTCCTTAGCTTTGTCATCGGTCCGTTCCGATGCTTCCATCGCGGCGTTGGCTGAACTGACTGAACACCCGACCCTAGCGCTGCGCTTAGCGGCTGTGGAAGGACTTAGGCACCGCGGAGACGTTTCCGCCGTCGAAGTACTGCAAGAATTGGTCCGACGTACGGGCGATAGACGGGTAGTGCAAGCCGCGCAACGGGCCTTGGATGAACTGGCTTAACACAATTGTCGTCTGAGGTGCGGCTTATTACGGCATTTTTATAACCGATGCGGGCGGACTATGGGAACTTAGCGCAGCGATTATTCCTGTTTAGCACCGCAATCGGAGCAAAATTTGGCTCCGGGAGTCAGTTTTGCGCCGCAGGCGCAGGTATCCTTGGCTTTGAGCGGCGTACCGCATGCCGGACAAAACTTGGCGTTTGTGGCTAACGGCGCTTCGCACTGCGGGCACGAGGCACGGATCGTTTCGCGCCAGTTTTCTCGCGCCAGCTTTTTGTCTTCCTCCGCCATGGCTGCATGCGCCCATACTTCCTCTACGGAACGACTAGCCTGCGCAGCCGACATCTCTACGCCCAGGTCGGGAGCGCACGATTTGCACAGGCCGCGGTTGGTGTTCCAGCAGACTTTGCGGCAAACCCATGACGAGCAGCGCGGGCATTGGATAAAATGTGGTTTAATCTCTTGCACGGCCTCCGTAAACGCGGCGTCATGCGCTTTTTCCCAAGCCGCGTCGCGCACGCGGTGACTTACTCGGGACATATTGCTGAGCAAACCGCCGAATATGCTGCTTGCGGTGTCTAATACCCCGGCAATGCGACCGGCTGCGTAAGGTTTGAAGGTGGTACGTAAACCGCTATGGCATCTGTTGCAATAAAACTCGAATTGGAAGCCTTCATTCGTGCTGGAGTCTTGGTAATTACTGACGAATTCGATCGGTTCCGCCATGGGGGCACCTGCCATTTCTTGTAAGTTGAGTATAGTATACTATGTCTGATTCTGGTTTCCTCTTTACTTATCCATGACGCGACCGGACGAATACGAACGAGCCCTGGCGGTCGATAGTGCTCGGGCGCATCGCGGGCTTTATGTCCCTGGTATGAACCGACGTGCATGCATTAGAATATATAGGTAGTCATTGATGATGCGGGAGGTTGTCAATATATGGTGGTTCCTACAAGTTGGGAACAGGAAAAGCGTTGGTTGACCTATGTTTTGAAGACAGTCGCGCACTGCCTGAACGAGGCCGAAAACGCTTTAGACCTCAGTTCCAACAGGTCGAGAGAAGAACGGCGTACCTTGTGGGAAGAAGGAGCTCGTAGCATCGTCAGCAGCGAAGACTGGATCGAGTTGGCTCAAGCCTCCGAGCAAATGGGGCACGGCGAGCGTACCATAGCTTTGTACAAAGCGCAGTCTCGCCGGTTGGAAAAAATGCTGCACTCACCATACTTCGGTCGCATCGACTTCAAAGAGCAGGGCTTGGCGGATGCGGACTCCATCTATATCGGTATCGGCGGCTTGCATAATCCCGCTAACGGCAACCTGATCGTCTATGACTGGCGCGCTCCCATCTGCAGCCTCTTTTACGATGCGGAGTTAGGTCCGGCCGCCTATGAGTGTCAAGCCGGTACGGTTCTGGGTGAAGTGCTGCTCAAGCGGCAATATCGCATAGTCAACGGCAACTTGGAGTTCATGTTTGATACGGATATCAAGATCGACGACGATATGCTGCAGGAGCTTCTGGGACGCAATATCGACGAAAAGATGCGTACGATCGTCACCAGCATTCAGCGTGAGCAAAACCGTGTGATACGAGATACCACGCACGATTTGCTCCTGGTGCAAGGCCCTGCCGGCAGCGGCAAGACGGCTATCGCGTTACACCGTGCGGCTTATTTGCTGTATCGCTTTCGCGAGCAAATTACCGCGCGGAACATCGTCATATTCTCGCCTAATGAAGTGTTCAGCGATTATATTTCAGCCGTATTGCCCGAGCTGGGCGAAGAAAATGTGATACAGACGACCTTCCATGAGTATTTGTCGCAGTATTTGCAGGGGCCCGATGCGATAGAGAGCATCTACGATCAACTGGAGATGATCTTCTCTCGCGATACGGGATCCGACGTCGCGCGCATTAAGACGATTCAGTATAAAGCCTCGCCGCATTTTGCCCGCTTGCTCAAACGTTATGTGACGTACCTGGAAGATGGACAGCTCTGTCGTTTCTTCGACGTGACCTTCCGAGGCCGATTGGTTCTTTCCGCAGGTGAGATGGCAGGCCTCTTTCGACAGTATGCGGATATGCCGTATGCCAAGCGGTTGGAAAAGATACGGCAACGCGTCTTGTTTTTGTTGGCGCCTTTTGAAGAAGAACGCCGCAGCGAGATTAAAGCCGAGTTGGCCGCATCGGACGCCAATTTGATGGATTGGGAGATTCGCCAAGAGACAAAAAGGCGCATTAGTGAGGAGTTTTCGCCGATACGCAATCAGTTGGCTACATGGGCAGCCGTCAACATGATGACCCTGTACCGGCAGCTGTTTGAACGGAGGAGCATATTTAAGAAGTTGGCTGGTGAAGCTGATATGCCGGCTGACTGGGATGAAATCAGGAGTCTCACCTTAACGGCCCTATCAGGCGAAACGCTGTTATATGAAGATGCGGTGGCGTTATTCTACCTGCAGTGCGCCCTGACGCAAGAACCCGTACAACCTGGGGTTCGGCATGTAATCGTGGACGAGGCTCAGGATTATTCGCCTTTGCAGTATGAGTTGTTCAGGCTTATTTTTCCTCGGGCTAGCTACACCATTGTAGGCGATCTGTACCAGACGATTCATCCCTATATGCATGTACACGATTACCAGCATGTACGCGAGGCGCTACATAAAGAGCGGGCGGTGCTGATCGAGCTGAGTAAAAGCTATCGTTCTACAGAGCAGGTGATGCGCCTTGCGCAGGCCGTTCAGCCACCTAAGGGAGAGGTGACGATCGTGCGCAAGGACGGACCCAAGCCTGCCGTAATACGTGTGAACGGAGAGAAGCGGTTGATTGCGGCGATTGAGCTGGATATTGAGCGTTTGCAGGCCAAGGGGCTGGGCTCCGTGGCCGTGTTGTGTAAAACTGCCGCACAAGCAGCCGCACTCTATTCTCGGTTACGTCGCGAGCTCGAAGTCCGTTTGATTACTGCGGCTGATGTGGCTTTTCGCACCGGCGCACTGATACTGCCTGCCTACCTGGCCAAGGGGTTGGAGTTCGATGCGGTGATCATTGCTGATGCGAGCGCGGATGTATATGGTGCTGAAACGGAGCGCGGCCTGTTCTACACGGCATGTACGCGTGCATTGCACGAGTTGCGTCTATACTACCAAGGAGAAGTGACGCCGTTTGTAGCACAGATCGATCCGGACATGTATGTGGCTCAGGATGTAAGTGACGGCATTAACGCTCGTCTATTTGAGTAAACAGTAACCGCCGGCTGCCAGGAAGACTAAACCGAGAGTCTTCCACCAGTCGAAACCGATCGGCTCCAGACCGAAAAGACCGAAATGATCTATGAATGCCGCTGTTGAAACCTGTCCGATGATAATGGCGGTGGTAGCCGCAGCGACACCTGCTTCCGGTATGGCGCGTGCAACGCCGTAGGTTAAACCTACGCCCAGCAAGCCGCCCAAATAGGACCACCATGGCGCTTGCTGCCAGTGGTCCAATCCGCCGGAAGCGGAGCGCAGACCGAGCAGCAGCAAAATGAGCGCAAATGCGGCGCCGATCGCGTGGACCACAAAGGTGGCTTCCAACACGCCGGTGGTTTTTCCCAGCGCTGAGTTCATGGAGCCTTGCACCGCCATTAATAAACCGGCCAATGCGGCAATGCTCAATGCGATAAGGTAGCCTGACAGATCAGAATCCTACTTTCTGCTGATGATTGTATCTCTTGCTAATATGAGTGTTTAGGCTCCCAGGTATACTCGTTAATCTGCCGGTGCACGCATACCGCCGATGGAGGTAAGGAATGGACGTTTACGACTATGTCGCCCAAGTCACTCAGTTGCCCGTAGGGCGAGTAGAAAAGGCCTTAGTGCTTTTAGATGCGGGAAATACCGTACCATTTATCGCCCGTTACCGCAAAGAGGCTACAGGTAGTCTGAATGAAACGGACTTAAGGCGCATCGTCTCAGAGGCGGCGAAATTTCGTGCTTTAGCGGCGCGTAAAGAGGATGTGTTGCGCCTTATTGCTGAACAGGGCAAACTTACGCTGGAGATAGAGCAGGCAGTACGCCGTGCGGCAACGCTGCAAGCCGTAGAAGATCAGTATCGGCCGTTTAGGCCTAAACGTAGGACGCGTGCAGATGCGGCCAAGGAGTTGGGGTTGGCCCCGTTGGCGGAAGCCGCGCTGTCACCTCGGGCGCAGTGGTCGACTTTCGAGCGGATGGCGATAGAGACTGTCAAGAAACATCCGGAGGTGCTGGATGTAAACGCAGCATCGGCAGGTGCCGCCGATATCATAGCCGAGCTGGTGGCGGATGATCCGCGTACACGCGAGCAGGTGCGTGCGATGACAACCAGATACGGCATGTTGATATGTCGGTGTGGCTTAAAAGAGGAGCAGCGTGACGAACGCACGCCCTACGAAACCTATTACGAGTTTCAACAACCGATAAATAGGTTGCGCTCTTATCAGGTCCTAGCCATTAATCGCGGGGAGCGGGAGAGCGTCCTTAAGGTAAGGCTGCAGGCACCTACGGAACAGATAGATGCGCTGTTGACGCGCCTTTGGGTGCGCACCACCGATAGTAAACTAGGCGAGTTCCTCAAGGAAACCTTGCGAGATGCGTACAAACGCCTACTGGCGCCGGCAATTGAGAGAGACATACGCAATAGCTTAAGCGAAACAGCCGGGGAGCAGGCTATTCAGGTATTTGCTAAGAACTTGACGGGGTTGCTGATGCAGGCTCCGGTACGAGGTTTACGCGTGCTCGGTGTTGATCCCGGCTTTCGCACAGGTTGTAAGCTCGCTGCTGTTGATGATACAGGCAAAGTGTTGGCTGTAGATGTCATCTATCCTCATCCGCCGCAGAACAAATGGGAGGCGGCGCAGGCCAAGTTGCAGGAGTTGATCGAAAAGTGGCGACTCCAACTGGTCGCGATCGGCAACGGCACGGCGTCTCGGGAAACAGAGATGTTGGTGGCAGAGGTAATCAGAGAGCTGCCTGATGTGAACTACATGATTGTAAGCGAAGCCGGCGCATCGGTTTATTCCGCATCGGAGCTCGCGGGCGTCGAGTTGCCTGACTATGATGTGACTGAGCGAGGAGCCGTCTCTATTGCGCGCCGGGTGCTGGACCCGCTGGCCGAGCTGGTGAAGATCGAGCCGAAAGCGATAGGCGTTGGGCAGTACCAACACGATGTGAACCAGAAGGCTCTGGCGGAAGAATTGGATCATGTTGTGGAGTCATGCGTCAACCAGGTAGGCGTGCATGTCAACACGGCCTCACCCGCCCTTTTGCGCTATGTTGCAGGGATTAACGCTACTATTGGACAACGCATCGCAGCTTATCGCGATGAGCACGGGCCATTTCAGAATCGCCAGGAATTACTCCAGGTGAAAGGGTTAGGCCCCAAAAGCTTTGAACAGGCCGCCGGCTTTCTACGCATTCCCGACGGCACACAGCCTTTGGATGGGACGGCGGTCCACCCGGAGTCTTATGACTTGGCGGAGGCGGTACTGGCTCAGGCGCAGCTGAGCGTAGCGGACATAAAGGCTGGTGCACGAATTGGCGCCGTACTGCAACAGTTGGACCCTTTAGAATTGGCTGCCCAATTACAGGCGGGAGTACCCACCATTACCGACATTATTGCCGCCTTGTCGCGTCCTGGTTTGGATCCGCGCAGCGAGTTGCCTTCGCCTCCCTTTCGTCGTGACATCCTGCGTATGGAAGATTTGCGCCCAGGCATGCGATTGACAGGTACGGTGACCAATGTTGTCGATTTCGGCGCCTTCGTAGACCTGGGATTGAAGAAAGCAGGGCTCATTCACCGCTCTAAAATGGGTCGACGATTCGTAGAGCATCCTCTGGAACTCCTAACTGTAGGAGAAGCCGTGACCGTCGACGTGCTTGATGTCGATGAGATACGCGGTCGCATCGCTTTGGAATTGGTGTCGGAAACCTAATTTGGTCGAAATGAGGTGCAAAGATGGCTGACTCCGGGCTGACCGACGTACCTGCGGTAGGGGAGGCTTTACTGCGCGCCATATTGGATCCGAACCTGCCGTTGGTCTCCGATGTGCGCGAGGTCACAGCCAAAACATTGGTAACTAAATACCCGTCGGACGATCATCCTTTTGCCACCTTATATAACATCAACCTTTATCGAGGCTGTGGTCACGGCTGTATCTACTGTGACACACGCAGCGCCTGCTACGGCATTATCGATATCAGTCGCATCGCGGTCAAGCAAAATGCTATAGCATTGCTGGAGCGTGAGTTGGCCGGCAAACGCAAAAAGGGGGTAATCGGCACCGGCTCGATGCATGATCCTTACATGTCGCTGGAGGAACGCATCGGTCTTACCCGGCGTGCTCTCGAGGTAATCCATAGGCATGGCTTTGGGGTGCATGTCATCACCAAAAGCGCCCTGGTGGAACGCGATATTGACATATTAACGCGGCTACAAGCCTATCATGCCGTCGTTTCCTTCTCCATCACTACGGTAGACGATGACTTGGCGCGACAACTCGAACCCGGCGCATCACTACCAAGTAGGCGTCTACAAGCCATGGCGCGACTGCGTGCAGCCGGCATTCACAGTGGTGCGCTCATCATGCCTCTTTTACCCGGGTTAACCGATGGGGAGCAGAACCTACGCAGGTTGGCGTCCGCTCTTAAAATACATGGCGCTGAATACGCCCTGCCAGGTTGTCTAACACTGCGAGATACGGGGCGTGCCTACTTCTATTCCCGTTTGGCCAAAATCAACCCGCAAGCCTTAGCGCTAACACAGCGCATCTATGGCGAACGCTACCTGCCGCCAAAGGAGTATGCAGCCAAAGTCTATCGCTTGGCATCCACCATCATTACGGAAGCCGGACTTGTCCAACAAATCCCCAAATGGCGTCTCGACACTCAGGTAACGCAACTCCCCCTCTGGTGACCAGATCATTATTCCATGCAATTGACGCAGATCGGACAACCCCTTTTCCCGCATACGAATACTCAGACACAGCGTACTAGAGTAGAGTTCGACAGCCATAAAAAAATTTTGTTCGAAGTAGATCAATAACAAGGATTTCTAGGTGACGAGGTGTAGTAATAACACAACATGGAAGTGTTAAAAAATAGGGGGGATGAACATGAGACATCGGTTGATAGGCGTCTTGCTACTCATCGTCTTGTTGTGCGGCGTTCTCGGTGGTAATCATGCGCTTGCCCGCACGAAGATCACCTTATGGACCTTTTCCGGTGGAACGGAAGCGTACCAGAGGGCGCATGAATCGCTACTGCCGGAGTTCGCCAAAGCGTTTCCGGATGTCGATTTAGAAATCTCGTATATCCCCAATACCAAAGAGAAGTTCTTGGTTGCTTACGCCGCAGGAGCCGCACCGGACATCATTTCGCTGCGCACTGCCGATCAGGCGTCTCTTATTGAACTAGGTATGGTGGCGCCGGTTATTCCTGCCGCTTTTGGCGTAAACAGCAAGGCTGAGCTGGAGAGGAAGCTGCTGCCCGGTACCGTTCAGACATTGAATTATCGCGACGGTCAGATGTATTTCATGCCGACTGAGATCAGCGTGTTTGGGTTATTTGTGAACAACGACATACTTGCTCAATCCGGAGTGGCAGGGGCGCCCAAAACATGGGAAGAGCTCATGGCGATGGGTAAGAAACTGGTTAGGATCAACTCCACAGGACAATACGAGCAGATTGCGTTTTACATTCCACGAGGTTGGATCTGGTCCAGCTTCACGTTCCCCACTTTGATGTATGGTTATGGCATCGAGCCTCTGACCAACGATGGAAAGCCGCAGTTTTCACATCCGGATGCGATAAAGGCACTCAACCTGTATCCGGAGATGTGGCGCACGCTATCCGATCCGGTAGGTTCGGTGGGCAATCACTGGCAACAGGGAAAGGCCGCGCTGTACTGGGGAGCCAACTACCAGATCACCACGTTTGAAGCAGCTAATTACGTATTCGACTGGAGCTCCACGCCCATGCCCAAGTTTGAGGCGGGACAACCTAGTACCGTCAGCTATGCTCTTGGTCATTTTGTGAACTCGCAATCGGAGAATAAGGATCTCGCCTGGGAAGTCGTCGCTTTCTTTACCGGTCCCGATACGGCTGAGCATTGGTACGCCACCGTGGCCTTATGGCACCCATGGCGCGGAGCCTGGCTCGACGATCTCTTCAAGGTGGCGCCGCGACATCAGCCGTTCCTAGAATCGTTGGAGTACTCCATACCCGAGATCAGTCACCCCATGGTCGCCGACATTCGCTCGAAATTAGGCGTAGCCGAAACCAGTATTTACAGGAATGAGCAAAGCGTGGAAGCAGCCATGCGGCAGTTGGATGAAGAGTTGACAGTCCTGTTTGCTTCGGGACAATAGCTTTCGTATAGAGTCTGAAATTGCGACGCAGCGAGGGAGCCAAAACACTTGGCTCCCTTTTCGGTTGCGTCACTGTGATGGTGCACGCGTTTACCGGATCTTTCCTCTGCTGTTCAACATTAACGCAAGGCCGCTGTCTCTTGGCGACGAATAGTATAAGGCGATTTTCCCTGCGTGAAAACGCAACAGAGCCCTAGCAACCTGCGTTTGCATACTTTTAGGAGGATTCGCACTCATGGATCACGGCATACTGCGCATTATTCGGATACGCCTGGGTATAACAGGGACTTTTTTGTTGATCACAATACTTCTCAATTCAGGTATGGTCATGGCAGCCAAGTCTGCTCTACACGGCAAAGTGATTGCCTTAGACGCCGGGCATGGCGGTCCCGACCATGGAGCGATCGGTGTATCCGGTGGTGCGGAGAAGGATAACACTTTAGCTACGGTGCTTATTCTAAAAGAAATGCTTGAGAAGGAAGGGGCCGAGGTGGTTTTGACGCGTCATGCGGATTATCTGCCCGGATACAAAAGGCTGAGTGATCTGGAGCGGTTGGCGGAGCTGATTCGTACGCGTACCGACATAGCGAATGCCAACAATGCGGATGTGTTAGTGAGCGTCCATAACGACAGCAATCCCGATCCGGCAGTCACCGGTACCTCAACGTACTATTGGCGGTCACCTATTCTGGCTCGGACTGTGCAATCACACTTGGTTGCCGCCTTAGGTTCGCGCGATATCGGGACGATACGGCATGGGTTCCGAATCTTAACGCGCAGTAAGATGCCGGCGGTACTTGTTGAGATAGGGTTTCTCTCCAACACGGCCGAAGAGAAGCTTTTAAGAAGCAACTGGTACCAAGTTAAAGCAGCCCAAGGTATAATGAAAGGGTTGAGGGCTTATTTTGCCGATCGTTAAGCTACATTTAGGATCAGAAGGCGTGCTTGTTTCGTCATATGCGTACGGAACAAGCACGGATGTTAGTAGTGTTTGAGCGCCGGAAAGACACCGCGTCGGTCGTAGGCGAGCGTGGGTAGTGGGAGTAATGTGTCTAATCCGCACTATGTAAGCCGGATGATATGTACATATGATGTTCCTGTTCCACTACCGGTTGGATAACAAAGTACAAGCTCCATAATGTATGAACTCAATCGGGTGATAATGTGGCGGTTTTCTTTACGTGGGTTACGGAATTTGCCGACCAAGCGCTTGCCCTTTGCGGCTTATTGTTCGGGTTGGCCTTACTTAATGTGTTTGTTCCTCCGATCCCCATTGAGACCATCAGCCTGTTTATGGGCTATTTGGTCGCCTCTGAACATGTAAATGCGCTCGAGGCGTGGTTGGCGCTGGGAGCAGGCATGGCTGTCGGCAGCACAATTCTCTACTATCTGGCACGTAGATACGGGAAACACCTTTTTACGCTTAAATGGGTACGAAACCAAGTCACGCCGGAACGTTTAAACCAAGTAGAGGCTTGGTTTAAAAGGCGCGGGTTGTGGATCGTCTTTGCCGGTAAACTCGTTCCCGGGATGAGCTTTGCCACGGTTTTAGCAGTAGGACTCTTTGGAGCGCAACCCCGCCCGACGCTTATTGCCATCTATGTGGCCAATGCGCTTTACTTTGCGGTAACCGTAGCCTTGGGATATTACCTCGGCGAGAACTGGCATGATGTCATCGACGTTGGTCGGCGCATATGGCCTTGGGCATTAGGGCTACTGATAGTGGTAGTTACTATTAGAGTCATCGTCTGGTATAAAAGCAGAAAACCGCAGCCGCAGGAGATGAAGTAACTGAAAAGCCTGTGTGAGGACCGGTCCGGTGCTCAACCAATCGTTACGGCCATACACAAGCACGGAGCGCATTATTCAGCCTTACTTCAGATTACCGGCCAGCGCAGCCATGTCTTGGCGTATCTGTGGCGTGATACCGATGCCGCTCATCTCCAACGCTTTTAGTGCGCTACCTGCTATGGCGGAGCCGCGCAACCAGGCCTTAACCTCAACCTGCTGCTCTCTCAGCAACACCGTAATCTGCGACCGGAGGTATGCGCTGCCGACGAGTACGCCGCCGGCATAGCCTAAAGCGACCGGCGATGCCAACCGCATTTGCCTCATGCCGGCTAGTACATAGCCGGCCAGTTCCCGGGCGGCTTCATGGACGACTTCCTTTGCTGCCGTATCGCCTGCTTCCGCCAAGTGCAGTACTAATGGCGCTGCTGAGCCGAATTGATGTCTTTGACGTCTACCCTCGTACAGATCCCAGATTAACGTGCGAAACGACTTGACTTGGAAATGCTCGAGCAAGGCGTTCTCTAATTGGGTTGGGGGAGACAGGCCTTCACTGGCATAAGCCGCCCTAGTAACCGCTTGACGGACTATGCCCCAGGCGCCGCCGAAATCACCGAATAGATAACCCCAACCACCGATGATTTTTCGCCTTTCGCCATCCGACGCTAAAGCCACCGTTCCTGTGCCGCTGATGAGCGAAACACCCGGATCATGCCAAAGAGAGCCCAGATATGCCGCTTCGCTATCTTCCATCACATGAATTTGGGCTTGTGGCAGACTGCGTAAGTATGCGCCTAATCCGGGCGGATGCCCGCTAAAGCTACAAGAGACCGCAACGATGTCCGCTAAGGTGAAAGAGCCTTCTGCCACCAGCTCGTTTATAGCTGCGATGATGCTCTCGGTCTGGCTTAGCGGAGAGGTAACACCGCTGTTTTCCGTAGTATACTGAAAGCCCCGCGTTTGTCGGTAACCACTATATTCGCGGCACTTGGACAGTAGCCAAATACCGGTTGACGTCTGACCGCCGTCAATGGCCAGGATGAGCTGTGATGTTTGCAATGCGTCGTACCTCCGCTATTCACTATCTGCAGTGATTTAATCGCACTGTTCGCTCTCGGTTCCTGTCTTTCCTGTTCAAACCGCAAAAAGCGCTGCACCTTTCCGGTTTGCCGCCCGGTCGAGCGGCAAGTGCTTGAGAGTTGACCTTTTATGGGTTCGAGAGAGAACTGAGGCGAGATGGTCGTTGCTGTTTTTATCGGACTTTAACTTGCGCGTTGTTGCTCAAGGTGGTATATCGTTGGTGTAAAGAAAGGTGATGAGCGCGATGCAGACTAACAAGGCGGACTCTTGGGTGACGGTGTATGAACCAGCTAATCAGGTAGAAACGGCCGTAATTGTAGCCCTGTTGCAAGATGCCGGTTTTCAAACGTATGTAAAACAAGAGACGATCGGGGTAATAACTGGTATATCGGTGGGCAAATTGGCTGCGGAGATTCAAGTGCCGGCTAGCCAACAGGAGGCAGCGGAGGAGTTTTTATCAGCTCACTTCACAACGGTCGAGAATGAACCGGCTGAAGCAGGAGACGAGATCAAAGATTAGTAAAACAAAGGGCCACATCTACGTGGCCCTTTGCATTGCTGCGGTAACTTATCGCAATGCGCGGATTACTCACCAAAGACAGCGGTTCCCATCAGTTCAGGCTTCAGGAAACCGGAGGCTTGGCTGTGGGACATCCACAGGGGCGGATTCGTCTGATAACCGGAAAAGTGCATACCCCACTTGTCACCAACCTTAGGAGCGGCGACGCCGATGGTGGACCAAGGAACGGCTATCTCGATAACGACACGGACACCATCTTTGACTATGGCGTTCTTAATGCCTTCAGAGCTGACACCGTTGGTGCCGATGTCGCCATTGGTGACGAAGCCGTACTGAACGACTGCGCCGGTCTGGTTGGGCTGCATGATAAGCTCAACCTCATCGTTATAAAACCATTTGGCATCGTCGGTCTTCAGTGCGTTTACATCCGGAGCGAACATCAAATAGGCTACATAAAGCGCATCCGCATCGTATCCTGCATAAACAATGCGAGGATAATCGACTAACGCCGCGCCTGTGCTGGATACGTCGGAGATGAACTTGCCGCCTTTGATGCTGGCATCGAGCCAAGCCGCATCGTCAAGGATGCCGTCGATAACCGGCGCCTTATCTACCATAGGAATGGTAAACTGGAGAAGCGAGGGACCGGCTGCGGCTGCCATTGCAGCTAAACCTAATACCAGACAGACACTGACGACCATTGCTGTTGTTAACCTTTTGAACACGAAAAACACTCCTAACAGTTTATGGGATTGAGTACAATTACGCTCAGACTGCCCCCCCTCAACCTCAGGCGTAGTGGTTCCTCATCCAAGGTACTAAAGAATGGACTGCTTTGCATGTACTCTCTGCTCATATTTGACCTTGGCATGGGTTTTCCTCTTTAACTAACAAAGAAATCCTAAACAAAATATCTGCTATAAAAAGAGGCCACACAGTTGTGTGGCCTCTTGATGTATCATGTGTTATCGGCGGTTACTCGCCGAACACGGCGATGCCCATCATTTCGGGTCTCAAGAAGCTGGTAGCTTGGCTGAAGGACATCCACAGCGGCGGATTTGTTTGGTAACCGGAGAAGTGGATACCCCACTTATCGCCGACCTTGGGAGCGGGTACGCCGATGGTGGTCCAGGGAACGGCCACTTCGATAACCGCACGGATACCCTCTTTGACTACGGCATTCCGGACACCTTCTGAGCTGACGCCGTTGGTGCCGACGACGCCGTTGGTGACAAAGCCGTACTGCACGACCGCACCGGATTGGTAGGGATGCAGAATAAGCTCGACTTCATCGTTGTAGTGCCATCTGGCGTCATCGGTTACGAGTGCGTTAACATCCGGAGCGAACATCTGGTAGGCGACATAGAGCGCATTGTCATCGTAAGCCGCATAAACGATACGTGGATAGTCGATCAGCGCCGTACCGGTGCTGGAAACGTCGGAGACGAACTTACCACCTTTGATGCTGGCATTAAGCCAAGCGGCATCGTTCAGGTTACCGTCGATGACCGGAGCTTGATCGACTTTGGGAATGGTGACCTGCAGAAGCGCTGCGGCAGATACCATGGCAGCTATGCCCATAGTCAAACAAAGGCTAATAACAACGGCTGTGACGAACCTCTTGATCATTAACCTCACTCCTCTAGTGATTATTCCTTTACTCGTATTTGACCCTTAGATGCGAACTCCTCTAGGTCTGGAACGGTTTGTTGATAATTTGTCCGTAGGAACATGAGCGTCGGGAAAGACTACTCACCGAACACTGCGTCGGCCATCTTATCGGCTTGGCGGAATGCGCCGAACGGGACGTTGTAGGCCAACCACATGTCGCCATCGGCCATTTGCCGACCGCAGAAGTTGATACCCCATTTGTCGCCCGGTTTAGGAGCGATACCACCTATTGCACTCCAAGGAATGGCGGCTTCCACGATCCACCGGATGCCCTCCTTACTCACTACCGCATCAACATCGGAGACGGAAATGTGACCGGCGGAGGTAATGCCGATTTGGATGGGCGCACCGGCATGGAACGGGTCGACGAATATCTCAACTTCATCGGTGGTCCACCAGTTGGGGCCTTCACCCACCAGTTTCGCAACATCGGGGGTGAAAACCATTACTGCGACGTAAAGAGCGTTATCGTCGTAACCTACATAAGCGACTCTGGGATACTGAGTGAGCTGATCTCCCATGTTGGAAGCGTCTACCACATACTTCCCACCTGCGATGCTGGCGGTCAGCCAGGCTGCGTCATTCAGTTTACCGTCAATAACAGGCGCGCTGACTTTTGGAATGGTGACGCTTAAGTTGGGATAACTTGCGCCCAAAGCGAGCACCGACGTGCATAGTACCGTTAGGGTGACAACGAACGCTGCGAACCATACTCTCTTCATTGCCGAGCACTCCTTCATTTTTTGAGATAGGTCTTTAAAGAGATAATTAGACCAAGATATGAGTTTCCCTTTATTTTTACTGTAAAAATGAAGCGCTGTTTTCAAGGGCGGTAATGGCATCTGTCCGTTAACGTTGTAAAACAGTACGAAACGTAATGGCTCTAAACATGATATCCTAATAGAGTTATCGACAGTCAAAGGTATGGACTAAGCGATTTTCGGCAGTCGTTTGACGGTTTGGAATAGGCAATCGGATGCCGTGAACAGACACGGCAGGTGTTATATACTAAACAGTAGGTATAGTCTGGGAGGAAGTATATGGAACAGGTCAGATTAGGTCGTACGAACATGATGGTTTCGCGCAGTGGTTTTGGCGCATTACCTATACAAAGAATCGGAACTTCCGAAGCGGTACGCTTGCTGCGGCGTGCTTATGAGCAGGGCATCAATTTCTTTGATACGGCTCGTGGTTACACTGATAGCGAGATGAAGCTCGGCCTAGCGTTCGGCAATATGAGGGAGAGACCGTTTATCGCCACAAAGAGCCACGCCGGCGATAAAACCGATCTATTGCGAGATTTGACCACATCTCTGCAGATGCTCAAGGTCGACTATGTGGACATCTTGCAGTTACATAATCCGAGAACCTTGCCCGATCCCAATGATGTGGATGGTCCTTATGCCGGATTGTTGGAAGCCAAGGAACGCGGGTTGGTACGTTATATCGGTATAACGAATCACCGCCTGACCTTGGCCTTGGAAGCGGTACGATCGGGTTTGTACGATACCGTTCAGTATCCGTTGAGCTTGCTTTCCTCACAGGAAGAGTTGGTTTTGGCGGATATATGTAGGCGACACGATGTCGGCCTGATCGCTATGAAAGCGCTGTCCGGCGGGCTGATCACCAACGCTGCTCTCGCCTTCGCCTTTCTCAGGCAATTTTCCGGAATCGTCCCTATTTGGGGTATTCAGTATGAACATGAACTCGATGAGTTTATCTCTCTGGAAAAGCAACCACCCCAACTGGATACCGCGATGTTGCAGGCCATTGAGAGGGAGCGAGCCGAGCTGGTAGGTGACTTTTGTCGCGGTTGCGGTTACTGTTTACCCTGCCCGGCTAATATTCCTATACCGATGGCGGCTCGCATCACGCTGTTGCTGCAGCGGGCGCCGTATCAGCAGTATGTTACGACACCTTGGCAGGAGTCCATGGCACGGATCAACGATTGCATCGAATGTGGCCATTGTAAAGCCCATTGTCCCTACAACCTGGACACGCCTGCCTTATTGCGTCAACAGCTGGAGCAATACCGCGATTTCGTAAGTAAACTGCCGTGCTGACTCACGGTACGGCACGGCAGTCGCTCATTTTCTATGACGTCTCCAGAGTATCCGGTAGCGGTCCTGATGCCTGAGTGCGGTAGTGTTGGGTTCCAAACCGCTCCAAGTGTCTGGTCAGGAAGAACATGCCGCCGCCTCGCCAGCGATGACCGGCCTCCAGGTAGCGGAGTACCTCCCGCTGCAGGCTGGTTCTGCGCGGTGCCGTCTTTGGATCGAACTCATCCTGGAGGAAGATGAACCACAACCCATCGTGCCCGGTGGAACGCACCGGAAAGAGGTACAGCTCTTGTTGGAAGGCGACCAGGTTGTTGGATGATAGTCGTAGATCGGCTATCTGCGTATTAAAGATCCAAGATGAACAGGTAATCGCCTGGAAGGGCTGCTCAGGGAAATGCTTATTAAAGAACGGTACGGTTTGCCGCAACGATGCGGCGCACAGATCAGGCGTCATCCGGCCGCCCTCCGGAATATGCATCTCCAAAGCAATATCGCTTTTGGCAAGAACCCGCGTCCAAGCCTTGCCGTCCAGCTTAATCAGTTGACGCTGAGCGAAACCTAAGGGTGAAATAGGGTAGCCCGTAATCACTTCAGGCGTTTCAGTTAGAGTTGCCGTCCAGCCTTGCGGATCGGGATCCGCCGTGTCGCTTGCCACATAACCTGCAGCATCGTAACGGATACCGTCGGCTGCCAGGGCGATCACCCGATCCGTCTTCTTGTGCGCATACGCATGCACTACGCCGGAGAACGGACGTAGCATATATTCCATGCGGCCGAGACGAAACAGTCTGCCGGCGGTGTAGTGTCGTAACCAGTATATTTGCCGCAATGAGATACCCAAATTACCTGTTTGTTTTCTGTAGTTGGAGGCTAGAGTGGAGATCTGAAAACAAGTCAAACGCGTCACTGCGGTTTCTACGCCCATAGACTGATGCAATTCACGTACCTGGGGAATCATGGCCAGGGCTATGAGCAGGTAGAACGTTCCCGTAGCCGCACCGAGCGTCTTTTCGAGCGACGGCCACTTCGCTGTTGAGCTATACTCGGTATGCACGTATAGAAGCCGGTAACAGTGCCATGCCAGGCACCGCAACGCCGGATTCTCGGCGATGGTTTTTGCCGTGCGGAGGAGTACCGGCTCCTCGGATTCCTGCAGACCCGCCCAGGCGCGGCTTTCGCTGATCTCCGCCGAGGTAAGAAAAGGTATTTCCGCAGGCATACAAGTCAAGGACTCTTCCCAGTGAGGTAATAAAAGCTCATAGGCTGCAGGAATTCCGAGTTCCCGCAGTACATCGTTTAGCGTCATGACGAACCTCCCGGATAGGACTCAGCCTTGTGCGGCAATGCGACTAGGTGAGACGATGCGTGCGTAGAAATTGGCATAACGAACCAACTCCGGTCTACCATTAAAGTAGAGTCGCTCTTCATCCAGCTCTTCAAGAGCAGCCAGTTTGCCGTCCAAATACGCTTGTACCTCTACAATGGCGCTTTCAATGCGCGCTTCGAGCGAACCGAAACGCATATCGTGGATATCCCAGCCGAGCGCTTTGTTGGTTCTAAACCATAAGGCACGCGCGTATTGGTGCAAATCTTTAACCCGGGCCAGCAGGTCCGGCAATTCGTTGGTTGCCAAATGTCGCAAACCTTCCCGATCTCCGGCCCGATAAGTTGCCGTGAGCTTCAGCCCCATATCGACCTTGAGCGTTAACACACGGCACACCTTGGCTAAGTACTCAAACAGAAAACCGTACCGGCCGTTGCGGTGGATAGCGGCTGTAAAGTCCTGGGTCAGCTTGGCATAGTGTTCAGCCAGTGGTAGTTCAGCTATGTGTTTGTCGAAAAGACCGGTGAGGATATCCTGCCACATTAAGAACTTACTGGAATTGCAGGTTTCGAAGTTGCCGGGCTTAACGCCGGGGATTTCATCGATGTAACGGACGTTCATGAAATCGTCATAGTCGGCGCCCGTGCAGAAGGCAAAACGACGTTTCAGTTTCTCCGTGTCGAACGCGGCCGCATAGCCGTGTTCCGCATACAATTGTAGCCCCAACAGGTTGGTGTACCAGTTGCATTCCGTCCCATTGTCGCCCCACATGGTGACGAACACTTCCTTTAAACCGGCCTTCTTGCAGGCGTTGAGCGCCGCATGGGTGGTGGAGAAGGTTTGCCCGTAATTGACGCCGAAACTCAACCAGTTCCAGATACCGCCGGCGAATAGGGGTTCAGAGCCGAACTCGCGATGGCGCTTAATGTACTCGAGGTAAAACTCTTCATCATGGTGATAGTAGTCCCAGTACACCAAGCGTACATTTTTGGGCGTCCGGGCGATTACCTCAGGCGGGATAGGTGATTCCAGACAATAATACCCACCGTTGGGAGCTGCGGCTCGGAAGTACATGTCGCTCCAAATCATGGGTTCCAGACCATACTTCTCCACGATGGCCAGCACACGTTCGAGGTGTGCGTTCATGACATCGAATTTGGTTTCGTTGGGATGGTTACGTGTGAAAGTATCGTCCCACCAAGCCTCGTCCATCCCGATATGGATGCGTTTGGTGCGGAAACACTGCGATGCCGCCGCAATCATGCGCTCGATAAAAACATAAACCTTGTCCTTACCAACCGCCAAGGTCGTGTTGTCATCCCGCATATCGGCATAAGGAGCCCATTTTAGTACTTCGAAGATGTGCGCGAGAGTTTGAATGCAGGGAATCATTTCGATGCCGAACTGGGTGGCATACTGGTCAAGCTCCCTTAATTCCTCATGCGTATACTTCCCGCGCATGTAACCGAAGTAGGGTTCCTCAGGTACCACATAGCTATCCTCGGTGTAGAGCATCATCATGTTCAATCCCATCATAGCCATACGCCTAATGAGATGCTTGGCAGTGTCCATATTCATAACAGCATTGCTTTGCGACACGTCGAACATGGCTCCGTTGGTGGCAAACTGCGGCTCTTCGGTGATGTGGAAGGCGTTTTTTTGGTTTGTCAGAGCTTCTAACAGCAGGCCTAACGCTCTGAAGAAGTGGATGCGCTCGGCATAACAAATGCGAATGCTTTCGCCTTTCTTCACGACCTCAATAGGGCCGTCGCGCCGGATCACATGCACTTCCGACCCATCCGGATGCAGTTCGTAGTTGTAGTCTGGGGCTAATAACTCCAACCCCGGCCGCAAATACTCCACATCGCCGGTAAAGTGTAAACGCTGCATATTTCTCCTCCTTGTCATCGCCGGGAGCTTATCTGCGCTGTGTGGCGTTGCTGCGGAAACATGCATCTGCTGATGGAGCGCCTTATGTGTAGCGGCGACACGGCGCGTTTACTTGCTTCTTGTGAGCGCCGATCCACCACAGATGTCATAGACGCATTACAGCGGCCGTTTAGCTATCGGTTACCGCTCTTGTTTCTGGACAACCGGCATTATTCCTCCAGCGCTTATGCTAATTGCTTCTAAATATCAGTTAGCGTAGACTGTTGCATATAAGTAATAAGTCAAATGCTGCGCAATAAAAGGGGGTTAAGCCCGTGCATGAGCAGATGGAGCCGCATACGCCGCGGGAACGCTTTATCGCGGCATTGGAACGTCGACCAATTGTGGGACGAGTGCCCCATTTTGAGCTCGTCTTTTACCTCACCATGGAAGCCTTCGGGAAGGTACATCCCAGCCATCGGCGCTATAACCAGTGGGACCAGATGGAGGAGAAGGAACGCGAACTTCACCGGCTGGATATGGCGCGCATTTACATAGATACCGCCGAGCGGTTCGAGCATTCCGCCATATACCTACACCCCAATCCGCATCGGTTTGAGGAAGTCTGTCGCTTGATCGACATAATCCGGCGGCTGTCCGGGGAGCGCTTCTGCATACTGACGCCTGGTGACGCCACCTATGGGATTCCGGCAGGGTCGCAGATGACCGATTGGTGCGCCTGGTTGTATGAGCGTCCTGCTGAGGCGCATGCCAAGGCTCGAGCAATGGTTGATCAAGCGCTGGCAACTGCGGTGCGCTACAAGGCGCATGGTGGTTTGGACGGTTTTGCGTTGTGCACCGATTACTGCTTTAACACCGGGCCGTTTTTATCACCTGCTCTGTTTTCCGAATTTGTAACACCTTATCTAAAGGACCTGATCGCAGGATACAGGGAGTTGGGTTTCTATGTTATAAAACACACGGATGGCAACATCATGCCTATCTTAGCGGATCTGGTCGAGTGCCGGCCGCATGCGTTGCACTCCCTAGACCCACAGGGCGGTATAGACATCGCGGAGGTGAAGCGGCTCTACGGGGAGGAAATTGCGCTCATCGGCAACGTAAACTGCGGCCTGATCGATACCGGCATTGATGCGGAAGTGATAGAGTCCGCTCGCTATGCGCTGCGGCACGGCATGCCCGGCGGCGGCTATATTTTCTCCACCAGCAACTGCGTTTACACCGGCATGCGGCTGGAGCGCTACGAGCTGTTGCTGGATGTTTGGCGTAGAGAGGGCAACTATACTACAGCAGACTAAAAAAGTAGGCGCCTCTCAACCATTATGCGCATGCGGATATCGATTGTGAGGCGCTTGGTCGTCGTTCTTATCCCCGATCTACAGTAGGTCGGCTACCAGCCTTTGCACGCCTTGCCTGATGATACCTTCTATGTCGGGCTTAAACGGGGAAGGCAGGCTGTATGCTCTAATGGAATCGATTGGTTCGTAACCGCCTTCCGGATAATACCGTGCCGGTGGGATGTAACCTACCAGACCGTTGGCGTAGGCGACCGGTATGAGCTCATGGTTCGGCAGCAGCAAGCCTTTGATATACAGCCCATAGTCGCAGCATACTTCCCCGCTGAATGAGATCAAGCTCAACTCTTCGGCAATACTGTAACGGTTCATTTGAAGAGGTATGGTTGTGGGTACTTCGCTGAATGGCAGCTCCACCGTTACTGCCGCGATGTTTAGGCGCCCCGGCCAGGCTGGAGCAGGTTTTTGGATGACCTGGACGACTTCTTCTCCCAAGGCTCGGCCAAAAAGCTCGGCCTCTTGGGGCAATCCGCCCCGAAATCGCCGGCCACCGATGAGGGCGCAGTTTGGACGCACATCGCCGCAGCAACCCTGCAGGAATCCGACCGTAACATGGGGGAGAGCCTGCTCTATGCAGCGACGAGCGGCGCCGGGATAATCGGGGGAGATGGCATAGCCGCTGAGTACGGTAGGATGGCATGTAAACTGGAACAAGGCGGCGACAGGTTGTTGCGTTGCCTCGTGCTTGAAAATGATGACGCTCACTTCATCATCGCGTATGCCTGCGGGATTCGGCGCCATAATTGCCGCACCGTCAATCAGAACGCGGCGGTTGATACTATAGCCGCTGAGCCAACCTTTACTTAAACAGACAGTGACTGGACATAGCTCAGAGCATGCCTCCCGTATGCCTGTGATGATTTTACCGCGCAGATCAACTAAGTATTGCGGATCTGTCGGTCCTCCAGCCTTCTCTAAGCTGGAGGCGGTTTGTGGTCCGGAATGGGTATGGCTGGCAGCCAGCAGCAAATGCTCCGCAGGCAAGCCGAATTGCTCATATGCATCCTGCCGTATCGCCTGCACGAGGGGATAGTCGAACCCGATGAGGTCGGCGCTGACAATGCAGAGTTGCGTCCGGCTGTCTGTGTCTTCCAGCCAGAAGATACGCGCCTCCAGATCATGCGCGATTGATTCCGAACCGTGATCGCGAGCGGAGTATCCTGCCAAATTGATACCTACAGGGGGAGTGATGATCACTTTAGCGGCGCCAAGTAACATGTCCGAACCTCTCTTCTTGAATAGGTGGTTTTTGTATCATAAAAGCCGGCTTGACTGGGTACCAGCCGCCATATCCCGGCGACAGCGGTAGTATTGATAGGTGAGTTCTTGCGCAAGGTGAGCCGTGTAGCGCATAATATCGGTTATTACCTACTGAGAATGGAATTCCTGCTGTGATCGGGAGGCGGCGCACAGGGTTGCGCTACGGTATTTAGATGCTTTTGCGTCCGTATGGACCGGGGAACTTGAGGCGTTCTTGCCGGAACTGGTCTGAGATATCTACGACAAGGAGAAGGTAGTGCGACACGAGGAGACGAACCATGGGATGTGACACTCCCGTTTTGCCCGTGAATAGGAGTTGATATTTTTGAGCATTTGGCGCACTTTGACAACGTCGTTTGATGAGAAACTGCCGCGGCGTACGGCCGTCTCAATTAAGGAAAACAAGAGTACGACTGCTTATTATTATCCGTCGGACTTCGGCAAGATAGGTTACAACCTGGATATGCGCACGGCCAGCACATATGAAGAGCAACCTGATTTCAGCTTTTACTTTGATGAGTTCGGCACGGGTGATTTGGGAAACAAGCCGAATCCGACTCGATTACCGTTTTTCTTCCAGGCGATGGAGAACACACCCAACTACAATCGACGTCAGGTCGTCTTTGCCAATTTTGGCTTGAACATGCTGGAGGAGATGGGTTGCGCATGTGATACAGGCGTGACCTGGCAGTTCACTTTTAAGCAGCGGACGCTGCATCGGCAGATGAACCGGCGTTTTTATATAGTGTATACCAGTGATGTAGGTTTGACGGTGAGCAGCTCCGACACCGCGCCTACCGCTTTCGCATTAGAAAACAAGGCGGGCAAGCAGCTATGGATTGCAACCGATACCACAATGGATTTCGGCGTCTACGATTCACTGGAGGAATACCGTACGGCTATCTTTAACGGGAAACTCAACGGGACGGTTGGTGCAGGTCGCTATTTCGTACTGGCCTTAGATGTCCAATTCGCTCTGGCCAAGTATTCCGTTGAGCAGCAGCAAGCATGCCGGATGCTGGCTATGAGTACGCTATCGGCCGAACTGGCGCAAGCGAATCTGGTCACTAATCTCGCAGATAGGATAGAGAAACTGTGGAATGGTTGGCTGGAGCGGATCCCGGCTCCCGACTTCCCCAGCAGCCAGGTGGCCCAAAGCTACTATAAATGTTGGGCGGTGATCAGGCAAAACTACTTCCAACACCCTAACTGGGGTTTCATTTTGTTGGAAGCGTTGCCGGTGTATAAAGGGCTATGGACATGGGGGACAAGTGCTCTGCCTTATAACTCATTGCTGGATCCGGATCATCCCGGTGAGTTTCTGCGACATGCGTTGGACTTGTTCTGTAACAGCATACGCGAGGACGGTTTTATCTCGCACGCCATCTACATTGACGAGCAAACACCTGGAGAACGTTGGGCTCGAGGTAAAGGCGTCATTCAAACGCCGCACTTCCCTTGGGTCGCGTTGGCATACTACCATGCCACAGGCGACAAGGAAGCGCTGCGACGCTGGTATGAGCCTCTCCGGCGTTACTACGAGTTCATCTGCGATTCGCGTGATGCGAAGCTGGAAAACTTGCATTTGTGGGCTGCGCTGACCAGCTTTGATACAGGGTTGGACGTTGCGCCCGCTTTCACCGACATCACTTACTACGACGAACCGTATGTCTATCCGGCAGTTTTTGCCGCGGAGCGATGCCGCTACGAAAGGTCCATGGGCGAAATGGCGCAGATACTAGGGCTGGAGGAAGCGGCGCACAAGTGGTTTGCTGAGGCGGAGCTCACACTGGACGCGGCAAACAAGGTTCTATGGGACGAAAGCAAATGCTGGTACGGGGTGAAACATGCCGACGGTACCATGGAGACTGCTGTGGGCTTGGACGGCCTGTTCTTCCTTGCTTACAACTTGGCGTCCCAGGAGCAGGCAGACCGGATGAAGCCTCATGTTGCTAAACTGATAGGACGATACGGCGTGCATACCGTGGCTCCGAACGAGCCTAAATACGAGGCTAATTACTACTGGCGCGGCCCAGCCTGGCCTAAATCGTGCGCCACAGCCGCACATGCTATTGCGAATTACTATCCGGAATTGCGAGAACAGGTGCTCACGGCCATCACCAACTGGGCTCTGGCTTGGCCGAGCATTTGGGAGTGTTTAAACGGAGAGACAGGCCAAGTGGCCGGGGCTGATGTCGGCGTATTGGCAACCCCGTTTGTTTCCTCGAATGTCGGAGCAGGTGAACTCATCGGCGCTATCCGGCGCTTATTGAATGGGGAGCGTGGGTGAATACCATGGAGATCGCAGCAATAGGCAATAAAGAGAAAGCGGCGTTTTATGCCGCTTTACACGACTCTTTGCAGGCGCTTATCTCATCGGAACCAGACTGGTTGGCCAATTTGGCTAACGCGGCGGCCTTACTGTACGATTCGCTGGAGGACGTCAACTGGGCAGGTTTTTATCTGCTGAAGGGCGGCGAACTGGTGTTGGGACCATTTCAAGGAAAACCGGCTTGCGTTCGCATTCAAGTCGGTAAAGGCGTTTGTGGTACGGCAGTGCAACAACGGCGCACTATCGTTGTGCCGGATGTGCATCAGTTTTCCGGCCATATCGTCTGTGATGCACTTAGCCGCTCGGAAATCGTCGTACCCTTATTTTACGAAGAACAGACGACAGGCGTTCTGGACATCGATAGCCCGTGCCTAAATCGCTTTGATGCGGACGATGCGGTCGGTTTGGCGCTGTTCGCCGCTCTGTGCGCCAAACCGGCGTTTATCGGCAGTGCGAAGTAGGTGAAAGCAAAGCCGTTAGATCGGTTGTTCAGTATCGGCTGTCCGTAGCGAGACTGTGGTTTAAGCAAGGTGCTCGGTCGCCTGTTGCTCAAGTGTTCCAAAGAAAAGGTTACTTATACTATCTAAACAAGCAGGACCCTTCGGATGGGCGTCGAAACAGGGGAATTGCGTCGTGTCGGCAGCGCGCGAATTAGATTTTGTCCGGAGGTGTCATGCATGATCGGTGATCTTTGGGATAGTATGATTGACATCGACGTCCCCGTCGCCTTCCTCTACGATCGCTCCATCCGCTACGGTACGAAAGTGGTGTGTAT
>DUQB01000251.1 GCA_012838035.1 Bacillota bacterium | reverse complement strand
AGAGGGTTCTCGGAAACTAACCCCATCGCTAGGTTGACAAATGTCCCAAACGGCGGAAGGACGAACGGTTTTCTTAAAAAGTGTACGCATTAAGGTCTCAAAGAGAGCCATTAACAACGATGGATCTGGTTTTGAACGCGTTGAAGCAGACCTGATAAATGAATGCTTTTTCCAGGCCTATCAGTTCGAACAAGACAGCCTTGCTTTAGGCTACCACTGGCAAAAGTGGCATCAGTTGCTGCAGCATAGCAGCAACTGGACCCCGATTTGCTACCGCCTCTTTAATCCAGGCGTTCATGTGTTGGACCATGCCAGCCATGGAAATTTGGACAAAACGACGGTGGGAGCAGCGAATACGTGTATTCTTCAAGTTCAAGTCCGCCTTTTTGCGGCTGTTAGATCGTTCGGAACCAGAGCGTTTGGCCATCAACACTTTCCAGTCGGCTGAACCCCGTGGTGGCTGCGTGTGGAGACGAGGGTCGTCATCGGGTTTGGTATAGAAGGTACGCCCATAGGTGGAAGCGGTGCAGGCGCATTCGGGTTTGTGTTTGCCCCGCTCCGCCAAGGGGCAAACCCACTTGATTCGACTGCGACCGTGGCAAGCACCGTCATAGACCATGGGCAGGCCTTTTGAGCATACAGGATGACCCAACTCGTCAATGGTAATGTCCCCAAGCAACGTATTCTTTCCCTTGTTACGGGAATTGAGATCGATAATAGGCAGAGTGTTGTGGTGGTGTAAATACCGGTAGAATTCCAACGCATCGTGTGCAGAGTCGCCTAGGAAGTAACGCAGACTGAACTCTGGGTAAACCTGGTAAACCCGATCAAGCGTGACTAGACCTGATACAGAATCGTGACGTTGGCAAGCAGCGAACAGTATATAAGCGGGAAGATCATACTTACCGCCAACCGCGGTGAGTTCGTAAGCGGCATAGCCATAAATGTAATTACCGCGATAGGAGTCCCAGCCCCAAGAGGCATCGGGGTCGGGGAAACGACGAGGACACTTGCAGTTGTAGATACCTTTTTTACGGCAGTCACAAACCTTGCGCCCTAAGGGATTAGCACCACTTTTGTATTGCGAACCATCACCGGACAGAATCAACTCCTGGGTGTTACCCAACAGTCCGAGTTGAGCTGAGGGCATGACAAAGCACTGCTTGAGGATGTGGTTCATGGTGTCTTCGGGACGACCGCCAGCGAGCCTGCCTTTGACAAAACGAGCAGCGAGCTTGGCCACGATTTGTGGATGTCGGGGTGGGGCTTTTTCGCCCTTCTTATACTTCTTGGTTGGCTTTGTACGAAAGCGACGGAGTTTTTTACGAGCCTTACGTCGTTCGTGCCGGTTTTCGTAATCATAGAGTCTGTCAATGAGATCACGCAGGGTGGTTGCCCCAGGCACATGTTTGGGGTCAAAGCCAGATACAATGGCATACAGAGGGTTGCGACGCATTATATCGACCCAGTCGTCTAGGCTTTCGTATCCAAGGAAAGTCATTAACAGTAGCGAACGGAACAGATCGCAGGGATCGAGTGCCGGACGCCCTAGGGTCGAGTAGGTATCCAGAAGCGCTGCATAGATGGGTGACAAATCACAACAGAGGAAGGCGGTAATCCATTGGAGTTCGTCCGCAAAGGGTTTGATGCCTAGTAGACCAAAGATATGTAACTCATCAATGACAAACCGCTGGTACTGAAGATGAGAACGCGCGGGACGCAACATGAAACGACACCTCACAATCGGATTGATGAGGATAGAAATCCTCTCGCGCCGATTCTGGCTAGGGATGTCGTTTGTCAAGTGTCATGTGTAACTT
>DUQB01000250.1 GCA_012838035.1 Bacillota bacterium | reverse complement strand
CATATTTCTTGGAAAAAGGCGACGCTACGAAATCGGCATCCATCTGCCGCAATTCAGCCAGATAGCTGATGGGACCCAGCCGCCCGCGGGCGCCGACTCCCCAGCCGTCGCCATGGTCGGTAATAAATGCATAATGCGCATACAACCGTAATGGTTCAGCCAACGGAAAATACGCATCAACTGCTTTCATGTTCAGTTCATTGTACGGAGCCTCGCTGCGAGTATCTTGCGCCATGCTGATGCCGATAGTGAGCTTATCGAAGGCGTTGTCAGGCAGAAAGGCTGTAGGATGCGTAAAAAACCGAACAGCATAAACGCTTGGTTGGACTACATCGTTAACCAGCGTCTCTACCCCAATGTATTGGAGGTCGAGATCGCCGACGAAGCCTATCCGCCGCTCTCCTTCCTTTAACGCTTGCGTATTGATGTTCCTGTAATCGCTGACGATAATGCCGGTGCCGATACTCGCGTTCTCCAGCTGACCGACCTGTAGGTAGAGGGAATCGCCTTTGTGACCCCAGCGCACATAGCGGATACTGCGAGCCAACGACTTCTGCCAACTATCCCAATCTGCAGCGCGAATACCCTGCTGGTTGAAGTTCAATGTCAGGTCCAGGCCAATGCCCAACTTGCCTATGGAGATATCCGGGCGTACCGTAGTCGTAAGATAGAGCTCTTGATTGATCAGACTTAATCCTAAACCGCCACTTACACCAAAGGCCGCATTAGCCGGCGCTGTGATGGAGACAAGAATCAGCAGAGCTAGACATACGTACTTCCGCATAGTGTGCGCCTCCTTTTTTTGTAGCGCATCACTTCAGCGCCACAACTTGTTGCTCTTTTCGTTGGATCACCACCAGGTCCTGCTGTTAGGCGCCTCAAATTTTGTTACTTTTTAGTTCCAATAACTCAATTTCATAGTCATCCGGATCGATGATAAACGCCATCTTTCTACCGGCTGCGAATGCTTCACGCCAGTTTTCGGGCCAAATCTCCAATCCTTTGGCTTCGAGCTCGGCGCATACGGCAGTCAAATCGGGCACGCCGATGGCAAAATGCATCAGGTCTTCCGGCACCGCCAGTTCATAATCGGGAGAATAGCAAAATTCGATAGGCACCTCGCTACCCGGTAAACGCACGAAAGCCAGCTGGTTGCCTGCCGGCGAGCGTTCGGTGCGCCGTTCCAATTCGAATCCCAAGTACTCTTTGTACCAGGCAATAGAACGCTCTAAATCCGACACCCTTACCCTTACATGCAAAAGCTTATTCATATGGCACCTCCACTCGGTTTATGCAGCAATTCCGTATTGCTGCGCATACTCCTGCCGCCCGTTAGGCTCCGCGCCATGGGCGTGACAAATATGGGCTGTCTTTCACAATGTAACGCCAAGGCAGATCCCGCCATTCCCCGGCATAGTCGATGTTGATGCGCGGCGTTGTGGCAATCTGCGCCTCGGCTATTATTCTTCCCGGCGTGACATAAAGCACATTACCACACAGATCAATGCCGTAGTGCTCGGCTCTGGTGATGCCCATCGCTTGCGTCAGCTTGCCGGGACCACTGCATAATTGGCGCAAAGCACGCGGTTTGGTCATATCTACTCTCCGGCGCTGCGCCATCAACTCCACGCCGGACACCGGTTCCAAAGCCCGAATCAACACCGCTTCAGGATTATCGATGTCGCCGCCGACCACGTTTAAACACTCGTACATGCCGTAAATCAGGTAGATGTACGCATGTCCCGCCGGGCCATACATGGCTGCGGTTCTGGCCGTACGCTTACCCCTATATGTGTGAGCCGCCGCATCGGCAGGCCCGCGATAAGCTTCCGTTTCGACAATGATACCGGCGGTTAAGCCCTCAGGAGAAGCATGTACCAAGGTACAGCCCAGCAAATCGTGCGCCAATTGTAAAGCGTCACGTTGAAAAAACTCTCTGGGCAACGGTTTACCGCTCATATGCTCACCTCAAATATAAAATACACGATAAAAACCAGGGTTTGACCAGGTCGGCTTAGAACCAATATGGGACATAATAGGGTATGTTAGGGAGGTCCGGCCATGGAAAAACAACTGCTCTCCACTTGCTACATAAGATATCATAATGAGCATCTCACAATTGGTAACGAATTAATAGAACGTACTTGGTCATGCTCTACCGGCGTACCGATAGCGGTCAGCCTGCTCGATAAATCGACCGATACCCAATGGCTCGGGCCTGCGCTTGATGAAAGCGTTCCCGGCTGCCTACCGGGAAAGGGAACATTGCCCGGCGAACCCCATGTCGACATCTACGATGACTTGGGAATAGCCGCACCGGCGATGCGCGTGCGCCTACCCTTCACCCGGCCGCAAGGCGTTTTTATGTGGACGCATCTGATTTATCCGGGATGCGCCTTTATTCGCAGCCGCTACGAGTATATCCCGCATGCAGCCCGTACCAGTACGGACACGGTGGTTGAGTCGGAGGAAAATGAAACGCTGGACACCCTGGATGGTCTTACATTCAGTCCGCAGCATCTGCGCTGGCGTACCGTAACCTTATACGATGTCACCGACCGCCGCGACAACCTGGTGCAAACTCAACATGGGTTTACATATCACACGGAGAAACAGAGCCTGCAAGGCAACCTCCTGTTTTTCACCGATGTCCTCACCGACAGGTCCGTTATTGTCGTGAAAGAGAGTGCGACGCCCTTGGCGCAACTCAACTATCCCGGACACGATTTCTACCTGCACGGCAAACGATTGAGCGTCACCGGCAGCGGCATAGGCGCAGACGACCTGGCCGCCGGGGAAGCGTTCCAGACCTACGGAGTAGCCGTGGGCGTAGCGCAGGAAGGGGAAACAGGCGCCTTGCTCGCCTTGCAGCAGTATCATCGCTGCGTGCATGAACCTGCACCCGCACGTGATTTCTATGTGATGAGCAATACCTGGGGCGATCGGTCTCGAGATTTACGAGTCAGCGAGGCTTTTGTCCTGTCGGAACTGCCTGTGGCCGCCAAGCTGGGCATCAGCATCTATCAAATTGATGACGGCTGGCAAAGAGGCGCTACCACCGCTTCCAACCCTAATGGTCGTTGGGAAGGATTCCATGCGGCTGAGGCGCCCTTCTGGGAACCTCATCCGGAACGCTTCCCCAACGGATTGGCCCCGATTGCGGCAAAAGCTGCAGCCTTGGGGTTACGCCTGGGCCTTTGGTTTGCGCCAGACTCGGTAGACCATTTTAAGCACTGGGAAGATGATGCCGCCATCCTCGTAAACCTGCATCGCGCCCATCATGTTACTCATTTCAAGATCGATGCGGTGAAGTTGCGTTCCAAAATCGGCGAAGAACGCTTTGTGCGCATGTTACAACGGGTCATCGAAGAGACTGAAGGACAGGTCACCTTCAATTTGGACGTAACTGCCGAGATTCGCTTAGGTTACTTTGGTCGCAGCCATTACGGCAACCTCTTCTTGGAGAATCGTTATACCGATTTTCGCAGCTATTATCCTCACCGCACATTGCGCAATCTGTGGATGCTGGCCCGTTACTTCCCCACCAATCGGCTGCAGATGGAATTCCTGAATGTACGACGCAACAGCGATAAATACCCGGATGACCCATTAGCGCCGATACATTGCGGTATAGAGTATGCCTTTGGCACCACGGTGTGCGCTAATCCTTTGGCTTGGATGGAGCTGACCGGACTTACCGACGAAGATCAGAAAAAGTTAGCCCCCGAGCTCGCAAAATATAAAGAGCATCAAGAGGCCATACTGAATAGTATCATTCTCCCCATCGGGCAAGAGCCTGACGGCACGGGATGGACGGGCTTTCAGTGTATTACTGATGACAAAAACGGTTATCTCGTCATCTACAGGGAAGCTGATCCGATGCCGCGACACCGTTTCCGGTTGTGGCAACTAGCAAGTTGTCGCCTGGAATTAGAGCTGGTGGCAGGCAGAGGTCAAGAGCAGCGACTGGAAGTTGATGCACGTGGCGAAACCCGGGTCACGCTCCCCCATCCGCTCAGCTTTACGCTTTACCGCTATACTCGTTTTTAGGAGCGTAGAGCCGGTATTGCGGCTTTGATGATCAGCAGCTGAACCTTGGACGATACGCGCCGCATCTAATAACAGCGGCCTCACGTTGACAAAAGAGCGCCATGAAGCCTAGAATAGGTAGTAAATATATGGTTGCGATGATCAGGAGTAGTAGTGGTCTTTCAGATGCCAGAGAGTCGGTGTGGTGGTGCGAGCCGATATCATGAAACCACAAACTCGCCTGGGAGCTCCGGAGAACCGTTACGGCGTCTCCGGCGGGGGCCTCCGTTACCGGCAGCTAAAGAAGTGGACCTACACAGGTCAATTAGGGTGGTACCGCGGGAGCAAACTCTCGTCCCTTACGGACGTGAGTTTTTCTTTTTCCGGCAACAAACTAAGGCTATTAAAGTGGTTTATTACCGGCAATTCGGATCAAGCGCATGAGAAAGGAGTTCGGGTATGAGTACAACAGATACCGCAGCTAGGCGGCCTGGTGATTATCTTCCCGGCGAAATCGAACCAAAATGGCAACGGTACTGGGAGGAGAATCGTACGTTCCGGACGCCTTCCGTATCGGACAAACCGAAGTACTATATTCTGGATATGTTCCCGTATCCTTCGGGAGCCGGGTTACACGTGGGGCACCCGGAAGGGTATACTGCAACGGATATTCTGGCGCGATATAAGCGGATGAAAGGCTACAACGTGCTGCACCCCATGGGTTGGGACGCGTTCGGTCTGCCGGCAGAGCAGTATGCCATAGAAACCGGGCGGCATCCGGCGGAGATTACGCAGCGCAATATCGCCACATTCAAGCGTCAAATCATGTCCCTGGGTTTCTCTTATGACTGGGACCGGGAAGTCTCCACTACCAATCCGGAGTATTACCGTTGGACCCAGTGGATTTTCCTGCAATTGTACAAGTTGGGCTTGGCCTATCAAGCGGAAATGATGGTGAACTGGTGCCCTGCATTGGGTACCGTATTGGCGAACGAAGAGGTCATCGATGGTAAGAGCGAACGCGGCGGGCACCCAGTCATACGTAAACCAATGCGTCAGTGGGTGCTGCGCATTACCGCCTATGCCGAGCGCTTACTCAACGATCTGGAAGAGCTGGACTGGCCGGAAAGCATTAAAGAGATGCAACGCCACTGGATCGGACGTTCCGAAGGCGCTGAAGTAACGTTCGCCATAGCCGAACAGCCGGATCTGGAAATGGAGGTATTCACCACTCGGCCGGATACGCTCTTTGGCGCCACTTACTGCGTCATTGCACCGGAGCACGAGTTAGTGGAGAAAATTGTAGCTCCTGAGTATAAGGCGACGGTGCAGGCGTATCAGGAGGAAGCGGCCAAGAAGAGCGATTTGGAGCGTACCGAGTTGGCCAAAGAGAAAAGCGGCGTGTTCACCGGAGCGTATGCCATTAATCCGGTTAACAACGCCAAGGTGCCCATTTGGGTCGCCGACTACGTACTAATCGGTTACGGTACCGGAGCAATCATGGCCGTGCCTGCCCATGACCAGCGCGACTGGGAATTCGCCCGCATGCACGACCTACCCATCATCCCCGTCGTATCTGGGGGCGATATAACCGAAGCGGCCTACACCGGTGACGGCGTAATGATCAATTCAGGATTACTCAACGGGTTGGCCGTGGAACCTGCCAAAGAGAAGATCATCGCCTGGCTGGAAGAACAGGGTAAAGGACAGAGAAAGGTAAGCTACCGGTTGCGTGACTGGTTGTTCAGTCGCCAACGCTACTGGGGTGAGCCCATCCCCATTCTCCATTTGGAAGACGGGACGGTCCGACCGCTCAACGACGATGAGTTGCCGCTGCTTCTGCCGGATGTGCGCGAAATAAAACCTTCCGGCACCGGTGAATCGCCGTTGGTCAACGTGACGGATTGGCTGTACATTACGGATCCTGTTACCGGAAAGCAAGCGCGCCGAGAGACCAACACCATGCCGCAATGGGCCGGCAGCTGCTGGTATTATCTCCGCTTCATCGACCCGCGCAATACGAAGGCGCCGGTAGACTTCGACTTGCAGAAATACTGGCTGCCGGTAGACCTGTACGTAGGTGGTGCGGAGCATGCCGTCCTCCATCTGCTGTACGCCCGTTTCTGGCACAAGGTGCTATATGATATCGGGGTCGTGTCGACGAAGGAGCCCTTCCGGCGCTTGGTCAACCAAGGCATGATATTAGGCGAGAACGGCGAGAAGATGAGCAAGTCGCGCGGGAACGTCATCAACCCCGACGACATTGTCGCTTCTCACGGAGCGGATACGCTGCGCCTATACGAAATGTTCATGGGGCCGCTGGAGGCGGTTAAACCATGGGATACCAAGGGTGTTGAGGGCGTCCATCGCTTCTTGCGGCGAGTATGGCGTCTATACGTTACCGAAGACGGGCGACTCAACCCGGCTATTGCGCCTTGGGAAGGTTCACCGGCGCCATTGGAACGGATATACCACAAAACAGTGAAGAAAGTCACGCAAGACATCGAAGAGTTGCGCTTTAACACTGCCATATCGCAAATGATGATCTTCCTGAACGAGGCTCAGAAGGAAACCAAGCTACCAAAGCGATATATGGAAGGCTTTGTACTCTTGCTCTCACCTTTTGCGCCTCACATAGCGGAAGAGTTATGGCAACGTTTAGGTCATGCGGAGACCTTGGCATACGAGCCTTGGCCCACTTGGGATGAAGCATTCACCGTCGACGATACGGTGGAAATCGTGATACAGGTGAACGGCAAAGTACGTGATAAGGCCATGGTACCTGCGGACATCGATGCCGCCGGCTTGCAGGAAATCGCCCTTAAGAGCGAGAAAATCCAGACCGAGATTGCCGGTAAGGAAATCAAGAAGATCATTGCCGTGCCGGGTAAGTTGTGTAATATCGTTGTAGGCAAGTAGGTGCCTCCGGCAAACTGGTCACCTTAGCGGACAATCAACAGGGCAAGCCCGATGTTTATGCGCTTGCCCTGTTTTTATACATTGCAGTTGACAGCCGTTACTGGCCGATTGCTCCCGCATCTTGCAGTTTGAGCATGAGCCGCCTACCTGTCGGCGTATTTGCCAAGCCGCCTTGCGCCGTTTCGCGCAGAGTTGCCGGCAGCGCGTCTCCCACTTCTGCCAGCGCCTGAATCACT
>DUQB01000249.1 GCA_012838035.1 Bacillota bacterium | reverse complement strand
GTAGGCTTCTTAAGCCTACCCGCCTTTTCATTTCGGAGGGGAACGCATGCAAAGAGAGATCCTCGTCAATCTCAGCCCCTTGCACCACAGATACTATCGATCTGATCCGGAGTCGGCACAGGGCCTGAGCAAGTACCCTTCTGAAGACGCGCGGATCACCTCCGAACCGGAAGTGGAAGCAGCGCCGGAGAGAGTGTCCGCCAAGCGCGGACCGTGTTCTACAAAAGCAGTGGATCAGGTTGAGGAGAAACCGAGGCGGATCACCCCCCAGGAAGCGCACCTGGAAGAAGAAAATGCTCGACGCAATATTCGCGCTTTAGCGAACTGTCTGTTCAAATACGCAGACGATGACGTGAAACCGGTTATTCCCCTTGCTGCCACCTCCAAAGACATTCTGGATACTCTAAAGATGAGACGCGCCTGCGACCAACAAGCAGTCGCAGGCGTTGTCGGCGACTACAATGCCGACTCCGTGATTTATCCTGATCCGGAAGCCTTTGATACAGAGATTCCGGCGGATGAACCGCAACGCCTGCAGCGAGCGGCGAGATGGGAGAATACCTTCCCAAAGGAACTGACGGACTCTTCCACCATGCCTCACAAGCGCAACCCCTGGAACTTCGCACACACGAAAAGCCTCTGGAAAGTATTCACTCCCCGCATCCCCACCATGTACATGGATCGAAGCTCAGAACATCAGCGAGACATCATTACTTCCGCCTCCCAGCGTTTCCTGGAAATTGTGGCCCCACTGGCCTTGGCATCCAAGCGATTGGCCGAGGTCTTGAACACACTTGCTGTGGACAAGGAACGCATGCAGAGAACTATCCGTCAGAGCAGCCGTACAGGAAAGGAGACCATTGCCGGAGCTTGCAGCTGCATCTCTGAAGTCGGCGCGGTGCACTGATCACCGCCGACAAATCCTCGCTTAGCCGGAGAAATACCTGAGGGTAGCTGCGTGAAAACAGCAGATGAGAGAACTATTTAGCCATGAGAGGAGAAGGCAAATGAAAGTCGCTCAGCTTTACGAAGGAAAGGCCAAGATCATCTATAGCACTACTCAGCCGGATCAATTGATCGTGTACTACAAGGACGATACAACGGCAGGCGACGGCGCTAAGAAGGCCCAGATCCAGGGTAAAGGGCCTTTAAACCTGAAGATCAGCGATTATTTCTTCAGGCTGCTGGAAGCCGGAGGGGTTAGGACCCACTTCATCGAGACCCTAAACGAGCGAGAAATGTTGGTGAAAAAAGTCCAGATTATTCCCTTGGAGGTGGTGGTTCGCAACATTGCGGCAGGCAGCATCTCCAAACGCCTGGGCTTGCCGGAAGGAGAAAGGCTGCCTCGTACGGTTGTGGAGTTCTACTACAAAAACGACGAGCTGCACGATCCTTTGGTCAACAGGGATCACATCCTGGCGTTGGGCATAGCCACTGAAGAGGAAATGGATAAATTGAAAGAAGCTGCTCTGCGCGTGAACTCAATTTTGGAGCCGCATCTTCTGGAGAAAGACATCATCTTAGTGGACTTTAAATTGGAGTTTGGGCGCACCCAGACAGGCGAAATCCTGCCGGCAGACGAGATCTCACCTGACAGCTGTCGCTTCTGGGACAAGCAGAGTCTCCAGAAGCTGGACAAAGATCGCTTCCGCAGAGATCTGGGCAGCGTTGTGGAAGCGTATGCCGAAGTCTACCGCAGATTGTGCCGACAGTAAAAGGTGGTTATCTGACATGTGGAAAGCAGAGATTCACGTGACGTTGAAAGATGCGGTTCTGGATCCCCAGGGCAAAGCCGTACGGAGCGTTTTAGGATCCTTGGGTTATTCCGCCGTGGAAAAGGTACGCATTGGTAAGTATCTGGAAATGGTTTTAAATGTGGACTCCCGGGCGGAAGCGGAGCGGCAGTTGGATGAGATTTGCCACCGGGTGCTGGCGAACCCCGTGATCGAACAGTATGACTATCAGCTGGTGGAGGTGCCTAGATGAAATTCGCCGTGGTGGTCTTTCCAGGCTCCAACTGCGATCAGGATTGCATTCATATCTTGCGAAACGTCCTCCACCAGGAAGTGACCGCCGTTTGGCATCAGGACGCTTCTCTGGATGACGCTCAGTGCGTGATCCTCCCAGGCGGTTTTTCCTATGGCGACTATCTGCGAACAGGCGCTTTGGCCTGCTTCTCTCCCATCATGGCGGCGGTGCAAGATTTCGCCGACCAGGGTGGTCTGGTGCTGGGGATTTGCAACGGGTTTCAGATTTTGCTGGAGGCAGGACTGTTGCCGGGGGCGATGCTGCGCAACCGCAGCCTGCGCTTTGTCTGTAAGCCCCAGTTATTGCGGGTGGAGAACAACAAGACGCCCTTCACCCACCTTTATGGCGAAGGCCGGCTGATCCAGGTTCCCATCGCCCACGGTGAAGGCAACTACTTTCTGGATCCTGAAGGCCTGGAGCAGTTGCGGAAAAACAAGCAGATCGTCTTTCGCTATGCAGACGCAACCGGCAATGCATCCTCAGAAGCAAACCCCAACGGTTCCGTGGACAATATCGCCGGTATTATCAATGCAGCAGGCAACGTGCTGGGGATGATGCCCCATCCTGAGCGCAGCAGCGAAGCTGTCCTGGGCGGCGCCGATGGGCTTTTGCTCTTTCAGGCAGCCATCGCTTATTTAGCTGAAAGGGGTTAGGGGATATGTTAAAGCCTGAGGAGATCAAACAGACCCAGGCCTGGAAAGCCATGGGTCTGAAGGACGAAGAGTATCAAAGGATATGTGAGATCTTAGGCAGACTTCCCAATTACACCGAACTCGGCATGTATGCAGTGCTCTGGAGCGAGCATTGTTCCTATAAACATTCCCGGCCCTTATTCAAATATTTCCCCACCAAAGGGCCAAGAATCCTGGTTGGCCCCGGCGAGAATGCCGGTGCCGTGGATATCGGCGACGGCCTGGCCATCGTCATGAAAGTGGAAAGCCACAACCATCCGTCTGCTGTGGAACCTTACCAGGGAGCAGCCACCGGCGTAGGCGGCATCCTCCGGGACATCTTCACCATGGGTGCCCGCCCCATCGCCAATCTCAATTCCCTGCGCTTCGGCAATCCCCAGGACGAACATGTCCGGCGCTTGGTGCGCGGGGTGGTGGCAGGGATCGGCGATTACGGCAACTGCACAGGTGTGCCCACAGTGGCCGGGGAGGTCGGCTTCGCTGACTGCTATAGCGGCAACTGTCTGGTAAATGCCATGAGCGTCGGCTTGGCACCCCATGAATTGATCACACAAGCTGTTGCCGACGGCGTCGGCAATCCGGTGATGGTCGTGGGCTCCACCACCGGCAGGGACGGCATCCACGGCGCCACATTCGCTTCCGCTGAGCTTAGCGAGGAGAACGAGGAAAAGAGGCCTTCCGTGCAGGTGGGCGACCCTTTCACTGAAAAACTCCTCATCGAAGCCTGCCTGGAGCTGATCCAAAGCGGAGTGGTGGTCGGCATTCAGGACATGGGCGCCGCCGGCCTGACTAGTTCCTCTGCTGAAATGGCCGGCAAGGCCGGTTGCGGCATTGAGATGGACCTGACCTTGGTACCCCAGCGCGAGACCGGCATGAACAGCTATGAGATCATGCTCTCTGAATCGCAAGAACGGATGCTGGTGGTTCCCAAAGCAGGTACGGAAGAACAGGTGAAGGCTATTTTTGCTAAATGGGGCCTGCACGCGGTAGTGGTGGGCAGGGTCACGGGCGACGGCATGCTGCGCATCTTCCATCATGGGCAGTTGGCGGCTGAGGTACCGGCAAAATCATTGTCCACGGATGGCGCACCTGCTTACGTACCGCCGGCTGAAAAACCGGCCTATCTGGATGAGCTTTGGCAGTATGACTTCCAGCAATTGCCTGATCTGGAACTAGAGGAGATCCAGGAGGCCTTTTGGCAGCTGTTGACCTCCCCTAACATCGTGAGCCGCAGATGGGTATGGGAGCAATACGACCACCACGTGCAGTTGGGCACTTTGGTTGGTCCCGGTTCCGACGCGGCAGTGCTGCGTCTGCCGGGCACCAAACGCGGCATCGCCCTGACTATCGATTGCAACAGTCGCTACTGCTACCAAAACCCCCGGGTGGGCGCCGCCCTGGCAGTGGCGGAGGCTGCCAGGAACATTTATGCCGGCGGCGGTGAACCTGTCGCCATCACGGATGGCCTGAACCTGGGTAATCCTGAGAAACCTGATATCTACTGGCAGTTGCGGGAGACGGTCCTGGGCATTGCTGAAGCCTGCGAAGCTTTGGGCACCCCGATCACCAGCGGAAACGTGAGCCTATATAACGAGACGGAAGGTCAGGCCATTTATCCCACGCCGATCATCGGGATGCTGGGCGTGTTGGAAGACGCCCAAAAACATGCCACCATCGCCTTTAAGAACGCAGGAGATCTGATCCTACTGGTGGGAGAGCTTGGTGAGGAGCTCAGCGGCAGCGAGTATCTCGAAGTGCGCCGGCAGCTGATTGCGGGTCCAGGACCAAAACTGGATTTGGCCGCGGAAAAGCGCCACGGTGAGTTCTGTCGCACAGCCATCGCCCAAGGGCTTGTGAACTCCTGCCACGATATCAGCGACGGCGGCCTTGCCGTCGCTCTGGCTGAATGCGCCATGGCTGGAAGGATCGGCGCTCAGGTGAGATTGCATAGTTCCAAGCGGCGCGACGGACTGTTGTTCGGCGAAAGCCAGGCAAGGTACGTGCTATCCCTGTCCGAAGAAGACTATGAGGCCGTGCGCGACCTGGCTGTGGAGCACGGCGTTCCCATCAGCCTGCTGGGCAGAGTGGGCGGCGCTGAGTTTGCAGTGGAACTAGGCGAAAACCGGGTAATTGAAGCCGACCTGCAGAAGATGCTGGAGCTGTGGAATACTGGATTAGAGCGGCTATTGGGGGAGAAATAGGTGGCAAGAGAAATCAATGAAGAATGCGGCGTCTTTGGGATTTATTGTCAGAACCATGTCGCTGTGGCTCCCCTGACGTATCTAGGGTTATTTGCACTCCAACACCGCGGCCAGGAAAGCAGCGGCATGGCTGTAACGGACGGCAGACAAATCATGCTGTACAAGGGCACGGATTTGGTGCCGAAAGTGTTTTCCGAAGAGAAGCTCAAACAGCTAAAAGGGTATGCCGCTATCGGCCACGTCCGTTATTCCACCACAGGCTCGAACCTGCCTGAGAATGCGCAACCTTTGGTGGTGGACAGCTCCTTCGGCCAAGTTGCCTTGGCTCATAACGGCAACCTGACCAACTCAGTAGAGCTCAGAGGCGAGCTTACCCGCAGCGGCGCAGTGTTCAATACCTCAACAGATACGGAATTGATTGTTAATTTGCTGGCGCAACAAGGTGGGGATTTGGAAACCGCACTGGTAAAAACCGCCCAACAGCTTGCCGGCGCCTTTGCCTTGGTTGTGTTGACCAGGAAGCGGTTGATCGGCGTGCGGGATCCATTGGGCTTCAGGCCTCTGGTGCTGGGCGCCCGCCCGGATGGTTACCTTTTAGCCTCTGAAAGTTGTGCCCTCACCAACTTGGGAGCAGAAGTCCTGCGAGAGATTCAGCCTGGGGAAATGGTGATCATCGATCAGGACGGTGTTAAATTCCACAAGTATGCAGAAAGACAGCGTGAATCTTTCTGTGTGTTCGAATATGTGTACTTTGCCCGACCGGACAGCAATCTCCTGGGACAGAGCGTGCACCAGGTGCGGAAACGCATCGGAGCCACCCTCTGGAAAGAAGCGCCTGTGGAAGCGGATGTAGTAATCGCAGCCCCGGATTCGGGAACGCCGGCTGCTATGGGCTTTGCCGAAGCCTCCGGCTTGCCTTTTGAGATTGGACTCCTGAAAAACCGTTATATTGGCCGCACCTTCATCGAGCCAAGTCAGCAGCTGCGGGAGCTGGGGGTACGGATCAAGCTGAACCCCATTGGGGCGGTCATCCGGAACAAGCGCATTGTGATCATCGACGATTCCATTGTGCGCGGTACGACCAGCGCCAAGATCGTAAGGCTCCTTAGAGAGACGGGAGCCAAAGAAGTGCACATGTATGCAGCTTCTCCTCCCTATCTATATCCTTGTTTCTACGGGATCGATACCTCCCAGGGAACAGATCTGGTGGCTGCTAAGTACAATATCGAGGAGATCAAACGCCTCATCGGCGCCGATACCCTCCGTTATTTGAGCCTGGAGGGGCTGGTTGAGGCAGTGGGCATACAAAAGGAGCGATTGTGCCTGGCTTGTTTCACCGGCGATTATCCGCTGCCGATCCGGGGGGTTACCAGTAAGCATTGTTTTGAACAGAATGGTTCAGCAAATGAATGATAACGGCGCCACGTATAAGGCTGCCGGTAGTAAAGAGGCCGACGAGCGTTCGCCCGTCGGCCGTTTCACGTTGCTGTTCAGTTTTGTCGTTACCTTGGTTCAACACAGTGACGCGTCAGGAACGGCTGTCGCACAAGTACCGCTTCCGGCAGTTCTGCTGCATTGTGTAGATGTCGCCGGGATAACAACATGTACTACTGCCTTAGGATTGAGTCGGTTGGCCGCTGCCGCACTCACTTCCTTAACCACGGATCACATGTTGACGAACAATAGTTGCGCCTACTCGATGGGAGCGGACAACAACACATGACCCAGCTCTACAAGGTTGTCGCGGCCGGACATATCCATAACCAGACGGATATAGTTCGCTGGTGAGGTAGGTGGTACCACCCCGGTAACCTGCACTTTGGCCCAACCGCTTGATTGCTGCTCCAGTACATGCACGGTGTAGGGTATGGTAGTCCAGGTTGTCGCATCAACTGAGACCATGACCTCCACAATGTCTTCCAAATGCTCCGGCTGAGCATAGAAAGTCAGTTCGAATCGCTCCAAATTTGGTAGTTCCCAGGTGAGATACTCACTGCTCTGAGAGCTCGGCGTAATCCGGTTGTCATCACCGAAGAAGCGCTCCGGCGCCTCATTTGTAAATGTCCAGCCTGCAGAACGATTGACAGTCAGTAGTCTGTCGTGGTTACCAAACCAGGAAGAAACCATAGGTGGCTCAATCGGATCTTCCAACTTCGTCCAATTTTTGATTACGATGCGTTCTTGTCGATGATGATACGCTCCGGCAGAAGTGGTCGTCAGCACATCAAGATCATAAGCGCCGTCGACGAATAGGCGGGTATCCAGAATGAATTCATCAGGTAGAGCAGTACCAACGTAGAGTGTTTTGGGTTCAGTGCGTAGGCTTTCCACAACCGGAACCAAGGCCAACTCTACTTCCAAATACTCTTCCGGTTTTATGATACTGACGAACTGTATGGTTATGACGCCGTGGATGTTGTTGCCATGTTTACCTGGGAGCAGCTTAAGCTGATAATGTTCTACAGCAAACTCAACCGATTCGGAGTATGTCTTACCTGCAGTATCGGTTAAGGTCACGGTAAGCAGGTGTTTCCCATGGGCTAAGGCTGCCGTCTGTAATTTGAGATCATCGGGTGGTCGGTTCCCGGAATAAAGGGTCTGACCGTCAATCTCGATGTTGACCTGCTGTATATCAAAAGATGGCGTCTTGAGTTGTACCGGGATCTCTGGTTGTTCTATCGAATCCGGCAGAGCATCGGCTAACCACTTGGTGGCGTAACTCGACGGAGTAACTGCGAAAGGATTAATAACAGCAGCTTGTACTGCCTCTTTGATGATGGGCATATATGCCGCAGGAATTTCCACCTCGCTGGGGACCCACGTAATCTGATCGATAGGCTGACCGGTGATGGCGTGGAACCAGGTCAATCCGGCGATATAACGACCTAGATTATAACTGAGATGGTACCCGTCGCGTGTGAGGATGTCACCGATATAGCTGGTACGGACGTTCTGGATGGCCGTGCCCGTCGGAATGATGAAAGCAAAACCGGGATCAGGTAATATTGCCTTTTGCACGGCGTCAACAATGGCACGGTACATATCCATCTGGTTACGATTGTAGGTGGGAAATGAAGCATGACTGGAGTCTTGTTGATAAGCCCAGGTCATATGCCAAACCAATTTGGCCTGAGGGTTGGTCTTGTTATCATGTACATACCTGATCAAATACGGTAGCGTCTCTCCTTCCAAATAGGAAGAAAGCACGCCGCTGAGGCCACTGGCTTGCTGAATGGTGATGATATCCCAATCCTCATCCTTTATTCCAAACAGCATGGTCTGGTTAGCCTGCGATGTCCAAGTCCCGTTCGTATTCTTATAGTAGACGTATCTAGCCGCATTACTTTTAGCGTTGCCGTAGTGGGTCGCCAACGTACAGCCACCAATGTAGAGGTTTCCCAGCACGATCTTCTTCACGCCTGCATCAGCCGCTATCTGATATAAGTGCTGCATGGCGTCAACGCTGAAGCTGTTGCCTATCGCCAGTATCCGCAATGTGGACGTAGCCGGGTCAGCCGCAACGCCTCCGACATAAACGGCGCATAACGTTGATGCGAGGAGAAGCAGCAGCAGTAATCTCGATCCTGGTTTTCTCAACAATGATACGGCACCTCTTTTCTTTGTGGCAGCACATCCGTTTACTCAATTGCCGCAGCTGAGATACCGGCGCTATCTGCCTGAAGATATGGCTCTTTTATCATCCACGCTTCACTCCGACTGCGTTACAGGCGTCCATAGCTCCATACTACCCAGCTGGATCTCTTGCGCCGGATCAGAACCTGACTGCATGAACACACGGATATACCGCATTTGATCGCTTTCTGGCATCAACTCACCGGTTAAACACATTTGCCACCACTTTTCTGCGCCCCCGACAGGCGCAACGCATTCGCTAACGGCAATGGCATAGTCCAGCGCCTGCCACGTAACCATATCCGGTGACACAGCCACCTCTACGACGCTCGGCACCTGCTCCGGTCGTATGGCGTACAAAGTCAGGATGTACTTTTCGGCGCTTTGAACCTCCCAGATCAGATAATCGTCCTGACCGCCCGCCAAGCGGTGCCGATCACCGCAAAAATGCTCCGGGTCATCAACAAATGAGTGCCATCCTTCACTCTCAGATACGGTTAAGCGCGGGTTAATAGCGCCGAACCAATCGGAAACGGTGATGGGCTGAAGTTCATCGTTTTGTTTATTCCAGTTGTGTACCCTTACACTCTGATTGAGCTCATAGATTGATCCGGCCAGAGTCGTCACTTTTACAGTAAGAATATAGAAACCGTCCGCAACGGTCAGGGTATCTAGTTGCGCTTCCTGCGGGAGTTGGGTTCCTGAGTACCACACTATTTCCGGCAGCTCCGTATTGGTTGGCGTCAGAATAGCCTCGCAACCCGCCAATAACTCCGCAGGGCCATCCGCGGTTACGCGCAGCGCCGCACTCCCGCGTAAGACGACCGTTTGGGTCTTGATCGGTAAGGTAGCAACTCCGACCATGACGTCGATATTAGGTAAGGGAGCAACCGTCAACCGAATATCGGCCTCATGCACCACAGTTCCACTCTGATCCAGCGTCCTTACTCGCACCGTATCCGGTAATGTGGTCGGCTGAACGACCTCGATGCTGACCTGTTTGTCGGCCAGCTCCTGAATACTGGTCGTGTCGAGTAAAGTGACCTCAACTGCAGGCGCTTTGGTTACGCCAAAGGGCAGTTGCAGCTGATAACTCTTTTGGTTCAGAGCCAACAACAATGTATGCTCGAGTAAGCTGACACGGGCAAAAATGGGGCTGGGAGCAACCGACACCGCCTGAATGGAGCCTGGTGGAACAAGCTCGTGGAGCGAAGCCGTATCGTCAACTACCACAACACTGCCTTCGGTGGTACGCAGAATCACGTCATAGCCCGATTCCACCTGCACAGAGGCCAGCTTAGTTACATCAATCCCCCGCCGTTCCAGCGCTTGCTTATCGTAATCGCCTATAGGCAGCGTGGTGGAGTAACCTGTAAAGCGTAGCCCGTCAAACAGCTCGTTAGCTGCGTATAATGTGGCCACGCCGGGAGATAAACCGTAGAGGATCGTCAAAGCCTTATCGGCATAACGCTCTCCAAGCACGCGTTGGCTCAAGGTGTTAAAGTGAGGGTCCGTTAAATCCGGGGTGCCGTCTGCCTGAAGCAATGGAACCAGGCCGGCAGAGCTGACCCAGTACATATTATCTATCACTTCTTCAGCTTTCCGTATCTGTGGATTGACTTGAGTCCCTCTCCCGTTCCAAGTACCTACTTCACCTGCGATAAAGATAGCATCAGGAGCGTTAAGATCCCGACGCAGATCACTTATCAGGGTCTGCAGCCGTTCAATGTATTCGGCGGCTCCGCTAGCCGAATTGTCACCTTCGCCTTGGTGCCAGAGAATCCCCGCCAGGCGTGCGTTAGGTGTTTTCTCCAACGCTAAACGCGCTTGAGCTACGGCCTTCTCATAAAGATCATAATCGTTTTCACCCGTATAACCTTTCTGCCACCAGGCGATGCGCGTTCCTCCCCGAGCATTGGCGACTATGCCTATCTTCCGGCCGGTAACTTCGGAAAGTTTCCTTGCGAAGGTGTATCCAGGCCCCAAATTGGACCTACCTGGAGTGGGCAGCGCCGTTGAGTAACGTTGTACGGATGCACGCAACGGCTCCCAACCTCGACCGTTAAACAACAGCGCCCCTGGCAAAGTCTCCAGATCCAGAGGCGTGATCGGCGCGCACCCCAGCATATTGGATTGTCCGATCAGCAGAAAGATATCCTCGGGCACATCATCTGTAGCCGCGTTGATACGCAGCGGAAGCACTGCCGTGATCGTGAGCAGGAACACTGTAAAGACCATAACCAACC
>DUQB01000248.1 GCA_012838035.1 Bacillota bacterium | reverse complement strand
TCCCGACGCCGGAGTCGTTTTCATGCATTCCAACATCGCGGATACGGCCGACAACGTGATGTTCGAGTTCCGGAGCAGTCCTTTAGGCTCGTTCGGTCACGGCCATGCCGATCAGAACAGTTTTAACATCATCGCCTTCAACGAAATGCTGACTTTGGATTCCGGGTACTATATCGCCTACGGCGACACGCACCACTATGGCTGGACCGTCACTACGGCGGCGCATAATGCCGTTCTTATCGACGGCAAAGGTCAACCCAGCCGCAATATGGATGCGTACGGTCGGCTAACGGCTTTCTTCACGGGGAGCGCGTTTCACTACACCGTGGGTTCCGCCGCTTCGGCATACCGCAACACCCCGGTCAACACCTTCCTGCGTCATGTGCTATGGATAGAACCGTATGCATATGTCATCTTTGACCAAATCGATGCGGATGAACCCGTAACAACGCAGTGGCTGCTCCATTCCTTGGAGCAAATGGACATCGAACAAGAACGACGCTGGGCGCATATACAAAGAGGTCCAGCCCGCTTGAGCGCCTACTTGGCGTTCCCCACAACCGGTGAACTGACGCAAACCGATCAGTTCGCCGTGCCCATCCCGGAGACCGTTCTGCGAGGCAGTACAGGTGACTATCCGAATCAGTGGCACATGACCGCCCACTCACCGGCATCGCAAAAAGAGCATCGTTGGTTGACCGCCCTCTTTGTAGGAAAGAACTCGACCAACGCGCCGGCCGTACGGCGTGCCGGCGGCGAGAATTGGTATGGCCTAGCTTGGCAAAATGCAGGATTTGACGTAACGTTGGGCTTCAGCTCCGCAACTGAGGCGACGACGATGGAAATGGACGGTCTTTCGGCAACCGCCAAGGTAGCGGCCTTGCGTTCTCAGTCGGAGCTGGTGTGGTCACTCTTCTCGGTTGATTGCGTAGAGCTGGTCCTCGCCGGTGAACGCGTTTTGCAGACCAATAAGCCCGTAACCTTGGAAATGTCGCGACAACCAGACGCAGTTGTTTTGCGGTACCAAGCTGATACTGACGTTCAAACGCATATTGCCTATCCGAGCGCGCCACAGGCTGTCATCATCAATGAACAGGAGGTCGGCATCCAATGGCATGAAGATAGCAAGCAACTAAGCCTTACGCTCCCGGCGGGCGAACATGTCGTCACTATACAAGGCGCCATGTAGCGCAGTGGGCATTCTCGGAGCACGCGCAATGTCCCCGGCAACCGTACAGCTAGCCTGCCGACGACGCCATGGTGACCTTGCGCACGTCATTACGTCGTTAAGTTGTATTTAGGAGTGAACCACTGATGAAGAAAAGACAAACCGTATTGGTGATACTGGTGTTAAGCCTCCTATTTACAGTCGGTGCTGAAGCCAAAACGGTCATTCGCTTTATCAAATGGCCCGGGGCCAACTACGATGCCGCCCTGGACCCGGATGTGACCATCGTCAATGAGTTCAACAGGTTAAACCCCGACATCGAGGTACAGATGGAAATCATTGACAATTATCATGAAAAGCTGATGGTCCAGTTGGCCGGCGGCATGTACCCCGACGTGCTGAAGGTCGACCCCACGATGATCATCGAGTACTCCTCGTTCGGCTTATTGGAGGATTTAACGCCGTATGTAGACAGCAGTCTGGCCAATTCTCTGTGGCCTATCGCCACAATGACCAGCCAGATATTCGGCGGTCTTTACGCCATGCCCATCGAAATTCAACCTAACGTCCTATATTTCAACGTCGACGCTTACGCGAGATTCGGCTTAACGGATCCCAACCTTTTATATAAACAAAACGACTGGCACTGGGGCACCTTCTTGGAGGCGGCAAAAAAGCTGACCCAAGACACTACCGGTGATGGTGAACCCGATGTTTACGGCTACAAAGGGAGCACTCAGAATTGGCCTATCTTTGTAAACACAAGCAGAGGCAAAATATACAGTGACGACGGCAAGAGCCTGTTGGTGGACCAAGCGGCTATGGAAGCATTAGAGTTCTTACGCGACATGATCTATGTGCACGGCGTTTGGACCACGAAGGCTCCTTACTATACCACTGCCTTCGCCGATGGTTCCGCCGGGATGATCATCGCCGGTCCCCGTTATGTCAAGACTTACCGTGATATAGCCGTTTCGGCATGGGATGTCGCCATGCTCCCCGGGCGTACGGCGGACATGCCGTTCCAAGAAAAACTGCGTCCGGGCGGACTTTCTCTTTGCGCCTGGAGCACGAAAAAACAAGCCGCCTGGCGGTTTATCGAGTTCTTCCTGAGCTACGAAGCCCAGCTGTTATACGCCCAAGCTGGCCAGATTCCGATGAACCGCAGAGCAGCCACATCGCCTTATTTACTGGATGCGACTCAACCGCCGAAGAATATGGGCGTCTTTCTGCACGCCTTGGAGGTAAGCGTACCTAATACGGACCCGATTGTCCCCAAGACTGTCGCCAACATGCTCAACGAAGAACTAACCAAGGTTTGGAACCGGGGCGAGTCCGTACAGCAAGTCATTGAAGGAGCCAGAAACGCCATCAATGCCCTGCTGAACGAGTTTTAGTCATCTAGCCGTAGAAGACGCATTTAGGAGGATGAATTATGAAACGTCTGTTGATCTTGTCGGTCTTGTTACTCGTCATGCTTGCGCCCGTGAGCGTCGGCGCGGCAGACAACCTGTTTCCAAATGCCGATTTCGAAGACAACTGGACCGTTGTGAATGAGAAAGCGACAGTGCCCAAAGAATGGACTCCCCGGCTTACCAACTACGATTACATCGGCCGATCGACTGAGCAGAAGTACGCAGGACAATCAGCGCTCCACGTCATCGCCAATATCAAATCGGGAGCTCAAATCCTGAACTCGATCGGTGTTCCGGTCAAACCGGGCGGCGTATATAAAGTAGGATATTGGGTATACGTCGTAGATGGCGGTATTCGTGTATCAGCCGTAGACGACACGGCCAAGAGGTATTATCCGAAGTTTAACACCCATCACTTTGTAGAAGACTTCACCGCAGGCCAGTGGCAATACGGTGAGATCACGTTTGAGGCACCTGAAGGCTGCTACGCCATGCGTCTCTCTTTGGTGGCGCCCACCGATCGTGAAGTAGGCCGTTTGGAAGCCTTCATTGATTCGATCACGGTCGTTGAGGTCGAGTAGCTTGCGAAAATCGAAGACTGTCGGTGTTAAGTAACCTCTGACCATCGAGTAGGGTGACGCTGTGCCGATCAGCGC
>DUQB01000247.1 GCA_012838035.1 Bacillota bacterium | reverse complement strand
TAAGCCCAGCTAAGTCGAGTTTAAATAATTAACGACCTGGTCAGGCCGATCCGATTCTGGTGTCCAGTTTTTGACTCCCGTGCACAGTGTGAATACTGCCGAGCAGGGTTCGTGAACACCTAGCCGCATCCATGCCGAAAATCCAGCCGCCAATTTGTGGCCCGGCATTGATTGAACACTTCTGCGGGCAACGCATAAGCCCAGCTAAGTCGAGTTTAAATAATTAACGACCTGGTCAGGCCGATCCGATTCTGGTGTCCAGTTTTTGACTCCGGTGCCAGGTACAAGTAAAGCCAGACGGGTTTCCCGGACACCTATCAACAACCATGGTTCAGATCCGGCAATGTGAAGTCGCGGCATCATAGTTGCTCATCCATTGAACACATCAGCCCGAGCCAGCCACTCGCTCAAATCCGATACCAAATCCATGTTCAATCAATTAGAGCAACCACTGGCACGGTGATGCCGCACATAGTCGTTAGGACTACATCAAGTTCCCCCTATCAACTTGCACATCCCATTTAGCCCATCGCCGGCAGGTTTCCGGTGCTTCCAAAAAGGTCAAGCATGTTTATCTACAGGATTTGATGTTAATATGGGTAGCTGGAAGGAATTGCTGCAGCTAGCGGCACAAGCTCAACCTGCGCCCATAGCCGCAGCAATTCCCTCTGTCTATTACTTAGGGGGATTTTTTGCATGTCATATTTATCCGGCCTGAACGCAGCGCAAAAAGAGGCCGTCCAAACAGTATCCGGACCAATGATGGTCATTGCCGGCGCCGGTTCAGGCAAAACACGTGTCATTACCCACCGACTCGCGCACCTTATTGACGCAGCTAATGTGGCGCCCGATCATATTCTCTCTGTTACCTTTACAAACAAAGCAGCCAAAGAGATGAGAAGCCGTGCCGCCAAGCTAGTAGGCAAGACAGCCGAAGCTGCTTGGATCAACACATTCCACTCCGCCTGCGTCCGTATTCTCAGAGAGCATATCCATCATCTAGGTTATCCCAACGAGTTCACCATTATCGATGACAACGACCAACGAGCCCTACTGCGGGAGATCCTAGCAGGCACTAATCGCGACAGCAGCGAGGTAGACTCCTATCTTTGGGCCATCTCCCGCTTTAAAAACAGATTGATGACACCCGACGAAGCGCTCGCCGCCGCCACTATCCACTCTGAACACGACCACGCGCAAGTCTATGTGATCTATGCACGTCGTCTGCACAGTATCGGCGTAGTCGACTTCGACGATCTGCTCTTTCTCTCCGTACGCTTATTCCAACATCATCCGGAGTGCTTGACACGCTACCAAGAACAATTCTCCCATATTATGGTGGATGAGTATCAGGATACCAACCATGCTCAATATGTACTCATTCGCCTATTGGCCGCCAAACATCGCAACCTTTGCGTGGTAGGCGACGATGGCCAATCCATCTATGGATTCCGTATGGCCGACATTACCAACATCCTCAATTTCCAAAAGGATTACCCAGATGCCCGAGTTATCAAGCTGGAGCAGAATTATCGCTCCACCAAGACCATCCTAAAAGCAGCCAACGAAGTGATCAGCCATAATCGAAATCAACTGGATAAAACCTTATGGACTCATAATCCACTAGGTGATCCTATTCGTTACTGCCTCACCCCCGACGACAAGGCCGAAGCATCGTTCATCGTCCAAGAGATCCAATTTATGGCACGCGAGCACAGCTTCTCGGATATTGCCATCTTGTACCGCTCTAATTCACAATCTCGCGTCCTGGAAGAGCAATTGATCCGTTGCCGCATTCCCTATCGAATAGTAGGCGGATTCCGATTCTACGACAGAGCTGAGATACGCGATACCTTGGCCTACCTCCGCCTGTTGGTAAACCCCAAAGATAACGTGAGCCTGCTCCGCGTAATAAACACTCCCCGCCGCGGCGTAGGAGAAAAGGCGCTGGGCCAATTGGCAGCATATGCCGCCGCAAATCAGCTCTCTCTGTTCGAAACATGTAAAATGGCTACGCAAGCCGGGCTAACAGGAAAAACCGGTGGAGCAATAGAAACGTTCAGTGGCATGCTGACCGAACTCGGACAGGAAGCCCCGCAAATGCCGGTCGGCGACTTGATGACAGCCATACTAGATCGCAGCGGCTACCGCGCCGGCTTCAAGGAGTCCGACAAAAAGGATCGTGAGCGCTTAGAGAACCTCGATGAGTTCGTCAACATGGCACGCGACTTCGACAAACGCAATGGGCGAGGCAAACTGCAGTCCTTCTTAGACTATGTCTCTTTGCTGACCGATTTGGATACGATGCGGGAGGGCGCTGAGCAGGTCACATTGATGACCGTACACGCAGCCAAAGGGCTGGAGTTCCCCGTTGTCTTCATCGCCGGCGTTGAAGAAGGAGTATTCCCCCATTATAGGGCATTGGACGAAAACGGGCTTGAGGAAGAGCGACGCCTCTTTTATGTAGGCATTACCAGAGCCAAAGAGCTGCTCTATCTGACTGCCGCTCAGGAACGTATGCGCATGGGCGTAGAAATTAGTTGTGAACCCTCCTGCTTCCTCGACGAGATCCCGCGGGAGTGCCTGCGCAAGCTATCTTACTATTAAGCGGAAGGACCACATTTACGATAGCTGCACCAGATCACAAGTGCCAGGAACATAAAGCTTCAGCTATGTCGAATAACCGGGAAAGGGCCATATACGTGCAGCGGAGCGCTTAAAGCAGGAATAAACCGGCATCTCCTTATTATTGCCGGCTAGAAAGAGAAGGTGCGCATGATGCTGTTGGTTGCAGATATCGGCAACACCAAGATCTTAATTGGTTTATTCGTTGATGACCAATTGATCACTACCCTGCGTATTCCCACCTGGCGGGGTCAAACAGCGGCCGCCGCCGCGGAAATAACACGGTGGCTGCAGCAAATCGGACACACCTGCGACGAAATCAGCGGGGTTGCTGTTTCATGCGTCACACCCGGCGTCATCGACCAGTTTCAGGAAATGGCAAGTGCGCTCTTCTCCTGCCGCCCTCTGGTGGTCACCGGCGAAACGCCTACTCCGCTGCGCATGAGCTACGGCACTCCCAAAACACTAGGAGCCGACCGTTTGCTCAATTGCGTAGCTGCTGCAGAGGCATATGGCGCACCTGTAATCGTGGTCGATTTGGGAACTGCCACAACCATCGACTGCGTAAGCCCCCAAAGAGAGTTCCTGGGCGGCGCCATCGCTCCCGGGGTGGGCACCGCACTTCAGGCGCTGTCGCAGGCTGCCCCAGGTTTGCCCGCGGTAGAATTGGTCGGGCTTAAACACGTTATTGGGCGAAACACCACAGAGTGCATGCAAATCGGGCTGATCAACTATGCGGCAGCTGCCATCGACACGCTGGCACGACAAATGCAAGCCGAGATGCACGCGACTGCGACTGTCGTAGCTACAGGCGGTCTTGCCCATATTATGCGCGACAGCAGCAAGGAGATCCAATTCTATGAAGACCATTTGCTGCTGAAAGGGCTCCGCCTGGTCTACAATTTCAATCGCAATTAGCGCCACAGCGGCTATCACCTTGCCGCTCTTATCCGCACAAAAAACTGCCATACCGCTCGTTTGGTATGGCAGCTGCATTTCTCAAGCCTTTCCCGCCGTTCTGTTACCTCGCTTTGATGAGCAACAGCACCCGATCGAGAAGCAGGTCGGCCAAACGCGATTTATCCATCAGCTCTACATCTTCCACCTGGTTATTGGGATAAAGCAGCTTGACTTTGTTCGTGTCTACGTCAAAGCCGGCACCAGGCATGGTTATATCGTTGGCCACCAAAAGATCGCACCGTTTGCGCCGCATCTTCTCTTGGGCGTTTTTGATCAAATCCTGCGATTCCGCGGCAAAGCCCACCAGGACCTGCTTTTGCTTCATCTCTCCCAGTTCAGCCAATATATCCGGGTTAGGCACAAGTCTTAATACCAACTCTGCCTGCGCCTCTTTCTTCACCTTTTGATCGCTGGGCTCCGCCACACGAAAATCGGCGGGCGCCGCAGCCTTTATACAAGCGTCAACCTTAGGGAAAACCTTCACGCACGCATCGCGCATCTCTTGTGTGGTCCACACCTTAACCAGCCGGACTCCCGACGGCGGCGTCAATGCAGTAGGCCCGCTCACCAGAGTAACATCCGCCCCGCGCCTAGCCGCTGCCGCCGCAATTGCATAACCCATCTTGCCCGATGACCTATTCCCGATATAGCGAACGGGATCAACATGCTCCCGTGTTGGTCCGGCGGTTACTAAAAGCTGCAGCCCTTGCCAATCCTGCTGCCTGGTAAGAACCTCCACAACCGCGGCAAAGATATCCTCAGGGGACGACATCCGGCCTGCACCAGACGTCCTACAAGCGAGGAATCCGGAATCAGGTCCGACTACGTGGTACCCGCGTTGCCGCAGCCTTGCTATGTTTTCCTGCGTAATCGGGTTTTCCCACATCCCGCTGTTCATAGCCGGAGCAACCACAATGGGAGCCTGTGTGGCCAGCACAGTCGTAGTTACCGAGTTATCAGCGATACCTACGGCAAGCTTAGCTAACGTATTGGCCGTAGCCGGGGCGATAACCACCAAATCGCACTCGGCAAGATGAATGTGTTGCATCTTCCATTCTCTGGGCTCCTCAAACACATCAACAGCCACAGGGTGATACGACAGTTCCCTAAAGGTCAATGGTTGTACAAATTCTGTCGCGGCAGGCGTCATCGCCACATGAACATCGGCCCCCGCCTTTACCAGTAACCGCAGCAACTCCACTGCTTTATACACGGCAATACCGCCGGTTACGCCCAGCAACACCCGCTTGCCGTCCAGTTGACCCATGATTGCCACCATCCTTCAATAACGCACATCGCCTGCACCAGTTTTAGCTTACGCAAACATCATCAGCACGGCAAGCCGTGCGACGTTTTTTAGGACAATCTTTCCGTCTCCGGCAGGGGATCGCCCGTGAGTCACGAACCAATCAACACACTGTCCACTGTTTGTATAAATATTGTCCACATTTTGTCCACAGCCTGTGGATAACTCGCCAAAGAGGCTTCCCAACCGACTTTCAGCCTTGCGGCGGGGCTGTGGAAAACCAGCCAGTCGGCAGTTATGCACAAAATTCACAAGCCGGCTTGTACACAATTTGTATGCGTAAGGTGGCGTCAGGTTGCAAATAGAAATTCGAGGCGCCGAACGCTTGTCGTTTCGCGAGCGGCAAGTAGTCGCCTTAAAAGAGATGGGAATGAGCAACCCTCAGGTGGCAAAACGCTTGGGCGTTACGCAAGGCACGGTAGCGACCTTATATAACCGCGCCAAAAAGAAAGGCTATCAAGTAGTGATAGTAATCAGCGGCGATCCCTTAGCCTTGTTTGATAACGACGATAACGATGATGATATGAACGAAACCGCAACCGTCAGTGAAAACGACTGAGTTACAGATTCTGCCAAATCCCGCCCCTTCACAGAGCCCCAGGATTAGCGAAGACGTGTTGTAAAGAAGCAGGTTTACAAAGCAGGGTTGCCGAATACACAGTAAAACGCTACGTAAACAGATCGCCGTCGGCAACCGTCGGTAATTCCCCCAGGGCGCTTCTCTCCCCGCCGGGCAGGTTCCCCGCCTAGCTCACCCGCATACCACACACCGCCGTGTTCACAAATGGACGTACATAACCCCACACTTGCGGGGCTATGGTAGAGTATACTTTGTTGATAGTGCTTGCTGCCGGAGTCGGCGGTCGAAAAGGTTAGTGATCGCACGGCGATATTACATGCCGTGACCGCGCATATTAGCAAGGCGTAACATTCCATGAGATCAAGGGTGAACAATATGCAGCCGGATATTCGAGAAGTAATAGCTTATGAAGATGACGTTTTCGTCTGGGTGTTCCTGGATCAGATCGATCGCGTTCTCCGTTACGAAGCCTATGTAATTGACTACGACGAGCAGGGTAACCCGGGCACGCTGAAATTCGTCATTGAGGAAGGCGTGTTGGATAATCTGACCGAAGTGGAGTTCCTGTGGGCTATGCTGCAGGAGTATACGCGCACGCACGTTTATGCTCAAATAGCGACGCTGGAGTCGGCGCTGTTCTTTGAGGTAGAATCGCCCCGCGCTCTGCGTTACTTCTACAATTCTCTGTCTGCCCCGCAATTAGAGCAGATCCACAACTACTTCGCCTTCCAAGAGACCGCTTTGAAGAGACGCAAAAAAGCCCATTGGGCGCGTGCCCTTAGGGCTTTAGGATACGACGTGATCGATCGGTTAAAGTAACTTGGCGCCTACCTTGCTCATTCGCCACAGAGCCCACCTATCCGCTCTCTGCCGCCAACATCCCCAAAAGGATCAATGCGCACCCCACAAATCCGGCCTGAGTAAGCAATTCACCTGCCAGCAGCCAGCCGAAAAAGGCGCCGAATACAGGCTCAGTCGCCAGTATTACCGCCGTATGCGTAGGCGAAGTGATGCTTTGCGCCCAAACCTGCAACAACAAACCCAGCCCGGAAACGATCAAGCCCGTGAAGGCTGCCGCGCCCAACGCCGCGGTGGGAATAGGCCACAAGGGGCCATCGAAAAGAAGACCTGTTAACGTAGCCAACGGCGCAATCGCCAGTACTTGCACGGTCGTAAACAATACGGGATCGCACTGTGTCCCCCAGCGACCCATACAGATAATATGCAGCGCAAAGGCTACCGCGCCGCCCAGCACCAACAGATCGCCGTGCCACGAGCCTGTAGCAATACCGTCCATACCGAGGAAAGCCATGCCTGCTGTGGCCAGTATGGTGCCAAGCACGGGCCGAGCCTGCAAACGACTACGAAACAAGATCACTAAGAGCAATGGTACGAAAATGGTATTCAGCCCGGTAATAAAGGCGGCTCTACCTGCTCCGGTATATCGCAGACCATAGGTCTGAAACACATAACCCGCCAGAAAGAGAACACCGGTCAACAAACCTTTACCAACCTGAGCGCGCGTCATTTTCGTCGCGCGCAACCGCGGGAAGCTCAGCATGCTCAGCAGCGCCAAAGCAAAGAGGAAACGAACGCCGAGAAAGCCGAGTACCGAATACTGTTGTACGGCCAGCTTAATGGGTACGAAGGTAGCGCCCCACAACAGGGCGATCAGCAGCAGCGCCCCGTCTGCCCAGAGGCGCCGATTCGTCATTTGCATCGCTTTTGCCAAGTTATGCCACCATCGATTTCTTGACGGAAGCGTTCTTTAACCGGGCAGGCGAGTTGTTTTGCAGGTGCTTCTCGATCAAGGTGACAAACCAAGAGATAACCGAAGTCATGATCAGATACATAACGGCGGCCATAATAAACATCTCGAAGGGCTTATAGGTACTGGTGACAACCAATTGCGCGCGTCTTAACAGATCCTCCAAAGCGATGACGCTCACCAGGGACGAGTCCTTCAACATTGCGATGAACTCGTTGCCCAACGGAGGGATAATCCGCCGAAAGGCCTGCGGCAAGATAATGTAACGTAAACGTTGGCTCGGACTCAAGCCGCCGGCAATCGCGGCTTCGGTTTGTCCGATATCAATGGACTGGATCCCGGCACGCACAATTTCAGCGATGTACGCGGAAGAGTTCATGGATAAGGCGATAATGGCGGCGGACCAACGGGTGGTACCGGGGAAACCGTAAAATGTGATAAAAATCTGTACCAGCAACGGTGTGCCGCGAAAGAAAGTGACGTAAGCGCTTGCTAACCCGTTGATGACCCTATTTTGCGACAACCGCGCCATCCCTAGAAACGTACCGCCCAACAGACCCAAGCCCACAGCCGCTGCCGTAAGCACCAGCGTAGTGACGGCGCCACCCAGCAGATAGGTTATATTCCTATACATTAATGCTGTATCTAAACCAAGCATGTCCAGCCACATCCCTCAACCTAGCATTGTACTGCGCAAATCCGGGCGAGCCGCAGCCGTCACCGGACCTAACCCATAACACACCAATTATATACTACCGCAGCATGTAATAAAGGTATTATACAAAAATGCTCGGCAACCCGTTGGTGATGTGATAATCGGCACGCCATGATGGAACACGAAGACGCCATGCGCTCCCGATTAAACACACCTGCGGACTGCCGAGCTACCTGTGTAAACGTACTACAAACCTGCGCCTAAAAGCGATGCTGCGTCGCTTTCCTTAGCGCAAACGCGCTGCTGCCGCGTTTAGTGAGGTTACTCGACTCCCTGCGCGTTGGTGATCCACTTCTCGTAGATCTTGTCGTAGGTACCGTCTTCTTTAACTTTCTTCAAAGCTTCGTTTACTTCCTTAAGCAGATTGTCTTTCCGCCCCTTCTTTATGCCGATCCCATAGTCCTCGGCGGTGAAAATGCCGCCCACTATTTCTACGCCGTCCGGGTTCGCCTTTATCTCGGCCAAAGCCGTGAGTTCATCAGCGACGGAAGCGTCCACTTTACCTTGCTTAAGCGCGGTATATGCTTCCGGCATGGTGGGGAAGGTATCTATCCTTTTAATACCAGGAATCTTCTCTGCCTCAAACTGCCCCGTAGTACCGATCTGAACACTGACCACTTTGCCTGCGAGGTCCTCCGGGCCGTTAATGCCTGTGGTTCCTTTCTTGACGACAATGACCTGCCCTGTGGTAAAATAAGGATCGGAGAAGTCGATCGACTCAGCACGCTCCGCCGTAATGGTCATGGCGGAAATGAGCAGATCGTAATCGCCATTATTTAAGCCCGGAATCAGACCGTCCCAGCTTGTGTTGACAAATTCAATCTCTTTACCCATCGCTTCACCGAGCGCCAGCATCAACTCAATATCAAAACCGGCGGGTTCCTTCGTCTCAGGATCGATGTACTCAAACGGCGCATACGTCATATCCGAACCCACTTTGATAACGTCCTGGTCAGCATCCTTCTTGCCGCCGCAACCGGTCAACACAACAGCCAGTACCAGTAAAAGAACTATTGGCTTAAACAAGTTTTTCATAACAATCCCTGCTTCCTGTTATGTAGTCTCGTATATAGGAATATACGAATGCACCGTATTGCGTTTTCTAGCTTGGTTAGTGAAATCCTTCTCAGATATGATTGTTGCAGGAGGAAACAAGGGCTACTCGGCGTATTAAGTAGGATGCGAACATTTGGCAGCGCCGGATTCATATTTATAAGAGGAGAACCTCACGCCGTCTGCGAATCTGATTGTGTGGCCAGTCAATGCTGCCAAAGTAAAGCTCCACATGAAGGCATGTCATCCAAGATGCTCGGGGAAAGATTCCATCTCTTTTTCTGATGCGATTTTCGGTTGTGTGTCTGACATTTTTTTGTATAGCTTGTATAGGATGTAAGGGGAGGGCGATCGTTGTGCAGATACCTAGAAATCTAGGGCGTAGAGCAGCGTGGTTCCTGGTAATCATCTTACTGGGAGTTGCGACATTTTTCTATCTTGGTGGTGGTCCCAAAACGGCGCGAGTGGTCGAACTTGAGCAAATTGTCATTCAAGCGCCGGCTTTGCTTCCTATGGACGTTGACAAGGTGACGGAGGTTTCCATGACCCTCTCCGGCCAACGCATGGCTGCAAAGAAAAACGATGGTTCTTGGCAACTGAGCATACCGTATAACGACCCGGCGAATAACGACGACATCGAAACAGTCATCAACCTGTTCAGCAACCTGGCTTCCGACGAGCCCGTCGAAGATCCTGAAGCGACCGCGAAATACGGTCTCAACAAACCCTGGGCCGTCGCCACCTTTGTTGAAGACGGTCAAACGCATGAGTTCGTCATAGGCAAACCAGGCAGAGAAGAGCTTTATTATGTAAAGACATCCGCTTCCGACGACGTATTCTTGGTGCGCGGCATTCCGGAGGAACTGGCTTTATTAAGGCCTATCGACCTGGTTAACCGCCAGCTGTTGAGCTTCGACCCCGACGACGTCATGCGCATTGAAGCCGTCGCTACCGATGGCGACATCGAGCGTATCGTAGAGCGGCGCGATGGCAGATGGTTCACGTTGCTGGGTGATCCCGGCGTCGTGTTTGAAGTGGAAGAGTTCCTGCGCGACCTGCAGTACGTAAACGTATCCGAGTTGATGCCTGCCGGTTCCGGACAGGGCTTGAGCCCGCAAGGCAGCACCATGCACATTGTTCTTACGCGTGAAGACGGCCGCAAACACATTCTGGACATAGGTAGCAAAACGGATGATGACCGTCGTTACTATGTAAAGAGTTCCGACCGTTCGCACGTATATCAGGTAGTACAGTTCATCGCGGAGAACCTGCGCGACAAACTGCGCCGTGTCGGTACCGATATGATGGGTCTGGATCCGGAGCGCGTACGTGAACTGAAGATCTCCACGGTCGACGATCCTCAGGCGCCTACTGAAAAGGTGTTTACCTGGAGCGAAGGATCTTGGTCCACAGGAGGTAACGTGGCCTTCTCCGTATCGGGCGTGCTCGACGCTGTTATCGGCGTAAGCGCCCAAGAGCCGGCACCTGACGGCGACGATGAGTTCTACGGGTTCAGCCCGGCGCAGGGTAGTCTGCAGATCACGGCTACGCTGGACAACAAAGCACAGATCGTACTCGACATAGGCACCACCACGCCGGACGGCAAGCACCGCTATGTACGTTCCAGCGCACGCAAAGGCGTCTACCTCTCTCCGGCAGAGAACGTAGAAATCATTACTACGGCTGTAGCTGCGGTACGTAGCGACTTGATGGTCTTTAACCCGGATGACGTCGTTGCGATTACTGTTTCAAAGTCCGACTGGTCAGGGAGAACCTCGAGCGATACCATTACCAAGTCCGGATCCAACTGGACGATGCCCGGCAAGGATCCTCGTAACGCGGATAGAGTGGCGAGCTTCCTCAAGAATCTTAAGGATCTTGGCGCTGAGGAAATCGCACCAGTTAAAGAAGATGAGTCTGAATACGGGTTCTACCCCGCTGCCGACAGCTGGCGCGTGGAGTTGAAGTTTAGAGACGGTACCTCTGTGACCATGGATACCGGCGGCACCGAAACCAAGGGTTCCGGTTGGTTCGCCATCGTCAACTACTACACGCGCATTAGCGACCTAACCGATATCGTCATGGTCAGCTCGTTCGATATCGAAGGTCTGCAAGATACCTGGAACGTCATTATCCGTTAGGAATGACGCCGGTCTAAAAACAGTCCGGTTCCCAGGCCGTTACAACCACGAAAACGAAACAGCAAGCGAACTCCTTCCGAGCTCGCTTGCTGTTTTATGTAAATAAAGAGCGCCCCTCGCCAGGCGCTCAATTACTTCCGTACCCTCAACGCTCATCTTTAAGAGCGTCTTCCAGCAGTTTCTTGAACTGCTGTTCAGTTGGTATCCCTTCAAACTTCCTACCGTTAACGAAGATGGTCGGCGTCGAGTTGACGTCCAACACATCGTCACCTAGCCGGCGCTCCGCTACAATCTCAGCGGCAGGTTCTTCCGTTTCAAAGCAACGCGTAAAAGACGTCATATCCAACTCTAAGTCGGCTGCCCATTCCAGAAGCCTTTTAGTATTGAAGTATCCTTGGTTCTCGCCGCGCTGTTCTGCAAACAGTCTGTCGTGATACTCCCAAAAACGGTTTTGCCGTGCGGCGCAATTGGCGGCAACGGCAGCCCAGTAGGATTCGATGCCGGTAAAAGCAAAGTCCCTATACTGCACGCGTATGGTACCATCCGCCATGTACTTGGGCAACACTTGCTTCTCAAACCCTTTGGCGGACTGGGCGCACCAGTAGCATTGATAGTCGGAAAATATTTCCACCAGCACCGGCGCCTCCGGGTACCCTCTCACCTTCCCTTCTACAGGAATAGCGGACAGATCAACAGCCTTGCCGGTATTACTTGAATTACCGCCGCGCAAACTCAAGCCGATCAATAACGCCGCTAATACTACTCCCGCACCAATTGTGCCATAGAGTTGCTTTTTCTTCATTATCGTCCCGTCCTCCCGCATGGAAAAAACCATGAACAGCTCAGCAGGTGGTCTAAGCCGCCATCTTAAATAAGCATAAACAAAAAAGCCCTGAGTGAAAACACTCAAGGCAAAACTTTCTCCACCAGTTTAGCGCTAGGATGAAGGCGACTGTTTGTTGGGCGCCAAAATCATGACTAACTGGCGTCCTTCCATACTAGGCGAGCGTTCAACAACCCCAACCTCTGCCAGTTCGGTGGCGACTCCGCTCAATTTCTCTTCAGCGAGATTGCGATGGACGATCTCGCGACCGCGGAAACGCACAGCGATTTTGACTTTGTTGCCTTCCTCGAGGAAACGGCGCGCATTCCTCATCTTGGTGGCAAAATCGTGGTCATCGATTTTGGGACGCAAGCGCAGCTCTTTGATGTCTACCACATGCTGCTTTTTGCGCGCTTCGCGTTCTCTTTTGCTTTCCTCGTACTTAAACTTCCCATAATCCATGATACGGCAAACTGGCGGTTGTGAGTTAGGAGAAACCTCAACAAGGTCCAATCCACGTGCACGTGCCTGTGTCAAAGCTTCTTCCGGGGTAAGAATACCCAATTGATTGCCATCCGGATCTATGACGCGTACTCTGCGGCCCCTAATATCCGTATTAATACGGGGACCTCTATCACGTGGGGGACGTTGTTCTCTTGCACCTCTATGAATAGCTGGCCACCTCCAAAAATATATAATGTGTCCTTTTCATTGACACAACTAGGCAGTTCATTATAGCACACATCGCGCCTGTTGGAAAAGTCGCTTTCAAGCGAAGCCATTGGCGATGTAACAGTTTTGCTTCTCTGCCGCCATTAGAATATGTAACTGTCCCGGTACTTGACCATAGACACGGATAGTGCAGCAAGACCATCCTTTACCGGGGCGTCTGCCACAAATGGGCGGAACGCTCTTTTTTCTCCTTGATCACCCTGGCGTAAAGCTCTTCCATTCTACACGCAATGCCGGCTGCTGTGTACTGCTGAACGCAGCGACAACCTCGCTCGCCCATAATCGAAAGTTCGTCTTTTCTCTGCAACAACTCCAGGATACCGGCGGCAAAGCTCTCCGGGTCCGGAGCGACGATACGGCCTGCCTGACACTCACGCAGTGCGGCAATGCTGGCCTCAGACTCCACGGCCACCACCGGAACACCGTGTCCCAACGCTTCCAAGATGACCATGCCTTGCGTTTCTATAAGGGAAGGAAAAACAAACAAGGTAGCCTGCTCATACCAGTGCGAAACTACCTCGTACGGCTGATAACCGGTGATTTGTACGTGCATGTCGACGCCTAAGTCTACTGCCGACTGTTCCAGATCCGCTCTTTCCGGACCGTCTCCGACCAAAACCAGTTTAGCCCCAACTTGCCGCACTACCAACGCGAATGCCTGCAACAACAATTGTAGGTTTTTCTCCTTGCCTAAACGACCTACGAATAGCAGCAGCGGCGGCTCATCAGTGTTTGGTTTTCTTGCTTTTCTGTACCCGGGCGCGGCTATGGGGTTCGAGATGACCGCGGCTTCTATGCCATAATGCTCACGGATATAAGCGGCGGTATTTGCGGACGGAGCTATGACGGCATCAATCCGATGCACGTATTTATCCAGCCAGTTGCTGATCATCTTTTCCGTTGACGGCCGTAAGAATGCCGGCGCATATACCGCGTACTCCGGGTAGACCGAGTGATGCGTAAACACAATGGGAACTCCCAGGTACTCGGCGATGCGTGCCGCCGCGTGTCCCATGATAAAAGGACTATGTGCGTGGATGACATCGACGCCGGCTTTTTGCAGTTGCTTAGCCAACGGCCTGATGTGAGGCATAGCCAAGACGATATTACCTGGTGGATATATTGGTAAAGCAGAACTGCGAATGACGTGCGAGTTTACTTCATCGTGATGTCCGGGATAACTTGGCCCTACGATGCTCACTTGATGGCCGCGTTGCCGTAACGCCTCAGAGAGCCGTTCTACCGAGCGTACGGCGCCACTCACATAAGGCGTGTAGGTATCCGAAAACATGGCAATATACAGCACTATCAGCTCCTGTACCGTCCAGCAAAGCCTATTCGAGGTCCGGCGGCTTGTCTCCTTCTGCTAAAGATATTTATCATAATTAGCCACAATTACCTAACCCACTTCAACGCGGATCAGTACCTCCGCCGGGCTATATAAACCTTTATGCGATGAGAAAAACCGGCACCATCTGTATTATATCTAAGGACGGCGGCAAGCAACAGCCTATACTGAAGCGCACTGCGCAAACCGAGATATTGCCGCGTCGTTGTGCTAAAATACTGAGAGGGTATGCAACACATCTATTGAGCGAAGCCATTTTTTATTTACCGCTTGCATGCCCAGAACACGCTTTTTGATCCAGGCCGAGCGACACTCGTAATCCGGCCTAATCGCCGGGTACGTCCATGTTCCATAAGCGCTAGGGTTCATGGTATTTCGATCCACTCTCGGGAGGCTTTTTCTTTGTATATCGACCTACATGTTCATACCAACCGCTACTCTTCCTGCGCGGCCATGAGTCCGCAAGAGATGGCCGCAGAAGCCTTGGCGGTAGGTTTAGACGCCGTTGTGATCACCGAGCATAACACTATATGGAGCGAAGATGAACTGGCGGATTTACAGAGCGAGTTTCCATCGCTCCTGATACTCAGAGGTTTCGAGGTGAGCGCTGCCGGTCGCCACGACATATTGGTCTACGGCGTATCCGATACCACCGGTTTTACCAGGGGTATGCCGCCGGAAGAAGCCGTGGCCTTAGCGCACGAACGCGACGGGATCGCCATATTAGCCCACCCGTTCCGCTATCAGGAGGAATTGGCGGCCGAGGTGCTGGCCGCACCTTTTGACCTATGCGAAACGCGCAGCGTCAATATCGATCCGTATCATCACGAGTTAGGCAGCACACTGGCACGACATTACGGTGTTCCTGAAGTGTACAATTCCGACGGCCATCATCCGGTATCGTTAGGCAGCTATTACAACAAGCTGCACAAATCCGTCAGCAACATGGATGAATTGATGGATGTACTGCGCCGTGCCGCATTTACGCCTATGGAGCAACCGGAACGAGTCCGTCCGGCGTTAGAGGACCGCGTTGAACGTATTAAAATAGGTATCCGTAGGAGCATAAGGATGGGGATTACGGAACCAGAAGCGGTTTGGCGACGGGTGGGCAACGCCCGGCAGCGGATATATGAAATGCTGCCCCAGGTGTTGGCCGAACTGGAGCAGGCGCAGGCAGGCGGTTGATGCCGTATGGTCAAGGAGGGTGGCGACAACTGCCCTCCTGTACTAGGCGACCACACCGATACAACCATCGCCTAGATCTCCGCGCAGAGTGAATCCTTGCGCTCTGGCCCAATCCACATAGGTGACAATCTCCGGTGTGATCTCCTCTCCCGGTACAATCAGCGGTATGCCGGGCGGATAGGGACAGATGGTCTCAATACAGGTTCTACCGACGGCATGCGTCCAAGGTACACGTACGCTTTTTTGTTGGTACGCCGCGCGCGGGCTCATAACCCGCGGCGCCATAGCAGGGTAGTCAATTTCAAATGTGCTACGATCCGCAAGTTCGGATACATCCAGTTCTCTCAGAGCGCATACTAAGCGGTTGATCTCCGCCGGTCCATCACCTAGGCCCACCAATGCCACCACATAACGATGGTCCGCCATCTCCACTTGCATGCCCATCTGGTCGCGTAGAGCCCGCGCCACCGCGAAGCCGCTTTTGCATTGGTGCCCGATGATCAGCCGAGTGCTATCCTAATAAGGCACAACCTGTCGCATCCGGTCAGGCGTAAGACAGAGCCATCCGGGCAGAGCATTGATCTGCTCTCGCGCCGCACCCGCTTGCTCCAGCGCGCTACTCCACAGTTGTTTTCCTGCGACCGCCATCTGCGCCCGTGCAGCATCCAACGAGCCCAGCAACAGGGCGTTGGGGCTGGTAGATTTCACCAGCGTAAGCGCTCTATCCAGAGCAGCATGATCAACAGCTGCTGCCGCATGCAGCATGGAACTTTGTGTTAGCGCACCAAGTGTTTTATGGGCGCTTTGTACGGTAATGTGAGCGCCACAACTCAATGCCGTAGGCGGCAGCTGAGGGTGGAAGGCATAATGCGCGCCATGCGCCTCATCGACGAGTACCCACATGCCGTGTGATTCGGCCACCGCCGCAATAGCAGCCAGATCCGCACACATGCCGTAGTAATTGGGATAGGTGACCAGCACCGCCTTGGCATCAGGATGAGTGGCGATCGCCTCTGCATAATCTTCTGCGCTTGGAGGGACCTCCAGACCGAGTTGCCGATCAACGCGGTAGGGCAGATACTCTCCAACGGCGCCGCATAGGGTGAGGCCGGCGGCCACGGACATATGCGCAGCCCGAGGTAGGATCAGGCGGTCACCATCTTTGAGCACAGCCAACAACATGGCTTGGATACCGCCGCTGGTGCCATTCACCAAGAACCTGGTCCAGGCTGCGCCAAAAGCTTCCGCAGCCCGCGCTTCCGCTTCAAGGAGCACCTCGTCCCAATCGTCATGGTGCCGTTTATCCGCCAATACATCGGATACATCAAGCGCCAGACTCTGCCCTAACGCCCTGAGCAATGCCGGCGAAGCGCCTCTTCCCTGTTTGTGGCCAGGCGTATGCCATGCCAGTACGCCCTGCTGCCTATAGCGATCAAGAGCGAGGAGGAAATCTGGTTCGGCTGCGTGCTTACGAGTCGTCACTGCGCTGATGCTCCTTGTCTTGTATGGTCGATGATGCCATGACGCATACTGATCACGGGTCAGTATTTGACAGAGTTGCCGAAGCCTGTTATCTGGGCCGGCACATTAAGTATACTATATGCGCTGACGATTACTGAAAGCAGGAAGGAATAGAACCTGCCGCCTCGAAATCCATGGGCGACGGCAAAGTTACATTGTGCCAAGTGCACAACCATGTCAAGTGTGGTATAATTCC
>DUQB01000246.1 GCA_012838035.1 Bacillota bacterium | reverse complement strand
TATGAAAACGCCTGCTAGAAACGCAGGGCCCAAACCATCCAGTCGGGTGTTCAATTCGTGATATCCCCACAACTGCGCTGCCGGCTGGGCACGGTACAGCCGGGATTTCTGCGCCGGTGCCACCAAGTAGCTCAACTAACCTGCCAGGTTCAGCGTAGCTTGAGGGCGGTGTCATAGACTGGACACATAATGGCGTGGTTTTAAAACGCCAGCTAAAAAAGGTAGGTACTATGAAAACGCCTGCTAGAAACGCTATGTTCAAACCATCCTGCTGAGTGTCCAATCCTTGTTACCCCCACAACCGCGCCCGTAGTACGCATAACCCAACTAGAATTCCACACAATGCCACCCGAGTAACCTATCTAACCTACAACTAGCCAAGCATAGCCTAATACCTGCTCCGAGGCAGAAACCCATGTACCAGTCATCACATCACATGGCCAAATGGCGATAAGTGCTGAGGCCGGCTGGTCTAACAGTGCGTCATAAAAGGGTTTGCATGAACACAGCTAGAAGCGTATAGCCGACAAAGACAAACTATAATAGGTTAGGACTAAGCTTCTATTAGGCGGATCTTAAATTGAGGTATTGATCGCAGTATAAGTAGCACGCATAAATGACCGTTGTCGTTGGGCGAGTTTCACAAAAAAGGTAGGAGGGGAACAACGTGAGTGACTCCTTAACGCCTGCGGAAATCGCAAAGGCTATGTGTGATGTCGGCTTCAACAAGGCGACAAGAACATCAGGTCATCTTGTGATCCTCGGCATGCTGGCCGGAGTGTATATCAGCTTTGCCGGCTACTTATCCGCCGTGGTGACGTCAGATCTTGATAAATACATTGGTTTGGGGCTGGCCAAGGTAATCAGCGGCAGTGTATTTGCCATCGGATTGATGCTGGTCGTCATTGCCGGGGCGGAGCTATTCACCGGCAACTCGCTCATGGTCATCGGGCTGCTCGATAGGCGGATTAGTGCAACGCAGATGATACGCAACTGGTTAATCGTATACTGCGCTAATTTTGTCGGTTCACTGCTCCTGGTGGCATTGATATTCGCGTCAGGTTTGTGGCGGGCGGACGGTGCGTTGGTCGGGGCCAGACTAGTCACTATAGCCGCAAGTAAGGTGCACATGAGTTATATCGAGGCGCTTACACGCGGCATATTGGGCAACTGGTTGGTTTGCCTGGCTGTATGGATGGCTACGGCGAGCAACGATATCCCCGGGAAATTACTGGCTGTCTTATTCCCGGTCATGATGTTCGTGGCATCAGGTTTCGAACACTCGATTGCCAATCAGTTTTTTATCCCGCTAGGCATCCTCCTGAGTGAACAGGGAGCCGTACAAGTGGCCTTGTCTTCGGGCATCATCGTTACGAACCTACATTGGAGCGGTTTTCTGACGGCAAATCTCTTGCCTGTCACTATCGGCAACATCATTGGCGGCGGGTTATTTGTGGGTACGCTTTATTGGTATGTATATCTGGCACCCACCAAGGCGAGAATCAGTAGCCGGAGTAAAACTCCTGATAGGGAGAGCCATGCACATGACGACGCGACAGCCTGAAAACCTCCAGTGCATGTGGCACATATTTTCCAGATGATTCCATGTATCACTTGGATACGACCATTCCATAATAGTTACTGGTCAGGCGATGAGGTTCTCGCTAAAGGTTGATGACAGAGGATAGCTCCATTTGCCTCTGTTCAAACCTCTACACCGATTCAATCGGCGCCTGACACCGCAGCCGGAAGGGATGATCCCTTCCGGTTATGATTTGTTGTCCTGCATACATGCAGTGCTGCAACTGTTCAAGCTCCTTACAGACTATTGCATATTCGTCCTCATCCGCCCAGCTCCAATTGCTCGGTTTCAAGGTGTGATTGACAATTCATTAAGAAAAACAACATAATAGGTGCGAGACTCTAGAATCCCCTATCCATCTTGCGACGGAGACGCTTTTAAGGACCAACGCCTCCGGTCTGCATAGAGAGGAGCGAATGACCAGTTATGGAATGCCGGGATGACAATTACTCCGGTACATGGCAGGCAGGCTTTGCAAAGGTAGATATCACACCACCCATAGGTGTATGGCTGATGGGCTTCGGCGCTCGGCTCCACGGCGCTACAGGCATGCATGATCCGTTATATGCTACCGCGCTGGTTCTATGCATGGGGGCCGAAAAGATAGCTATCGTCAGCTGCGACTTGCTTGCTCTTAACGAAGAACATGTCCATACGATACGCACACAAGTAGCTGCCGTCACTGACATTCAGCCGGAAAATATTATGGTACATACCACACACACGCATGCAGGACCGTTGGTGGGCAAGCTGCGCGGCTTTGGCGAACCTGATGCCGCGTATGAGTCGGTGTTGCTGCGCAAGACAGCTTCCGCGATTATCTTGGCGAACCAACGTCTGGAACCGGTCACCATAAGCTACGGGATGGGACATGCCGCTGTAGGCATAAATCGTCGGGCGCGTCTCAATAAAGGTGCGCAAATAGGAGAGAATCCGCAGGGGGCCTATGATGATCGAGTGGCTACGCTTGGTTTCCGGCGCGCAGATGGATCAGGCTTGGTAGGTTGCGTGCTTTGGGCTGTAGTGCACCCGGTCATGCTTGGCGACGGCAATTACTGCATCAGCCGCGACATTCCCGGCAAAGCGGTCGATCGCCTCGAAGCGGCGTATCCAGGCAGCATCTGTCTTTATCTCACCGGACCCACAGGGAACATCAACCCGCGTGATATGACGGCACCCGAAAAACTTGAGATGGTTGATAGGCACGGTACGACCATTGCCGGTGCAGCCCTCATGGCCTTGGCGACCGGCAGGCAGGTACCGCCGGAACGGCTGGTTGCAGAATCTGTACAGGTCGATGTGCCTCTGATGCCTTTGCCTAGCGCTCAGGAAGTAGAGGAATATGCGCGAATAACATATAAGAGCATTAAGGATACATGTGGAGACGTGTGGGAGAAACGCGTCGCCATTGACTACCGTTTGCGCTGGGCTGAAGACGCTCTGGCTTCCATTCAGGGCAAACCGGGAGCTGAACGGCAGCAAACCCATATCCAGGCAGAATTTCAAATGATGATTCTAGGTGACGTTGTGCTCACAACCCTCCCGTTTGAGGCCTTCGTAGAGTATCAAGGCATTGCTGAAGCATCCGCTCCTTATTCCGACAGCCTTGTGGTCGCCTACACAAACGGCAACTTCGGCTATATGTTTACCGACGAGGCGTTTAAGCTGGGAGGCTATGAGGTAACGGGAGCTTTTCAGCTCTATGGTCTACAACGTTTCACAGCAGAAGCGCCTGCAGCGGTAACGGCAGGGATCAGGCGGTTACATGCTATGATGCGTAAATAACCTTGCGCAAAGACACACGCAACTCATCCGTAACGGATCAACTGTATCGACGCTCGAGCGACATCATAGAGATGACAGGTACTAACCATTACGGCGCCTGGCGTGTAGTCGATCACCCATCACGGAGAAGCACTTTTACGGAGGTATCATTTGTGCGTTTAGCGACATTTCGTCATCAAGGTCGAGAATCGGTCGGTATTGTGGAAGATGCTTGGATCACCGATTTAGAACCGATATATGGTCAGCCGGTCACCATGCTGTCCGTCATTGATTTGGGTTTAGAAAAACTACTGACTGTAGCTGACAGCCTCACAGGTAAATCACAAACACAGCGCATACCACTCGAACAGGTCACTCTACTTGCCCCTATACCGCGACCGCGGAAGAACGTGTTCTGCGTAGGCCGTAATTATGCGGATCATGTGAAAGAGACCGGGACTACCGTAATACCGGAGGTTCCGGTGTTCTTTACAAAAGCGGCTAACACCGTGATCGGACCGGATATGGCGATACCAAAGCATCCGGTAACGCAGCAGCTGGACTATGAGGCCGAGCTCGCCGTAGTGATCAGTCGCAATGGTTGTGATATCGCTGAAGACACGGCGCTATCGTATGTATTTGGTTACACTATTGTTAACGACGTCACAGCCCGCGATCTCCAAAAACGGCATAATCAGTGGTTTAAGGGCAAGAGTCTCGATCGCGCGTGCCCCATGGGACCGGTAATTGTTACGGCGGATGAGATCGGAGATCCGCAAAACTTGCAGGTAAAGACATGGGTGAATGGCGAATTACGTCAAGCCGCATCTACCGGCGAAATGCTGTTTTCGGTAGCTTCTCTCATTTCTTGGCTGTCTCAGGGATATACGCTGGAGGCTGGTGACGTTATTGCAACAGGCACTCCTGCCGGCGTAGGAGCGGGATATGACCCTGGGCGCTTTCTGGAGGATGGTGATCTGGTCGAAATCGAAATAAGTCGTATCGGGTGCCTATCCAATAGGGTAGAAGCCGCATCTACAGCAACAACTCGTGATGCCTAGGGACTTTTTACACGGACATACGGCACATGCTAGTATAAAAGGCGTGTGACATAATGATCAATGGTCTGCTCATGGGCCTAAATCACGGGCTGGAGCTAGTACTAAAATGGAATTGGAGGCTGGCAATGGAACTCACTTTAATGCTGCTGGCGCCTGTCGGCTCAATCCTCGCCTTGGTTTTTGCCGGGTACTTGGCAAGTTCCGTACGCAAAACAAGTGAAGGAACGCCGAATATGGTAGAGATAGCCGAGGCTGTGCGCATCGGCGCGCGTGCCTATCTCAAAAGGCAATACTCAGGCGTAGCAATCTTCTTCGCAGTAGTATTCGTCATCATGCTCGTTCTTGTTTATCTTGGTTATATGGTCATCTATGTTCCGTTTGCATTCATTACTGGTGGCGTCTTCTCCGGACTGGCCGGATTTATCGGCATGACCATGGCGACATTTTCCGGAGCACGCACTGCCAATGCCGCTAAGGGAAGCCTAAACGGCGGTCTGCGTGTGGCGTTCTCCGCCGGCGCTGTTATGGGCTTGGTGGTGGTCGGATTAGGTCTGCTCGACCTCTCTTTCTGGTACTATTTTCTAAACTGGGTTTATCGGGCGGAACCGGATTTCGTACGTATCAGCGCGGTTACCAGCACCATGCTGAACTTCGGTATGGGAGCCAGCTCTATGGCCCTGTTCGCTCGTGTAGGCGGCGGTATCTTCACCAAAGCAGCCGACGTCGGCGCCGATTTGGTCGGTAAAGTCGAGGCCGGCATTCCTGAAGACGATCCGCGTAACCCTGCCGTCATAGCCGACAATGTTGGCGACAATGTCGGTGACGTAGCCGGTATGGGTGCTGATTTGTATGAATCCTATGTAGGCTCTATCGTGGCTACGGCTGCGCTGGCCCCGACTGCCGGACTCGGCATTCAAGGAGTAGGCGCTCCGATGATCATGGCGGCAATCGGTGTCTTCGCCTCAATTATCGGTACGTTCTTCGTGCGTGCTGAAGAGAAAGCTTCTCAGGCGGTACTGCTTGCCGCACTGCGCAAAGGCGTTTGGGCGGCTAGCGCCATTATTGCCATTGCCACCTATCCGTTGCTCCTGACTTTGTTGGGAAGCCGGGCGCTCGGCGTATTCATCGCGGTGCTGGCAGGTCTAATCGGCGGCAACATGATCGGATCCGCCACGGAGTGGTTTACCTCTGATGAATACAGCTGGACAAAGAATCTGGCCAAAGCCGCCGGTACCGGTGCCGGTCCCGTCATCATCCGCGGTATGGCTGTGGGCTTCATGTCCTGTGCTCCCATTGCCGTCATAGTCTGTGCCATTATCCTCATCGCTTTCTATGCGTCCGGTGGTATGACCGACTACAACTTGGGGCTTTATGGCGTCGGCTTCGCCGCCGTTGGTATGCTCTCCACGCTGGGTATCACCTTGGCTACCGATGCCTATGGTCCTATTGCCGATAACGCGGGCGGCATTGCGGAGATGACGCATCAGCCTCCGGAAGTACGTGAACGTACCGACGCGCTTGACTCCTTGGGCAACACCACTGCTGCTACAGGGAAAGGCTTTGCAATAGGTTCAGCGGCGTTAACCGCCATTACCCTGATTGCAGCCTACAGAGATCAGATTGCCGGACTCGCGGCCCAAAGAGGTGTTGCAATCGACCTCTCTCTGAGTCTGCTTGATCCTCGGGTCTTGGTGGGCATCATTATTGGAGCGGTCTTGCCCTTTGTGTTCTCGGCTTATACCATGCAGGCTGTGGCCGCCAGCGCTCAGATGATCGTAGTCGAGGTGCGGCGTCAGTTCCGCGAAATTAAAGGCCTCATGGAAGGCACAGCCAAACCTGACTATGCCAGGTGCGTAGATATTTGTACCGCACAAGCTCAAAAGGAAATGGTTGCGCCGACACTGATCGCCGTAGCGGCTCCGGTAGTGACCGGCTTGATACTTGGCGTGCAAGGCGTATCAGGCCTGCTCATGGGCGCTACAGCCACCGGGTTTATGCTCGCTATCATGATGTCGAACGCCGGCGGTTCATGGGACAATGCCAAGAAGTATATTGAGGCGGGCAACGAGGGCGGCAAGGGCTCCGAGGCGCATAAGGCCGCGGTTATCGGCGATACCGTAGGCGACCCGTTTAAGGATACCTCGGGACCTTCGCTCAATATCCTAATCAAGTTGATTTCCATGGTTTCCGTCGTATTCGCATCGTTTGTCCTGATGAATCACTTGCTGTAACCTGTAATGATCCGACTGAATCATTGCAACAACAGGTGCGCCGCTTGTTCCGGCGCACCTGTTTTTTATTTGTTATCACCGCAAGACGCATAGCTTAGCAGGAGGTGCCTATAAATGGGAGAATAAGGCTATTATATCCATATGTGCGCTCTAGTAACTCCGGTAATGGCATCTCCTATAAGGTGAGTAGGTACATGCTCCTAAGCGCCCTGGGTGTAACAATAGCATGTACCGGATTTGAGCTATGCACCTTTTTCGCATCTGATTCGTTCGGAGTATGCAAATCTCCGGTCGGTTTTGTTAAGCCTTTTATATACGTCTTTCATAAGTTATATCATCATCCCATCGACAGGAGGCATTTAATTGAGGTTCTCTTCCGCAATTGTGCTGTTACTGTGTTTACTGGCAGGTACTAGCGCCGCAGCAGCCGGTTCTGCTCCTGTACAGTTAGCGTCATCCACGCCACCTGTTTTGTATGAAGGAACCACATTGGCGCCCGTACGGGTTGTGGCCGATTGGCTTGGAGCGGCTACAATATATGACCCTGCAACGGGTAAGTTGGACGTGAGCGGATTAGGGCACACCGTAAACATGCGGATTGGAGTCGATTCGGCCTGGGTCGACGGTCAACCGGTTACGCTGACTGTGCCGCCTGTTGTTCACCATGGTTCAACTTTGGTTCCTATCCGGTTCTTGGCAAACGCTTTTGGCGCCAGTGTTACTTATGACGCTACGCAGCGTATCGTTTTGTTGCAAATATCAGAGAGAGAGGCTGCTCTCAAGGTGCCTCCTACTTCCGCCGCGACCATTGCCGAATTAAGAGCCGGCATAAGCGACGCAAAGCTGAAGGCGGCGACGTATAGCAAAGGCGGTACATACACCGTCGGGGTCTTTGAGGAGCCCAAGTCGAACAACATCGTCAATGCTATGGGTACCGGAGCAACCACCTGGACTAACGCCTTTTTGCTGCCGCAATACTCTACTCTTTATGGGAACACCGCGCCTCGTTTCGACTATGCGCCGGTGTTAGCCTCAGGTGATCCCGGCCCGATTACACAAGAGGGAGATTTGTTCACTGCGGTTGTTCCATTGCGTAAGGATATGCACTGGAGCGACGGCACCCGGTTCACCGCAGCCGACGTGGTCTTTACATACATGTCCATTTTGGCGGTGGGGCCCGATCAACTCTCGGGTTATTGGGAATACGCCATTAATAAGGACCTCTTGGTTAAGGTAGAAGCGCTGGATGATTTCACCGTCAAGTTTTATCTCACGGCCAAACCGGGCTTGGCGCAGTGGCAGTATGGTCTGTTGCAGGTCGTGATCTTACCGAAACACCATTGGGAGCCTGTGTTTAAGCAAGCGCTCGAATCACAAGATCCGGTTAAGACGCTTTATGCCTTCAATGACGCTAATCCGGTCACCATCGGCGGTTTCATCAGCGGACGGTGGGAAAAGGGCGCATTCTTCGAAATTAAACGCGATCCCACCAGCAACTCGCCTTATGAGGCGATATTCTTCCACGAACAGGGCTTAGTCATTAGGAATACCAAAACCGGTTACAGCTACCAGAGCGAAAACTTGGCCGGTTCCGTCGTTGACACCGTGAACTCCGGACCTTTTGTGGATAATGTGATGTACCGGGTCTATCTGGATCAGAATGCGGCATACCTGGCTCTGCAAAAAGGCGAAGTGGACTATGTACTGAATCCTTCGGGGATGTCAAAGGGTATACTCGGCATGCTGGAAAAGCATCCCGACATTGCTATTGTGCAGAATGCCACAAACGGCTTCCGCTTCCTCGGGTTCAATTGCGATCGGTATCCGATGAACATCAAGGCGTTTAGACAGGCGATCGCCACCGTTACCGACCGGGATTGGCTGGCGGAGAACGTATTGCAGGGTGTCATAGAACCGATCGCGTCGGTGGTGCCGCCGGGTAACGGATTCTGGCATAATCCTGATGCCAAGGTGTGGGGCGCGGGAATGGACGAATACGCCAGACTGGAAGCTGCCGTGAAGATACTGAAGGATGCCGGTTTCACCTGGAGCAAGGAGCCGGAGGTCGTGCCTGCTCGCGGAGGTTACGCGGTGGTGGAAGGCGAAGGGTTGCGCGGTCCCGACGGCAGGTTGATCCCGCAGCTCACCATTCTATCGCCTACGCAGGGGTATGATCCGCTGCGCTACACGTTCGCCTTGCACTTGGAAGGCTGGATTCGCACTTTGGGCATTAATGTACGCACTAGGCCCAGCGACTTTAGTCTGATCGTAGAAAGGCAGAATACGCGCGATTACGACATGATCATCTCGGGCTACAGTTTGGGCTTATACCCCAGTCACTTGCCGGCCTTTTTCCATAGTCAAAGCGGCGCGAATCGGTCCAATTACGTTAATCCGACTTATGACAGCGTGATTGAGGCGTTCCTGGCCGCTGATGAAATAAACGCAGCCAGACAATATGCGTTTGCAGCCCAGGAGATTCTAGCTGAAGACGTACCTTATGTGGTGCTTTACGTTAATCCGTTGACTGAAGGTTATCGCAGAGATCGTGTGCGCTATCAGTTCACGGAGCTGCTTGACGGTATCCAAGGGTCATACGGCATGCCCGGTTCGGTATACATGCTGGAATAGATGATATCTTGTTCCGACGGGGAGCGGCTCACTGATGCCGATACTGTGCGCCATAGGGAGCATTTATCCAGCCCGGCCTACGCCGGGCTGTTGAATACGCATGTGAATCTTGTGTGTCCGCATGAACGGCTTCGCCGGCGGTATTCACATTATAAAACAGCTTCATCGCAGAATTCTGAGGTGGTGTACGTGCTGCGTTACCTGGGCCACCGGTTGCTACAGATACTGGTACTGCTGTTTGTGTTCATTACGCTTACGTATTTTATACTCCAGGCCATGCCAGGCGATTTTACCAGCATCTATGCAAGCAATCCGCAGATGACTCCAGAGATGATCGCCAACCTGCAAGCGCGGTTCGGTTTGAATGAGTCGGTTTGGGTCCAATATGTACGCTTTTTGCGGAATATCGTTACCGGGGATTTAGGTGTATCCTTTTCGGAGTACCCTCGTCCGGTATGGGACATCATTAAAGAACGTCTCCCGCGGACGTTCGTCCTCTTCTTTTCAGCGAACATCATATCGTTCTATATCGGCTTTTGGTTGGGCAAATGGAGCGCCTGGTACAAGGGGCGTGCGGCCGATAAAGTGCTGGTAACCGGGAGCATTTCCCTAATCACGGCGTTCTACCCGCTGGTCGCTTTTATGGCGCTTTGGGTTTTCTCCTATCATTTAGGTTGGCTACCCTTGAACAACTTTGTCGATCCGATATTGTGGAGCAATGCGCCGCTCTCCAGTATGCAGGTATTTGGTTACATCATTTATGCTGCAGTGGTAACCACTGCTCTTCTCATCCTGGTAAGCCTATTGCTGCGCAAAAAGGGAGTTGCCGGGGCCAAAAGTCGGTGGATCCCGCCCATTGTGCTCGGATTGGCGTTGCTGTCCGCTGTAGCGTTGTTCCAGCGGAGCGGTTTGTTAATTTACGTATTCGATATTCTCTATCACTTGCTGCTCCCGCTGTTTGTGCTGACCTTCATTCGCATAGGCAGCAGTCTGCTGCTGACTCGTGACGCCGTGCTGGCTGTGACGCAGGAAGACTATGTGTTGGCGGCACGTGCTCGAGGGCTGGCTCCCGCCGTCATTCGCAACCGTTATTTGGCTCGTAACGCCATACATCCGGTGGTCACGTCGCTAGCGCTGTCTTTAGGGGAGTCGTTCAGCGGCGGCGTGGTTACCGAAACCCTCTTTTCCTGGCCGGGGATCGGCCTGACGCTGTTGCGAGCCTCTTTGGGCGGTGATTACCCGCTCGCCGTCGGCGCATTCATCATCACCGGCATTTTTCTCCTTTTGGGGCATGTGGCGGCTGATATAGCGACGGCATGCTTAGATCCGCGTTTGCGGGACAGTATAGGCCGGTAACCTGGTATAAAAGACAAAGCAAGTTAGCTGGAGTGTTACAAGGTGAACCGAGGGCGCATAACACGCAAAAGCACAAAGAAACTCCACAGAACATCCGCTTCGCCGATGCGGGAGGTTTGGCAGCACATACGCGCCTCCAAGACAGCCCTTTTCGGCATAGGCATCATTTTGCTCTTTGGTTTTTGCGCGTTAATACACCCTCTACTGATGCATACAGTATGGCATCCCCGCCTTTATGACCCGGTGACGGGGTACGACTCCTTCTCCTCATGGTATGCTCTGGGTATCTACGACGCAGTGCATCCGGCGCCGCCTTCGTGGTACTGGACGCCGCAGTTCCTTAGTTCATGGCGGACGGGCCAAATAAGCCTGGGCGAGTGTTTGGCGCATATTGCGCGGCACCCTCTAGGCACCGACCCTATTGGACGAGATATTCTCAGCCAGTTGATGTATTCCACTCGCGCTGAGTTCATTTTAGGTCTACTGACTGCGATCATCACAGTGTCGATCGGGACGATCGTGGGTACTGCGGCGGCGTACTACGCCGGGTGGGTAGACACGTTCTTTATGCGCTTAGCGGACTTGTTGATGCTGTTTCCGGGCATCCCGTTTTTGATCGTACTCAGCGCCATGATGGATCTGAACCTGGTGAATCTAGCCATAGTCTTAGGCATACTATCGGGTTTCGGCAGTATCACGATCATCATCAAGGCGCAAGCGTTGGCGGTAAAGTCGCATGCCTATGTTGAGGCGGCCAGGCTGGCCGGAGGGAGCCGTCTTTGGGTGGTCCGCAAGCACCTCATACCACATGTCTTACCACTTTCTTTTCTCTACATGCTGTTTACCGTCACCGCCGCCATCGGTACGGAGGCGACGCTCTCCTTCTTCGGGTTGTTAAATGTCGGCTGTAGTTGGGGCTTGATGATACACACCATGAGCGCTTCGGGCTACTTGGCCTCATCTATCCGATATTGGTGGCTATGGTTACCGGCAGGTTTGGCCATCACGTTGTTTTGCGCGGCGTTCTATCTAATCGGGCGCAGTTTAGAGCAGGTCGTCCATTCCCAAAGGCAGGAGGGTTAAAGGCGTGGCGCTTCTCGAGCTTCAGGATCTCAGCCTCCATTACCATACCGGCAGAGGCGTCATCTCGGCGGTGAATCAGCTTTCCTTAGCGCTTGATGCAGGGGAATCCTTAGGTCTGGTCGGTGAATCCGGTTCCGGCAAGTCTTCGATTGCCCATGCTATACTCAGGCTTTTGCCTGCTTATGCGCAGATACGGCAGGGGCGGATATATTTTGCCGGGCGCAATCTGCTCGATCTGACCGAACCCCAGATGCGGGAGGTGCGTTGGCGTCAAATCGCGATGGTGTTTCAGGCGGCTATGAATACGTTGAATCCCATGTACACGGTGGGCGCGCAAGTGGTCGAGACTATACTGACTCACGAGCCGAACATGAGCAGCAAGGCGGCGCGAGCACGAGTAGAGGAGCTTTATGCTTTGGTCGGTCTGCCATGTACATTGCTGCGGCGTTATCCGCATGAATACTCAGGAGGTATGAAGCAGCGCGCCTGTATCGCTCTTGCCTTGGCCTGTAATCCGCAACTGATTATTGCCGATGAGCCCACTACCGCGCTGGATGTGATAATGCAAGCGCGCATCTTGGGCGAACTGGAATCCATCCGCAAGGAGCGGGGGATGAGCGTCATCTATATTTCTCACGATATGGCGATGATGGCACAAGTGGCGGAACGGATAGGCGTGATGTATGCCGGCGTCTTGGTTGAATACGGCTGCACCATCGATTTGCTGGCCGCACCCGCTCATCCCTACACGGCGGGGTTGTTGGCGGCGGTACCCAGCATGGCGGACGATGTGACGCAGTTGCAAGAGATTCCGGGGGAACCGGTAGATTTATACGCACCGCCTGCAGGCTGCCGCTTTTACCCGCGCTGCTCTAGGGCTACCGCACAGTGTAAGGAGCAGGCGCCGCCGCTACTGCCTTGTAGGCGGAACCGTGATGGAGAACACAAGGCGGCTTGTTGGCACCTTTTGTAACCAACCGGCCAGGGGAGTCTTCCGACAGTGCGCCATGCTCCCGGGTATACAGATTATTTCTCACGCGATGATGCTAAGAAGGTGTCGATACTGTGAATTCCACCGCTCAACTACCGGTCGTACGGACAGATAACTTGACGCTGTATTTTCCTTTGCCAAAGCGCCGGGGGCAAAGGGAAGCACAATTCGTTCATGCTGTGGACGGGGTTACTATGTCGGTGCGAGCTGGGGAGCGCTTAGGTTTAGTGGGTGAATCGGGTTGCGGCAAGACGACTCTAGGTAGGTTGTTGGTGCGCGCCTGCGCTCCCACATCCGGAAGCGTTCTTTTTCAGGGGCAGGATGTATCCAAGTTGCGCGGCCAAACGCTGCGGCAATTCCGCAAGCAGGTGCAGTTAATCTACCAAGATCCCTATGATGCGCTTGATCCGCGCCGGACCGTTCAAGCATGCGTAGCTGAGCCTTTAGAAATACACAAAGAAGGCACAAAGCAGGAGCGGGATGAGCGTGTGCGGCACATATTAAGCCAGGTGGGGCTGGTACCGGCTGAGACATTTATGCAGCGTTATCCGCGAGAGTTATCCGGTGGTCAACGGCAACGTGTCGCGATTGCTCGCGCTCTGGTTCTAAACCCCACTTTTGTCGTGGCCGACGAGCCTACCTCGATGCTCGACAGCAGTGTGCGTGCGGGAGTATTGCGTTTATTGGCGGACTTGCGGACGCAGTACAGCCTGACTCTCTTGTACATTACCCACGACCTAGCTGTTGCGCGTCTCGTTTGTGACCGCATTGCGGTAATGTATTTGGGGAGGATTGTGGAAGTCGGCGCTGCAAATCAGATTCTGCAACAGCCGTTGCATCCGTACACCCGTATGCTGTTGGAGGCCGTCCCTAAACTGGGTCGGCAGTTACCGGTCAGCAGATTGAGGCAAGCAGACGCGATACGGCAGGCAATTAACCCGCAACCTCACTGCCGCTTTCTCTCACGTTGCCCTATAGCGGATCAAGAATGCCATCATGCGCAACACCCACCACTAACGGCTTACGGTGGTGACCGCGCCGTTGCTTGTTACAAGGTGGCGGCAACAATTGATGTTCAAAGCCAAGCCTGATACCGCCGCTTTATGCTTCCGCAGTCACATCTTGTTGGGCTATGGGTAAGGTGAACGTGAAACAAGCGCCGCCGGTCGGGAGGTTGGAAGCAGTGACGGTGCCGCCATGCCGCTCTACAAGCTGCTTTACAATGACCAGACCTAAACCTGTACCCTTCTTGCGGTTTTGCTTGCGCGCCTTATCCGTCTTGTAAAAGCGCTCCCAAATAAAAGGCAGTTCGTCGGGGGGAATGCCCGGCCCATTGTCCTCCACATAGACTTGAACCAGATCGGACTGTTCCGGCAATTGTTCCGCCCGGATGGTGACCTGTCCGCCTTCAGGCGCATGCCGTACGGCATTATCAAGCAAATTGAGCAGTATCTGCTCCAAGCGATCTTCGTCAGCCATGACTAGAGGCAAATCGGGGGCAATTTGCGTAGTTGCCTCAACCTGTTTCTCGTTAAGCTGCGGCTGCAGCGACGTGAGGGTGTCGCTGACCACTTCGGCGAGCCGGATCGGCTTTAATTGCAGTATGGCGTGATCGGACTCAAGACGCGATAGATCAAGCATGGTATTGGTCAGACGGACCAGACGCAAGCTCTCATCCATAATCACCTTTAGATATCGCTTTACCTGTTCCTCGCCGGTAACCACATCGTCTGCTATGGCTTGAGCAAAGCCGAAAATGGAGGTGAGCGGCGTACGCAGTTCGTGAGAAATGTCGGCGACGAAATCGCGTCGCATTTTATCCAAGCGTTGCCGTTCACTTTCATCTTGTATCAGCGCGACCGCACCTAAAAGGACGCCTTCGCTGGTGGTCACCGGAGCTACGCTTACCAGCAGACTTTTATTCGCGATCTCAATGGCGGACTGTTGCCCAGAGCCGGTGCTCAGCACGTTCTGACAAGAGGTGCTGAGAAGTTCGATCAGCTCGTTGTTCACATCCTGCGCCAGTTCGGCGCCCACGCTCAACTCAAGAGGTTGGAGCAGGGCCGCCGCCGCCTGATTGATCAGCAGAACGCGCCCGTGCGTATCCACGGCGAGTACGCCTTCGCTCAAGCCGGCAATAACCGATTCGGTTTGACTCTTTTCGGCTTCCAAAGCGCGAATGCTAGTTTTCAGCTGCGCTGCCAGTTGATTGAAAGCCATGGCCAACTCAGCCACTTCGTCTTGCCCGGGAACCTGCACGCGTTGTTCAAAATTGCCGCCTGCCATCTCCAGGGCTACAGAACGCATCTGATGCAACGGTGTGGCGATACGCTTGGCGGAAAACCAACTGGCTATGATGGCCAAGCAGCCGGCGAGAATGGTTGACCAGAGAATCAGCAACCGACCGCCGTTGATGGTCTCGATGATTTCTTGTATAGGAGAGTGAAGTACGACTGCCCCCGCTACCCCGAGCGGGGTGGTGATGGGTACGGCTACGGCGAATACCGCTTCGTTTATATGGCTGAAATATGTGCGCTTCGCCACGATGCCACCGGAAAAGATTTGGAGGGCGTCTTTTTCGCTGAGGCGCAACTCTTGCGTATCGTCGGTGGAAGTGGAAGCAAGGATCAGCCCTTCGGATGAAACGACAAAAATGTCGGTGTCGGCAAGTATTTGCGCGGCATTCACCAGAGTTCTGACGCGTTCCCGCCAAAGTGAGGTGAGCCAAGGTCCGCGGGCAAACTCGACGGCCAGATCGGTGCCGATTTGCACCAAATCGCGTTCGCGCATATCAAAATAATACTGGGAGTACAGGTACGAGAGGGAAAACCCCAACGTCAACAGAGCAATGAGTACGGTTGCCAGTTGTGCCGTAAGCAACCTGCCGAACACCGATCGCATGGAACCCCTCCGTTATTTCTGCCCTGTTGTTTCAAGCGCCTCCAACCGGTAACCTACGCCCCAAACCGTATGGATGTAATGATACTTGGCGTTATCGGGTTCCAGCTTGCGGCGCAGGCGCTTTACATGGACGTCGATGGTCCGGTCGTCTCCGAAGTAATCAAATCCCCACACATGCTCTAAAAGCTCGTCGCGGGTGAAGGTGCGTCCGGGATGACTGGCCATCACCCATAGCAGATCGAACTCTTTGGGCGTGAGCGGGACTTCTTCATCGCCTACGAGCGCCGTATGCCGCGTTTTATTGATGACGAGACCGGGGAAGCTGAGGATATTGCCGGCATCGACGGCCGGTTTAGGCGCCTGGGCGCGACGCAGAACCGCCTTTACCCTGGCTATCAGTTCCCGCGGGTTGAACGGTTTGGGCAGATAATCATCAGCTCCCATCTCTAAGCCTAAAATGCGGTCGAGGTCTTCTGTGCGAGCCGTGACCATGATGATGGGCGTCTGCGACTGCGCCCTGATTTGTCGGCATACTTCCCAACCGTCTACTTCCGGCAACATGATATCCAAGATGACCAAGTCCGGCTTAACCTTTTCGAAAAGCTGCAAGGCCTCTTTTCCGTCGGTGGCGGTACTCACCTGGTAGCCGTTGCGGGTAAGATAGAGTGATATCAATTCCAGCACGTTCGGTTCGTCATCTACCACGAGTATGTGTCCGCGATTCATAAGCACTCTCATCCTTTGCCTTGTATCAGGCTTATACTTCGTCGTTGACATACGTTTACCTATTAAGGCGTTATGAATAAGGCCACCGATTGGTGCGGTGGCCCTGTTGGCAAGCTACATAGAGCGCCGATTATTGGTCTTGCGGGCGGGTACCGACTACGACCAGCACTGAAGCGGTTCTGGCCCCACTTCTGGTAAAGCGCTCTACGATGAAGTTCAGTTTGTCACCCGGCTTCATGGTAGAGGTAATTTTGGCGAAGTCGTCCGTATTCTTGATTTCGACGCCGTCTACCGAGCGAATAATGTCTCCGGGTTGCAGGCCGGCTTTAGCTGCAGGCGTATCGCGCAACACTTCGCTGATGAATACGCCTTCCACTTTGTCCAGGCCATAATAATCGGCGATCTCTTGCGTGACATTGCCATAGGAAATACCGATCCACGGGCGAGTGACTTGTCCCTTCTCGATCAGATCGTTGACGACTTCCTTGGCCACGTTGATGGGGATAGCGAAGCCGATGCCCTGACCGGAAGCGCGTACAGCCGTATTAATACCGATCACCTCACCGGCCAGGTTGAGCAGCGGACCGCCGGAGTTCCCCGGGTTAATGGCCGCATCGGTCTGCATCAGGTTCGAATAGGTGCGATAGGTCTGCCGATCCGTATCGGGAATATCGATTTGACGACCTTTTGCGGAGAGTACGCCGATGGTCACGGTGTGATCGAAGTCTTTGCCGTAGGGGTTGCCGATAGCCACCACGAACTCACCGACACGACTTGCGTCGGAATCGCCCAATTTGGCCGCGACCAGTTTCTCCTTGGCGTCGATTTTCAGTACGGCTAAGTCCAACAGGTAGTCTGAACCGAGTAATTCGGCAATATAAGGTTCGTCGCGCCCCTCGACCCACACTCGGATCTCTTTAATGTTCTGGCTGTTGTCTACGACGTGTTGATTGGTGAGGATCATACCGTCGTCGGAGAAGATGAAGCCTGAGCCTTGTGATACTGATCCCGTACTCGGTAAGCTGGGCTCAGGGGTGCCGAACCAGAAATCAAAAATGCTGCCGCTCCAGGGGTTCCATGTAGTAGTGCGTTCTTGCGCCTTATATTCAACCTCGATGTAGACTACTGAAGGACCGACCTGTTCCGCAACATCAGCAACCGCGTAGGGTCCTAACCCGACCAGTAGGCCGGTCGACGAGTTGTTTGGCGCAGCCTGCGCTCCTGGAATGGCTGTTTTCGGGTTCGGCAATGCATATGTTAGAGCGACGATGAATGCGCCAAGAAGAATAACTGCCCCTATTGTGCCGCGTTTGTTAAATTTCATTGTGGATCCACTCCCTTAGCGTTAAATGTCACTACCAAGTACTCTGACGCAAGGCCGTTCTCCAGCCGGTATTGTCGCGGTGACCTTCGGGGAGCTGTGGAGTGGCCTTACGCTTAGGTTTGCCTATTCTTCACATACACCTTATCAATACAATGTGACGAAATCATGACTCTGATATTAAAAGAGCTTGAAGCCGTCCGGAGCAACACAAATAAGCGTCAGCATTACCTATATCCCTACGTGTAGGGTTTACGGGGTACTGCTACGCATCCGCAGGTTGCATTTTTTGGCTTAGTTGACTACAAGTACCAGGTGGAAGTTAATGCTGCATACAGAATGGTAACTTCGTCAATATATCAGTCTTGCTTATAGATTATACCATACGACTGTGCTGTGGGAATGTGGAAGTAAGCGTTTTGTTCGAGACGGATGTCGGCGGTGTTGGTGCAGACGAGGTGCTTTAGGCGGTATGGTTCAGTTGTGACGAGACGACCTGCGGCATCGTTGGGACGATACGCGAGGGGAGAAGTGTCTCGAGATACTGCCGGCAATGATTGCCTAGGCGACAATGAGGAAGCCTATCAAAACCTGGAGGATGCGTATGACCTTTTGCAGGGAGCGCATAGCTCGGTTGGCTCCGACTACGCAATGCATATTGAAGGCGTAGATAGCGCTGTAGAGTATGTAAAAGGCCATCAGGTAAATTGCATTGCTAGCCATCAGGCAGCCGACGCTAATGGTCAAACCTAGATTGAGCAAGCTTCCCCAGGCGATATATGCAAACACGATTTGTCGCTGTTCCATAGGCAGAAATAAACCAAGCCGTTGTTTGTTCAGCATTGTCTGCATCTGCCGTTGAAGCAGTTCCCCCATATTGGCGTATACCGTCATGATGAGCAAGACGCTGATGGGGGTGGCCGACGCCGGGTCACCGAGGACAGGGATGCCGGCAAAGAGTGATGTGCGGTACAATAGCGTGCTGAAAAGCAGTAGGCTGATTAGGATCGTCCAGATGCGAGGGTCGGTACGCACGGTGGTGATGCAGCTCTTGAGAAAAAGCGCGTTGCTTCTATTCAACGGCAGATGATGCAGCAAAAGTCTACGGCGGCGGTTGGCGGCGTATTCGGCAGTGGTTTGCAGCATCTGCGCCAGGTCATATCGACTGACGTAGGCCATGTTTTGGTCAAGACGAAAAAGATCCTGATAATACCGGGCTAAGTTGAGGTGAGGTAAGCGGTAAAGCATATACAAAGCCGCGAGTGTTCCACCACCAACGCCGGCAAAGCGGAGTACCGCATTCGGCATAAGCAAGCCGGCAGACATGACGAGGTAAACGACCAAGGTGATTCGGCGCTGCCGGCCCTTGCCATGATAACTCAACCAAGCGGATATCACTCCGGCGTATAGATACAAGGTCAGGAGAACCGTATAAGTTACGAATTCCGGCTGTCGAAAACCGCTGATCAACCCGGCCGAAACCAAAGCCGCCAGGAGGTTTTTTACCAGCGACCAGAGATACTTGAGCAATAGAATGCGCTGAAAATGACCGGTATGGTAAAGATAGTGCAGAGTGGCGGCGTTGATGCGTATTACGGGCGTTTGTCCCCATAGCCGATAACCATTCATAACGATTAAGAGCGCCGGCAGATAAGGTATGTAGGCCGGCGTCGGCGGTCGGGCTAATCCTATTTGGCCGATTGCCGCGATCAACCGAGAGCCCAAGAAAACGACGCCGAGCAGAATTCCGAGGTACGAAGGCCAGTAGTGCTTGAGCAACCCTTTTGCGGTTCTCAGTTTATGTTTGGCGATGGCTTTGTATGCTGCGATCATTTTGCTCGCCTCACCAAGGTTAAATAGACCTGTTCCAAAGTGCTGTCGGAGTTCAAATCATACTGCCGGATGATGTCCTGTTTGGTACCTTGGGCGATGATTCGGCCGCGATGCAACATAACGTATCGATCGCACAAACCTTCCACCATGTCCAGCAAATGGGTAGACAACAAAACGGCTTTCTGTTCCCGCCGGCAGTCGGTAAGTATTTGCTTGAAAACGACGATTTGCCCGGGATCCAGACCGGTAAAGGGCTCATCGGCAACCAGTAACACATAGTGGCGCAGTAGGGCTAATGCAACCATGAGCTTCTGCTTCGTACCTCTGGAAAGTGCTGAGGGCACCTTGTCCAAGTGATCATTCAGCTCGAGGCGATCAATAATGGACTCAAGGGTCACCTTGTTATCCGGATAAAGAGCTTTGACGAAATGTAGGTGCTCTAGTGCGGTAAGCTCCTCATAGAAAACAGGCGTATCGGGAATGTATGTTACGGCGAAGTTCTCATTCTTGATCTTGGTAATGTCAATGCCGTTGAGCCGTATGCGGCCGCTGTCGGGATGCAAATAGCGGATGATATGCAGCAATGTAGTGGTTTTCCCGGCTCCGTTGGCGCCGATAAGGCCGACGATTTCTCCTAAGCGCACCTCGAATGAGACGTTATTGAGGGCTAACGTGGTCGGATAGGAGAACGACACGTTTTCGAACTGGAGAATCACGGCAGTACTCCCTTCCATGTAAACGCCCTGGGCGGAACCAGGTTTTCTCTGCAGCACCACTCTCTACGTCTAACTATAACGGCAATCGCGACTCGGCGCAAAAAAGTTGCTCGCGTGCAGGGCCTCTACATTGATGTCTGCGGCGACGCATCTTTCCGTACCTTTTATTAATCTAAACATCATACCTTAAGGGAGGTCCATGCATAAATCTTGTAACTAAAGTTTCGAAACGCAAAGGGGCTTCTTTCTCCTCTTTAAGCAGGCACGGGACCGTTAACGCGCCGTAGGCGGAGAGTCTATGATAATTCTTCTGGTGGATTGGGAAGGAAAATCCTGTCCGACGTATAAGTAATACGTCATATGAATGGATCAGTCGTTTGGTTGTGGAGATGATGTTTGCTGCGTTATCACTGTGCGCATCTTCGAATGGCGTTGGTCACGATTAATAGGAGGCAACCCTCTCGCCACGCAATATCCATCTAATTTGGTAGAATGTGGACAAGAGTACGGATCCGCATCGTAATACGAGGTCGATGTACGGTCGACTGAATATGGTATTGTGGCGCTGCGGAATCGAAACGGAAGAGGTGGGCCTTTTGGGCATAAATTACCAGCCTGTGGCGAATGCGACGCGTGAAATATCCGGCAGACGCACTACGTTGCCGCGGCAGGTACAACAAGACTTGCTGGAGTATATCGCTGCTCATGGCTATAAACCGGGCGATCAGCTGCCTACGGAGCAAACGTTGTGCGAGCAGTTCGGCGCCAGTCGCACAGCAATCCGTGAAGCCATGAAGTACATGGAAATTTTGGGCATAGTCAGTATTGAGCCCGGCCGAGGCACGTTTCTCAAGTCGTTCAACATCGGCAATCTACTTACGAATTTGCCCATGCAGTTGATGCTGCAGCCTGAAGACATCATTGAGGTAGTACGGGTACGTCAAGTATTGGAAGAGTACTGCTTGGAACAGGCGATCATTCATGGTGATGCCGATGAGCTCGCCGTTTTGGGCTCTTGGGTAAGTGCCATGAAGGTCCGGGCTGAGCGGAGAGAACCCATGGGTGACGAAGACACCGCCTTTCATCGCCAGCTGGCCCTGATGTCGCAATCTCGTTTGTTGTTGGTCATTTTGGAGCTGTTTTGGGATATGAGGCAGCGTTGGCCTTTTAACAACGAACCGGCTGCTCTAATGCAACGATATAGGCGACACAAGCAGATATATCAAGCCATGCTGAAACGCGATTTGCTATTGGCACGCTGTTATCTGGTCGAGCATTATGCAGGAACCTATGAAGAGTTGCTGCCTGTGGTTTCCCAGAGCGAAAAGTAGTCTTAACGGCCATTGAACCGGCTGTCTAAAGAGTTCCGACAGAGGTCGGCAAGGTCGTCGGAGACGAAGTGGTCCGTTCGAGTCTAGGAGGTGTTCTCAGGTGACATGTGTTGGTGATGCAGCGTTCTGTGACAAAGTCGACCTTTTTGATAATATCCGCGACGGTTACGTATCGATTCGTATACCGGCCATAGCGGCAGGCATTAAGGGTACGTTGTTGGCATTTGCCGTAGGGCGTACCAAGGTATCGGATTGGTCGGCCAGTCGCATTCTGCTGCGGCGCAGTAGCGATGGCGGCGTTACATGGACTCCCGCGCAGGTTGTTGCGGAAGTTGAGGGCAGCGTCGTCGATAATCCGGTTCCCATTGTGGATCAAGCCCGCCGGTGTGTTCACTTGTTGTACCAAACCGATTACAAACGCTGTTACTACACATGCACGGTGGATGAGGGACAGAGTTTCGCACCGCCGAAGGACATCACCGCCACGTTTGAACAATTTCGTTCCGAGTACGATTGGACGGTGATCGCGCCAGGGCCGGGACATGGCCTTTGCCTAAGCAACGGGCGTCTCATCGTGCCCATTTGGATGTCGGACGGAGGAGGCAAGGCGCATCGCCCCTCGGTGGTCTCGGTTATCTACAGTGATGATGGCGGTGCCGACTGGCGGCGAGGGTCCATAGCTGTATACAACACCGAGGCTACGCCGAATCCCAGTGAAACGGTCGCCTACGAGCTGCCTGACGGCAGGGTGGCTCTCAATTTCCGGCATGAGTCGCGCGATTATCGTAGGGGTTTAACCATTAGCGCCGACGGCATTGACGGGTGGAGCCCGGCTGAACTCATTCCCGACCTTTATGAACCGATTTGTTGCGCCGGTTTACTCAATCTGGCGAGTATCGGATCAGAGCATGTCTTGGTGTTTTCTAACCCGGCCGGTGATCCTGATGTGGTGGTCACAGAGCGATTGAATCAGCCGCGCACCAACCTTACGATTCGCTTAAGTTCCGACGGCGGCTTTACCTGGCCTATCGCCAGGTTGCTGGAACCTGGGCAAACAGGCTACTCCGATCTGGCCGCCACGCCCGACGGCACGATCTACTGCTTGTATGAATGCGGCACGGCGAGCGACAAAATGGCGCACCCGGCGATCATACGGATCGCTAAGTTTAATCTAGCCTGGGTTAAGCAGCAATCCTCATAAGCTGTTATCTATAGCTGGACCGGCGTGCGGTTATGGTATGCAGTAGTTGCCGATTTTCGCCATGGTATTACTGCCACGAGGTGGGGGACAATCTGCATCTCACTCTGATCGGAAGCGGCACGGACAAGCCTTTGACCATGGTTGCGTATTATTAAGGCACTATTAGGAGATGAACGATAATTGGATGCATTCAAGCTGGAAGGACTCATTGCGGCTCCATTTACGCCATTTCACGCTGACGGCAGTCTGAACCCGGATATGATACCGCAGATGGCGCATGCCCTTGTTAAGAATGGCGTGAACGGAGTCTTTGTCTGCGGTACCACTGGTGAAGGTATGTCTCTGACGCTTCAAGAGCGCCGAGTAGTGGCGCAAAAATGGGTCGAATGCGCTGCGGACCAGCTACGGATTGTAGTGCATGTCGGTCATACCTGCCTGACGGATGCGCGGCAGTTGGCGGAACATGCGGCCCAGATAGGCGCACATGCTGTGGCGGCTATGGCGCCTAGTTTCTTCCGCCCGGCTAATGCTCAAGACCTGGCCGATTTCTGCGCCGCCATCGCGGCGGCCGCACCTCAATTGCCGTTTTACTACTATCACATTCCGTCGATGACCGGCGTCGGTATTCCTGTTATAGAGCTGCTTAAGGAGGCAGTGAGCATCCCCAACTTCGCCGGTGTCAAGTACACCCACTGGGATCTAATGGATTTCGGTCAGTGCACCCGATTCGGAAATGGGCGTTACGATGTGCTTTTCGGGCGCGACGAGTACATGCTGGCCGGCTTTGGGCTGGGAGCGGAAGGCGCGATCGGCAGCACGTATTGCTTTGCGGCGCCGGTGTACCAGCGCCTGCTGAAGGCTTTTCACGCCGGTGATTTGGATACGGCACGAATGGAACAAGGATTAGCTGCCGATATGATCGCGACATTTGCTCCGTATGGTGGTTTACCGGCGCAGAAAGCAATGATGCGGATGATCGGCATCGATTGCGGCCCGGTCCGCTTACCGTTACGGACATTATCCGCCGAGAAGTATGAAAAGCTCCGCAGCGAGCTGGATACTATGGGCTTCTTTACTCGCTGCGTTAAGTAAACCAGTAAAGGAATGTCTTAGATGCTGAAACAGCAGAACCTCTTTGTGTCCGGCGACGGCGGATATCACACGTATCGCATACCGGCTATCGTGGTTTCTACTCGCGGAACTTTGCTGGCTTTCTGTGAAGGTCGCCGTAACGGCGCTGCCGATGACGGTGACATCGATCTGCTTTTGCGCCGCAGTTACGATGGCGGGGAAACCTGGCGGGAGACACAGTTGGTCTATGACGACGGTGACAACACGGTGGGTAATCCGGCGCCGGTAGTGGATCATACAACCGGTACCATCTTCCTTTTGTTCTGCATTAACAACCGGACGGTATGGGTTACCTCAAGCGAAGACGACGGCGCTACATGGAGTACGCCGGAGGAGATAACCCACAGCGTCAAACGGCCGTGGTGGACTTGGTATGCAACAGGTCCGTGTCACGGCATCCAACTCAGTACCGGGAGGTTACTCATTCCCTGCGACCATACCGGGCATGCTCATGTCATCTATAGCGATGATCACGGCAAGTCATGGCAACTGGGCGGAATTGTACCCAGTGGCACAAACGAGTCGGTGGCTGTAGAGACAGTAGACGGTAATGTTTACATGAATTGCCGGAATACTAGAGATACCGGTCGGGCCGAACGGATCTACTCCTGGAGTACGGATGGAGGTGAAAGCTTTAGTCCGATAGCATGGGATGCGAGTTTGCCTGAACCCATTTGTCAGGCGAGTATGATCAGGTTCAGTACCGAGCAGTCACATGGGAAGAATCGCATTTTGTTCTCTAATCCGGCTCATACGAAACGAGAGCGGATGACCGTGCGTTTGAGCTATGATGAGTGCCGGACTTGGAACGCAGGAAAAATACTGTATGAAGGACCGACGGCCTACTCAGATATGGCGGTTCTACCGGATATGACCATCTGTTGCCTTTATGAATGTGGCGACATAAGTCCGTATCAAAACATCACTTTGGCACGCTTCGACCTGGCGTGGTTGACAGACGGTCAGGATCAACTTTAGAAGGAGGAATAGATGTGAAGAAGTACTCGCTCGTATTGGTAACGTTACTGGTATTGCTTTTGGCTGGTACGGCGGCGGCGGAAGTCGTTGAGCTAAGAATTTGGGCATGGCTGCCCGGCAGCGTAAACGGCGACATCTTTGCCAAGTACCTGGACGAGTTCCATGCTACCCACCCAAATATTCGGGTGACCGTTGAGAGAGGATCTAGTGAGCAGCAGTTGGTCGTAGCGTATGCGGCCGGCGCAGCGCCCGACCTGACGCAGGGGGTAGGTCCTTGGGCGACTTCCTTGGGTCCGAAGGGCATATTGCTGCCGCTGGACGATTTTATTGACGGACCGAACGGCTTCCCCCGCAAGGACTTTATCGACGACTTGTGGTCCTTTAGCGTCGTAAATGGTAAGACCTATCAGCTGGCAGCCGACAGTAACGAAAGATCACTTTTCGTGTCGGCAGAGATTGCCGCCAACAGCGGTGTGGATGTTTCCCAGCCGATGAGAGACTGGAACGATCTCCTCGCTTGGGCTAGAAAGATGACGAAACGCACCGGTGATAGAGTTGAGCATTGGGGCTATGATGTGAATCAGGAGAACGGCGGTAGTCGTTGGCACTGGGTATGGCTCAACGAGGGGGAAATATTCTCGCCGGACCGCACCCAGGCCGTCTTGGACAACCCGAATACCATTGAAGCGTTACAGTTCGCCGGCGATATGATCAACACTTGGGGCGTTTCGCCGCCACCGGGAACTGGTGGTTCCAAGACGAACTTCAAGAACGGGCTGTATGCGATGATCACCACGGCGTCTACGGCAGTCGCCGAGCTTGAGTTGCTCGATCATAGTTTCTACACCATTCCCGGACCGCCGGGGCCGGGTAAGAATGGCTATCGCTTCTCAGGCGCCACATCGAGTATGATCGGCATTGTGAGTTCTACTAAGCACCCGGAAGAAGCTTGGACCTTCCTGCGCTGGCTTATGTATGAAAAGGGCGTTGATTTTGCCAACGATCGCAAGGGAATCCCGTTCCTTGCCAGAGGCTTACGCAGCGATCGGTTCATGAAGCAACCCTGGAACGCCTTTGCCACATCCATTATGACCTTCGAACCGCGCAACGGTTATATCACCGGCGTGTCGGAATCCGATTGGATCCCACACTTCCAGTCGGCTTGGGATGCGGTCATGCGTAATCAGGCTGCACCACAGACAGCGTTAAAGCAGGCTCAAGACGCCATCAATGCTCGTTTGGCCGAGATCTTTGGGAAATAGACAACCAGTTGTTCGTGCATAATGGAAAGGTCCGCAGCGAGACCCAAGCGGGGTTCAGCTGCGGACCTTTTCTTCTTAATTGGGGAGAAATCTTTCGCAATCCCCGGCTGTGCCCCGGGAGATGCGCCTGATCGGACTAGGACTTCTCGCTGTCGACAGCTAGTGGAAGAGACCTATGCTTACGAGGGTAATCACAACACCAGCGATGAGTACCCCAGCTGAAATCGACCAGAGCGCGACGATAGGTTTTACCTTGAAAAGAACGGCAGCTAAGGAAGCGGACCACGCTCCTGTGCCAGGTAAAGGAATGGCCGCAAAAATAAGTAAGCCGATGGCACCGTACTTCTCTACTTGATCGCCCTTCTTAAGGGTACGGGCAATCCACCAATCGAGCCTTTTTCCCAGCCAGGTATCGGTTGTAAACCATTGCATGGCTTTGGGGAGTATCCATAGCAAGATGGGAATGGGGATGATATTGCCTAAAACCGACCAAAAGAACGCTGTTAAGGGGGCCATTCCCAAAGAGACGGCAAGCGGAATGGCGGCTCTCAGTTCAGTGACGGGAATAGCGGCTGCCAATACGACGCCGACCGCGGGTGAAAATGTTTCCTTTAGAAAATTAATTAGCTCGTTGACCATGACACCCATCCTGACTCAAAAAAGAAAGTGTGACGTAAAAACACCATAGCCTTAAGTGACGCAGGCTATGGCGTTATGATCGGTCACTCATGAAGGTAGGGATTCTGCCTCAAGGGGCATTATTCCTCTTCGCGCTTGCCCAGTTGCTTATCTGCGAGGATAAGGCCGGCGGGAGCGCCGGAGAGCTGTTCCACCAGATGGAGAGCCTTGCCCACGTTATCCTCTTCCTCTACCTGCTCGGTAACGAACCACTGTAGGAAAACTTGCGTAGCATAGTCATTTTCTTCTGTGGCCAAGGTATAAAGGTTGTTGATCAGACTGGTGACATACTGTTCATGCTTAAGCGCTGCGGCAAAGGGGGCTGTGGGATTCTCGAATTCCGTTGTAGGGGCATCGATTTGTTGTAAGATGACACGATTGCCGCGCTCTTGAATGTACTTGTAGATTTTCATGGCGTGCTCAACTTCCTCTTGAGCTTGCACTTCCATCCAGTGAGCAAAGCCGTCCAGGTTCTGATCAGCATAGTATGTAGCCATAGAAAGGTACAGGTATGCCGAATAGAGCTCATGCTTGATCTGATCGTTCAACGCGGCGTACATCTTGTCGGTCAACATGGTGTTCAGCTCCTTTTCTGTCAGTCAATCAGACTGGTGAGTCTCAGAAGCTCACGAGAATCACCGCTTTGCGATATACTTACATGTTACCACGAGCGCAGACGGTTGTCGCTTACTTAAACTATTTCATCCATTTTGTCATCATGTGGCTGTAGGCATTTATCTATGCGTGTTTTGCGATTTAGCCGCATGATAGTACGCTAGCATTGATACATAAATATTACAACCAAGATATGCCGTATTTGCCAGGCGAGAACACGGTGCCGCACCGCGGACCGATGAAGCAACGACGAGGTGCACGCATCAGGTACCCTGAAAGTTTAAGGAGAGCTTCATATAGAGCGAGCGTCCTCAAATAGCCGCAAGTATTCTGCGTAACCTTCTTTTTCCAGATCCTCTTTGGCAATAAAGCGCAGCGCTGCCGAGTTTATGCAGTACCGCTGATTTGTAGGCTGTGGTCCGTCAGGGAAGACATGGCCGAGATGCGAATCGGAAGACTTGCTTCGCACCTCAGTACGGATCATGTTATGGCTGTAATCTACCTTTTCAACAATGCGACGGGTATCGATGGGCTTGGTAAAGCTCGGCCAACCACACCCGGCATCGTATTTATCCAACGAGCAGAACAATGGTTCACCGGTGATGATATCCACATAAATGCCTGGTTGGAAGTGATGATGGTACTCATTTTGGAAAGGAGGTTCAGTAGCGTTCTCCTGGGTAACACGATATTGCATAGCGGTAAGCAGTTTTCGGAGCTCAGCTTTGTTCTTCGGCCTTTGCTTCGAGTGATCAGATGATTCAGTAGGCATGTTTAGGACCTCCTGCAGCTAATCATATCTAGACGCGATGCGACCGTGTCGAGCAGTGAGGGACTGCGGGTTCATTGTCTTTTTAGTGTAACCCATTCATGGCGGCAGGCGTGCATCGTCACGTTGATTTTACATTTTGCTGCGAACCAACTGTCCACATTATTCGTTCTTCATAGAAGTGCGCCAAGGAGATGACCCGGCAAGTAGAGAACGCTTAACATATTCGGCATTGCCTTTATCGTACAGCGCCGGCCATCCGGGAGGTGTCGTATGTCGTCAACCCATGAACTGAGCAAGCTCTGGCAGTTGCAGCAAATCGATTTAAAACTGGATCGATTGCAGGATCACCTGAATCAACCGCACCATCTTGCCGCATTGCAGTCTGCGGAAGCCCCGGCGCGTACTGCCTTACGGCAACTAAAGCAGCAGGAACAGCGTCTGAATGAGCTTAGAAAAGAGATACGCCGCGGTGAGTGGGAAATTGATAATCTACAAAGCCAAATTAAGGAGGCGGAGGCGACACTGTACGGCGGCAGAGGCGTCAATGCTAAAGAGGTGTTGGCTGTCGAACGTAAACTGAATCTCATCAAAGAGCAGTATAATCAATCGGAAGAGACGATGCTGGAAAGTATGCTGCAGTATGAGGCCCTTCAGGCGGACACGGCGCAGCTGAAAAAGGATGCTAAGATAGCTGTCGATATATATCATGACCTTAAACGCAAGCTGGAGGCGGAAGTCGCTGCGGCTCAAGCTGAAATCGCCGCGCTGCGCCAACAAAGACAAACCTTGTCCAACCAGATTCAGCCGGACTGGTTAACGCGTTACGCAAAGGTACGGGAGCGGTATTCTGATGCCATAGCGCAAATAGAGGATACCGTATGCGGGGCTTGTCGGGTTCATATACCCGGAGTGTTGAAAGCCCAAGCCAAAGCGGGAGAACGTACTTATTGCGAGACTTGTGGTAGGTTGCTATATGCAGCGGAATAACAGTGCCTTGTGAACGCAGAGGGCCCTACCGGGAGGGTGGATTACATATGAATGAAGACATAGAGCGGATGGTACAAGCAATTAACCGGGAAATACCTCAGTTAAAGGGTGCCTTGAGATTATGGGGCCAGACCTTCACTCGACCGTATGGCAACTTATACGCCGTCGTGGAGTGTATTGGTGTTGGTGATCAACTTATCCTCACATTTGATGAAGGCGAAGAACTCTCCATATGGCAGCCTAAGGACCTGCAATCGGCAAATAAGGCGTTGGCTATACGGCAGGCGCAAAAGGTGCGTTGGGAGTGGGTACAATCCGATTGGCCCAAGGTGCCGGGCGTTACGCATGTATTGGATCTTTATCGTAGAGGCAACCGTATTGAGGTCATGGTCGACACAGGTGGAATCGCCGCAAAGCTTAATCCCCTTGCATACCCGGCATTTGAACTGCAATGAAGGAGAATGTGCTCTTGAGCGTCGTGTCCATAGGTAAACGCATACAGGTTATGGGAAACAGCTGTGCTGGAAAAAGCACTCTGGCCACAGAGCTGGCAGAGCTTTTCGGTGTCACTTGTATCGATTTGGATGCGCTCAACTGGGAGCCCAATTGGGTGAGCGTAGCAGCAACAAACCCTACGGAGTTCAAACGGCGATTGCGACAGGCTACTGCAGGAGAAGCCTGGATTGTTGCCGGATCCTATGCCAAATACTCGCAGGATTCGTTTTGGGAGCGTCTGGATACGGTCATCTGGATTGATCTGCCTTTATGGCAGCTTGTGGGGCGGGTTCTGAAACGTTCTTGGCAACGATGGCGGTCTAAAGAACTGCTCTGGGGGACAAACTACGAGAAATTCTGGCCACAGTTGATGATGTGGAAGAAAAAGGAATCGCTGCTGTATTGGATCGTGACGCAGTATCGGCCGAAAAATCGAGCTATGCTCTCGTATATGATGCAGCCGCAATGGCGCCATATTCGTTTTATCCGTTTGACATCATCGCAGGAGGTAAAGTTGTTCATGCAGACGTTGCGTCAGAGTGTTAGGACGCAGCCCACCTGTTCCATACCGCAAAATGGCGAGCCGCTGACAAAAATATAGGGCGAGACACTTGTGATACATGCCTCGCCGCTATGGAGATGACATCCCGTTTACCTATAGTGACGGTCAGCCGTCCTGTGGTTAAGAAACTCCGGGCTCCTATGCAAACCGGGTACCCTTCTTGGTCTCCGAAACAACCCACATTACTTGGACTGCCTCATCCAGCGAAATGGGGAAGGGTTTGCCCTCTCGAACGGCGTAGTATAGTTCGTCCCAAATGTGCGTCATCCCGGCGGGCGCTTTCGGAGCCACAGGGATGGTTTCTTCGATCCATTTCAATGCGTCCGGCGTACCAAAGCTACCGTACTCGGGGGTTCCCGGGTCGGCGGTGCGAGGAGCGAGCTTCTGTTGAGGATCAAGATACTTGAGCTGAATGGTATTGCCGGTACTGGAAAGAGCGCCGCGTGTCCCGTAGATGAGGTACTCCGGCTCCTTGATGGCCGCTCCGCCGCTGATGATGATATCGACGACGCGACCGTTTTCTCCCTTCAGGATGATCTTGAGGTGATCCTCGGCGTCGCCTACCGCGGCAGTGCGCTTTAGATCGCTCCATAGTTCAGCAACTGGCGACTCCAAGAAGCGCAGCGCATGATCAATGATGTGCGGCCCCCAGTTGAGGAGCTGGCCGCCGCCATACTTCTTGATCGTTTGCCAGTCGTCACGGCGGGAATAACTTACCCGACGCAACTTGATTTCGAACACATCACCAAGTATGCCGGAGGCGATGATCTCCCGAATATGTTGAAAGCCTGGTTCAAAGCGTCTATTGTGCCGAATGTAAAGCTCACCGGCCGACTGGGCGGCTATTTTCTGCAGCTCGACAGCCTCTGCATAAGTAAGGCACATAGGCTTCTCTAAGAATACCGTCTTGCCTGCCTCAAGAGCCATTTTGGCATGGGCGAAGTGATCGACGGAACGGGTGGCGATGTCTACTACTTCAACCTGGGGATCCGCAATGAGCTCGGCAATGTTTTCATAAGCCCGACACTGATACTCACCGGCTACATTGTTGCGCCGTGTTTCATCAATGTCACAAACAGCTACGATTTGAAACATCTGCTCCTTGCCTTTGAGCTCTTTACAATGCATTCCCCAACCGGCCCGCCCAAGGCCGGCAATACCGAGTTTTATCGGTTGTATTGCCATTTACGGATGCCGCTTCTTGCTGAGGTAGCTCCAGCAAGGTTCGGCTTCCCTCCTTCCCATGTTTGTAATTTTAACTGAACAGTAATTGGATGAATGCTACCTTCGCGTTTCATTGTAACATAGAATGGATATACAACGTGATTATGGAGGTGTTGAGAATTGCATACCAGCGTGATACGGCTTGCCCGTCGCTTAGGGATCTGCAGCACACTGTTCGTTTACTTGACGCTTTTATTTGGAGGTATTGCTTTGCTCACAGTAACAGCAGCCGCTGAAGATCACACATGGCAGCTCAGCGAGTCGTTCACCAGTTCCCTTGATGAGTTACGTTCGGCCTATAGGCTTGAAGGAGATTGGAAGTTAGCCAACGGTGAATTGAGCAGCTCCGGCAGCCAAGGCGCCCATCGAATCGGCATTCCACTGGTTTTCACCGACTTCGATCTGACGGTGCGGTTCCGCGTCAGAGCGTATGGTACTTATGGTTACTTTAGTATCGTCTATCATGAATTGTATCCGACCGAGTCCTACTACTTTCGTATCAACAATTACAATACCGTACTACAACGACGCCATGGTTATTGGGAAGACTATACGACCTTGGCTTCATATAGTAGATCCGTCCTTCCCAATCCCGATGCCGTGCATAAATTGCACATCAGCGTAAGAGGAAATCAAATTACCTTCTCACTGGATGACGGACCGCGGTATGCCATTGCGGACAGCCAAAATCGCTACCCGGAAGGTATGATTAGGTTGCGCGCAGATAGTGTTGATATGAGTATCACCGAGTTTACCATCAGCGCGCCGCAAACACCTACGCCGATGACCGTACCCGAAGAGGTGGCGGAGCCGGCGGAACTGTGGTCGCCGGAGGCGCAGCTTTTGCCTACCGGTCGGATTACCGGGACATGGCTGACGATTCTCGAAGCGCGAGAACTCCTGTGGAGCCCGGCCATGTGGGATCTGGAGTTTCGCGCTATGCATGAAATAGGCATCGACACCCTTGTCTTCCGTCCCTATATTCTGGATACGGGTCCGCTGCTGCCATTGCTCAATACCATATTTACCAAAGCAACCGAGTATGGCATGCAAGTTTTCATTCACACCAACCGTACCGGTGGAGGATACCAGTGGACCTCAATGTCGCGCAGCGCTTTGGCGGAAGCTTTGGCACGTGCTAAACAAGATATGGAACTCATCGCGGAAGCCTACGCGGATCATCCGGCATTTGCAGGTTGGTACATTTGGGATGAAGTCGACGAGAAAGACTTGGTTTCCACCCGGCTGGAGACCACCAAGTGGTACTATGGCGAACTGCGGCGCTTTGCCTCGACTCTAACTCCCGAAAAGCCCATGATGATCGCTCCTAGTTTCTCTTCGACCACTTCACCGCGTTGGCTGGAAAACAGGTGGGCGGATGTTCTCTCCACCACCGGCATCGATATTCTGGCGGTACAAGACAGCGTGGGACAGGGGAAGAGTACGGCGCAAGTTAATCCGGAGTATTATGCGGCATTTGTCAGGGCTGCAAAAAGGGCCGGGGCCGTTTTATGGGCTGATGTGGAAGTGTTTACCAAGGATTACCAGCCGGCGCCTGCTGAGCGCGTAAGGCAACAGTTGTTGGCTGTCGGGCCTTGGGTTGAGAAGACCTTGATCTTTGATTATAACCATTATATGAGCCCGACCCGAGGACTCCTTCGCCAAATACTATACGATGCCTATCTGGAAATGCTGCAAGGTTCTTATGACCCAACGGAGTAAAGTAGAGAAGGCAGGTTCGTAGACGTCACCCTGGGTAGCGCAAGTCACAACGCTTGCATGCTGCCCAGGGTGTTTACTTACTTGCGTTACAATCAGTCGGATCAAGACCCTAGGTCTGTAGTGAACATCTAGTGCTACGGTAACCATAAACTTTTTATTGCACAGGAGCCGATTTCGAGGCATAGGGGGTATTCCCGTATAAACCTATGTTTACACGACCTCCGTTGGGTTCGGGCTCTAGTTCAAAAGGAGATGCGTGATATCCTGCGTCAATTCCCGGGGAGTGGTCTGAGTCGATTACCCATTCCGAACCGGTCCAGCGCCCTCCGCGTGATTTTAAGTGGTAGTCGCGGTTTTTCGCATCGGCAAATAGAGGATCACCGACAATGTCATCGGTAGACGAAGTGTTGTAGTAGTTACCACCGGGATTGTTATAGAGCAGGTTATTCTGCGTCACCATGGCGTAGTGCTCTGGGTGGCCGTTATAGAAGGCGATACCGGCGCCGCCTGCGGCATGTGGTCGCGTATTGACTATAATGTTGTTGCGCGCGTAAAGGACATAATCCGCTACCGGCGCCGGTTGGGAATAGACGGTTTTGACGGCGACGGCTGAACCATATACGCCGTCGAACACATTGTGTTCTATCAGCGCATTGTGAAAACCATTCAGCACCACGCCGCCCACCCAATGGCCGCTGCGATTCAGTCCGGTGTCGTAGATTGTATTGTGGTGGATGTGCAGGTTCACCGTTTGGCTTTTATCATAGGCGCCGGAGCCGAATACCCAGATGCCTGCATAATTCGTGTTATATATGGTATTGTTATAGATCTCTATATGGTCCATGAACGACAGGCCCTCTTTTTGAATCTCTATGCCTGCTCCGCCTTCGCCGCGGGAGTCGATGATGTTGTCGTGGAACGACACATGGTTGGAATTGTAGGCACGCAAAGCGCTGTTGGTGCGACAAGTGATGCGATTATTATAGGCTTCAATGTTGGTGGATCTTAAGGCGTAGAGTCCATCATGACCGAGCCGGTCGATCGTGTTGTTAAAAAACTGCAGATTGTCGCCGGTGTGGTACTTCAAGCCGTCACCATGGTTGTTGTGCATGTACATGTCGTGGATGCTGACGTTGAAGGCCAGTTTCATATAGATCAACTGGTGATAACCCTTGCCGCTGGAGATCTGCGGGTTACCTTCTCTGTTGCCGTTCAACTCAAAACCATGGATCTCGATGTTTTTATCGCCGAAACCTCTAAAGTTTTTATTGCTGATCATCGCCTGTTCGGCAGTCCAGTTTACTCTGTCGGCTAACTTCAGAACAGCGGTGTAATCGCCGGTGAGAATGGTATCGCTGCTGATAAACACGGTATCGCTGATGTTGTACGTAAACGGCCCCTTAAGATATACGGTGGTTATAAGGGGGTCGGCAGCCGCTTGGTCCAAGGCGGCATTTATCTCTACCTGATCGTCGCTTCCGTCGCAGTTGAAGTCTCCCGTGCCGTCGCCGGCCACATACAATATGGTTTTCTCTGCTGCAGTTGATACGACAGGTAGCGCAGAACAAATAACGGCAAGTAACAAGACATGTAGAAGCAACTTCGTCATGGCAAACGCCTCCTATCTCCAGTATGCGGCATGTGCATATCCCATGCGCTCTGCTATTATTCGTGTCCTTGCGTACATATACAAATCTACAAATCACGTTATCAATCACCTAGAGGCTCAGTGCAATTTATTAATATAGCTTAGCTATTTGCCGGGAAGCTCCTGCTTTTTTCCGAGAAGTTTACGAGGAAGCCAATGACTTCAGTCGAGGGAGGATGTCAAGTGCCTGGTATATGGCCATTGCGGAATCAACAAACCGACATGGTACATACATCAAGTCGGATACTCTATCTATAGTGGTTATATAATGAGGCGCTGCGCTGTGTGAGAGAGCGGCCGGCTTTCGGCACATCTCATCTGCTAAAGAACTCCTGTTCCACCGTTTGGTTTTCCACTGCTTTTTCTCATGTTAGGCAGGAAAAGGGCTAACGCAGAGAGAACTTTGGACTGTAAGGCAGGCCCGCTTTGGCGTACGCCGGCAAATACGCAGTACCGCCGGGCACATTATTTTGTCGTATATCAGTCCGCTGAGTGTAGGCTTTTGCGCCGAACAGTCATGAAGGATCAGCCATAATAAGAGGAGTGTCGCAAGATGAACAGACGTATCACCATGAGATTGCAGGCCATCGCCCTGTGTATCGTTATGATCACAGGTTCATTCCCGGCCATAGCTGCTGAACGCATCGTCCTCGGTACTTTCTCCGGCGCAGCCAGCTGGACCGACCGCTGGCAGCCGCAAGTACAGTACTGTTCAGCGCAAACAGGCATTGAAGTAGAGTATCTCTATATCCCTTCCGGCACCTATAGCGAGAAGATATTGCTTATGGCCGCGGTAGGCGATGTGCCCGATTTGTTGTTGGTACCGCCTGAACGGGTAGCTTCTTTGGTTGGCGCCGGTTTGGTTGAAGACTTGGAACCTTGGGTGCGTGAAAAGAACCTCGACCAGCGCTACTGGATCCCCAGCCTCATTGCGGCGACGCAGTTTCATGGGATCACCATCGGTTTGCCGGCGTACGTGATCAACTACACCTATGCTTACAACGAGGATATTTTTGCCCAGCACGGCATTACTCCCCCGGCAATCACCGATTGGGTGACATGGGATCAAGTCCGGGACATTGCCAGGAAAGCCACGCGGGATACGGACGGTGATGGGACTCCGGAGATTTGGGGTTTCCACAACGGCACCAGCTTTGTCCAAGTATTGGCCTTCATCCGGCAAGCGGGCGGCGCGATTTTTACGCCGGAGGGTTTTGTCCAGTTCAACACGCAGCCTGTAAGAGACGGAGTGGAGTATCAGCTAGGGTTGATCAACGACAGGCTCAACGCACCGAATGCCAGCATCTTTCTGGAAGGCAAGGTGGCCAGCATGCGCTTCGGTTCCGGCAGTATCGTCAGCCACCTACAAGCTAAGGAGCGCATCAACTTAGGCGTGGCATCCGGCATTATGGGCAAAGTGAAGTCTGATGTTTCCTACGTAACGCCGTGGGTCATGCCGGCCATGGCCAAACAGAAAGACGCTGCCTGGCGCTATATGACCTGTATGGTGTCGCGAGAAGCGCAAGCGTTTGTGTCTGAGCGCGGCGTGGTACCTATGCGGCGTGATGCCCGGATTTCTGAAGATCGCATAGAGATTCTGACCGGGTTGATTTATAATCTCGAAGCTGCTGTAGGGTATCCGTATCATGTGGAAAATGAATATGTACAGCAAGCGTTCGATCAAGCCATGAAACAGGTGTGGGCGGGGAATGCGTCGCCCTTGACGGTGTTGGAATCGTTGGATCGCACCGTGAATGCCTACTTGGCTGAGGTGCTGAAGTAAACAAGGTCGCACCCTAGCATGAGGCAAGCCGGTCTTTATAAAGACCGGCTTGTTCTATGTATAGGACGACGGATTACCGCCAAGCGGCGTTTGATTCTGCAGGGGAACATGTTGTGCATATAAAAAAGGCTGTCCCAAACTTGCTGCCGGGACAGCCTCCTTTTATCTCTCACTTATCTTTGCGGCGGCGTGTACAACCAGCGAGCCTGGTTTAAACGCCAGTAAACATCGGACTCTCGTACGTAGGGATTATCGTTGGCGTAGTCAAAAGCGGTATGGTTGTCATTCGACTTAATCCTACCGTCTGCGCCTGCATCTAACAGCAGCGCGATGATCTCGGGGTTGACGGTATCTCGGGCAGCGATCATCAGCGGCGTCCAGCCGTAGACATCCCTGGCATTTACATCAGCCCCCAGATGGATGAGGTACTCGGCGATCTCTACGTTAGGATTGCCCGACACAGCGTACATCAGTGGGCCCCAACCTTCCTCATCGGTGATAGTGATATCGTAACCAGCTTCGACAAAGGCCTTTAACACCGCGAGGTTTTCGTTACCAAAGGCGGCTAAGTCAAAGGGAAGTACGTTCTCATTGTTGGCGACGTACATGCTTGCTCCGGCATCCAGCAATACCTTAATGACCTCTTCATTATAGTTATAACGAGCTGCTAGGGCCAACGGAGTCCAACCTTCGTCATCTTGCGCGTTCACAGGCAACCCGAGATCGATAAGATAGCGGATTACCGTCGGTTCAGGGTTATAGCGAGCCGCTATCATCAACGCCGAACTGTCGTCGGAGAGCAGTTCTTGGTAATCAGCTCCCGCCTGAACCAAGATATCGATTACCTCAAAGTCGCTGTTGCCCCAGCAGGCGTACATAAGGGCCGTCCAGCCGTCACTGTCTTTGGCGTGCACATTCGCACCCGCCTGCAGCAAGGTGGCGACTACTTCCGGCTGCCAATTGCCGAACGCCGCCAGCATCAGAGGCGTTACTCCGCCGACAGTGGCGGCGTTTACGTCGGCTCCTTCTTTAATAAGTAAAGAGGCTATCTCAGGATTGCCGTTAAAGCGAGCGGCCAACATCAGCGGCGTCCAATCGTCAAGGTCTCGCCTATTGACGTCAAACCCTAAGGCCAGCATCAGTCTTAGAATATCCGGATTCGTGTTATACCTGGCAGCGATCATCAATGCGTCGCCGCCGTCATCCAGCAACACGTCGATATCCGCTCCCAGCGCGATCAAAGCCGCTACAACCGCCGGACTATCATTGCCGTAAACGGCATTCTGGAACGGGGTCCAACCGTCAATGTCTCTGGCTTCAAGGTCGGCTCCGGCCCTCACAAGGGCCTCAATAACAGACGGGTTGGAGTTACCGATTGCCGCCAGTATTAACGGTGTGTATCCGTCATCGTCGGCTGCATTCACATCAGCACCGGCAGCGATGAGCGCATTGATCACCTCGACACGAGTCTCATAACGAGCGGCGACCATCAAGGGCGTCCAGCCCCAGTAATCCGTTGCGTGTACGTCGGCTCCGGCTGCTATAAGAGTATGGATCGCGCCTGCATCGGCGTTCTGCCAAAGAGCCAGCATCAAAGGCGTCCAACCATCTTCATCGACGGCATTTACGTCGGCGCCTTCATCAATCAGATACCGCACTTGCGCACCTGACCATTCCGGATCAAAGGGGATCAGGTAGTCTGCGCCAAATGCCATGAAGGAGAAGAGGTGTATCGCAATCAGACAGGTAAATAGCGCTTTCTTCATCATTGAGCACGACCTCGCTTTAACAGCGTCCGTGTATGAGGGCGCTGTGAGTCATTTCTTGCCTATTTCCGCAAAGATCGGCGTATACCTGCCCCGTGAGACATCAGGTGAGAGATATCTTGGTTAGTCGCGGCAATTTCGGCACGGCCGGATGGGAGGGGGGGACTGCTTTGAGGTTTCAAGGCGCGGAGGCGGCGGGTAAAATGTTTTGCCGCCGCCTCCGGGTATGGTTGATTGCCGTGGTTCTAGTAACGCCCCTCTTTATATTCAGCAATGATGTTGTCAACCGTTTGTTGTAAGCTGATCAGGATGTTCTCCGGGCTTTCGTTACGGGCTAAAAGGCGTGAGTAATGCTGTCTGTCGGCATCGGCCAACGTTTGAGCAATAGGCGTAGGCGTAGCGACTATGGACAGATTCATGGCTTCGGCGACAACATGCCAGTAAGGGTTGGTCTCAAAGTACCGCCGGTCTTGGTTGAAGCGCACGACAGGCGAGGGACGCCCTTGTGATAAGGCGAACATCTTGGCGTCTTCACTAGTAGTGAGGTATTTGATGAGCAGCCAGCTCTCTTCCGGATGCTTTGTCCCTTTGGGTATGGCGTAAGACCAACCGGCAGCGGCAAGAGCGTGTGACTGGCCGTTGGGTCCGTGCGGCAGCAACCCTATGCCCAAATCGAGATCCGGGTACGCCGCTTTTTGATTGAAGTAGGTCCATTCACCGTGGAACTGCATCGCTCTGGTGTTCGTTCCTAACGAGCCCCCTTTAGATACGCGGCTGACGAATTCTACCGCCCAGTTCACTCCGGCGCGCACTGCATCGTGCAGATAGTTCACCGCCAAGGGGTCATCAAGTATCAGGTAACCGTTGGTATAGGCCAATTGCGCTATGGCGTATCTGGGGAAATAGTCTATGTTACCGCCATGGATACGGACGGTGCCGTCGGCGTCGACTTTTTGAACACGGGTAGCCACCGCAAGCATATCGTCCCAAGTCGCAGGCGGTCTATCGGGGTCATACCCTGCGTTGGCGAAGATGGTGCGGTTGTAGTACAGCAAAGAGACGCTGGAAGCTATCATAGGTACGGCATAGGTGTTCCCTTTGTACTTGTAGAGCTCCTGCTCAGTCTTGTAGAACATATCCATGTTGAATTCATCGTCTTTGCTGATGAAATCGTCTAGCGGTACTAATACGCCTTGTTCAACGAATGCCGGAATGCGAATGCGGTCGACCATCCATACATCGGGCGGCATACCGGCCGCAATAGCGACCAGGTCCTTTTCAATGGTGGAATTGGTGGCGCCCGTAACCTGATTGACCACCGTAATCCAGGGATATTGCTCCTCGAATCGTCTCAGCTGAGCATCCATCAACGGGATTCTGGCGCCGTTATAATAGTTTGCCAATACCAGCGTAACCGGCTCTTTGGTTTCTGACGTCGCAGCAATTGCCGCTTGACTACATACGACGAGTACAAGGATGACAAGACTCAGGCTTAATAGTCTCTTGGTCATGAATAATCCCCTCCTTTGTTTTTTACCGTATATATTCCAGGTTGAGCCGAGAGCACCTTTTTGGATTATATAGTGTATAAACTTAATTTGTTAACAATAGGGCGGCCTGGCGCATGTTCGACGCCGTTAGTAGTCGAGATGACAAATTGTAGGTTAACTCGCACCCATGTTCATCCGGAAGCCTCCCATTAACTGGAGGTATCACCTTGGTGTTGTAGAAGAAGCATCAAAAGTCAAAATCGGCCGTGTTGCCTAGGGAGGGCTTGCGATGAAGGAAATGGATCTGTGGAGTCTGGAAAGGCCGACGGAGTTACGCTGCGAATACATGCAAAATCCCTTGGGTATCGATGAGCCGCAACCCAGACTGGAGTGGCTGGTCAATGCCGGTCCCAACGCTCGAGGCGTAAAACGAACGGCGTATCAAATTCTGGTCGCTTCCGCTGGTGAGCTGTTAGAGAAGGACGAGGCTGATGTTTGGGACAGCGGTAAGGTGGATTCATCACAGAGCACGCAGGTAACGTATGCCGGACCGGAGTTGCTTCCTCGGCAGCGTTACTGGTGGAAAGTACGTACATGGTGTTCCGGCAATATGCGACCGTCACCGTGGAGCGAACCTGCCTGGTGGGAGATGGGCCTGCTGGAACCGACGCTATGGCAGGGCGAATGGATTGGCGCCGGTATGGTTTCCAGCGAGGAAAGTGCGCCGTGCGCTCATTTGCGTACTTCGTTTCATGTTGGCAAACCGGTTAGTCGGGCGCGTGTTTACGTCACGGCTTTGGGGATATACGAACTGTGGATGAATGGGCAACGAGTCGGCGCGGATCTTTTTACGCCGGGTTGGACCGATTATGCCATCCGAGTGCAGTACCAAACCTACGATGTAACGGCGCAGTTGCATCAAGGCGAAAATGTCGTCGGCGCCATTTTGGGCGACGGTTGGTATTGCGGCTATTTGGCTTGGGCGAACAAGAAGAATCTCTATGGTGCACAACCCCAACTGCTGGTCCACCTGGAAATTGACTATGTCGACGGTACGTACCAGACCGTGGTCACGGATGATTCGTGGTTGTGGTCTACCGGCCCCATTCTTTATTCAGATATCTATAATGGTGAGTACTACGACGCCCGTCTGGAGCTTCCCGGTTGGTGCGAGCCCGGGTACAACGCGGAGGATTGGCGGCCCGTACGTTCTTTTGGGCGACCGCAAGCGATATTAAATGCTTCGGCGTCACCGCGGGTCCGGCGTATGCAAGAGCTGACTCCCGTTAAGGTCAGCGAATTGGCCTCAGGCGCTGTGATTTATGATATGGGACAGAACATGGTCGGTTGGGCACGTTTAAGAATCCGGGGAAAAGCAGGCGCTAAAATCACCCTTCGTTTTGCTGAAGTGTTAAACCCGGACGGCACTCTTTACACGGAGAATTTACGCAGTGCCAAGTGCACTGATACCTATGTGTCGCGAGGCGGAGCAGAAGAGATTTATGAACCGCGCTTCACCTTCCACGGATTTCGCTATGTTGAGGTAACCGGGTATGCTGGGCGTTTGGATGAAAGCAATATCACCGGTATAGTGATCCACTCGGACACCGCGCCTACCGGCAGTTTTTCTTGTTCCAACGCCATGCTGAATCAGCTGCAGCACAACATCGTGTGGGGGCAAAAAGGGAACTTCCTGGAGGTGCCCACCGATTGCCCGCAGCGCGACGAACGTTTAGGTTGGACCGGCGATGCGCAGGTATTTATTCGCACTGCTTGCTTTAACATGGATGTGGCCGGTTTCTTCACCAAATGGCTGCGAGATCTAAATGATGCGCAAAGCCCAGCGGGGGCCTACCCGTCGGTAGCTCCGGACGTATTGCACAAAAGGGCGGGTGACGGCGGTCCGGCATGGGCGGATGCCGGCATCATTTGTCCGTTTACTCTCTATTTGTGCTATGGCGACAAGCGGATCCTGCGTCGGTATTATCCGCAGATGCGCCGATATATCGCCTATTTGCGCCAGGTGGATCCGACCCGGCGGCACTGCTTCGGCGATTGGCTCAATGTCGATGACCCAACGCCCAAAGACCTGATCGCCGTGGCGTTTAGGGCCTATTGCTTGCAGCTGATGGCTACCATTGCGGATGTGTTGGGACAGGAACAGGATGCAGCCCAATACCTCGATGAACTGAAAGAGGTAAAAACTGCGTTTCGGAACGAGTTCGTAACGCCTAATGGGCGGCTGGTAAGCGCGTCGCAAACCGGGTATGTCCTTGCTTTGCATTTTGACCTGCTGCAACATCAGGTGCGCTCTCAGGCTTTGGAGCGTTTGGTGCAACGCATTCATGAGCGCAACGATCACTTAAGCACAGGTTTCGTCGGTACGCCTTATTTGTTGTCCGTCTTGTCCGATTACGGTCATATCGATCTAGCTTATAAGTTGCTGCTCAACGAGGATTATCCCTCTTGGGGCTATCCGATTTCGCAAGGGGCTACCACGATGTGGGAGCGCTGGGATGGATACCGCCACGACAAAGGTTTTCAAACGCCGAAGATGAACAGCTTTAACCACTATGCCTATGGCGCGGTGGGCGACTGGATGTATCGGCATGTGGCAGGTTTAGATACAAGCGCGCAACAGCCGGGTTATCGACGCATCACCATTCGGCCGCGGCCGGGCGGCGGCATAACCTGGGCGAAAGCCGAGTTGCGTACGGCCTACGGCTATGCTAAGGTGCATTGGCAGATTGCCGACGATCAGTTTGTTCTGACTGTAACCGTACCGCATAATGCGGAAGCGACGATAATCTTGCCGACAAACGACGGCGCTGAGATCCTAGAGAGCGGATTACCACTGACGCAGGCTTATGGCATAGAGCTTTGCGACGCGCTGGATGAAACCGTTACCTGCAATGTGGGCTCCGGCCGGTATCACTTCAGTTTCCCATGGCGCGCCTGACGGCGGAGGTGCTTATTCGTTTCCTACACACATACGCTGAGATTAATCGGTGCGCGAATACCAAAAAGTATATACGGCAAAGCCTGCCGCCCTACGCGGGGAGCTTGAACAAACGGCCGGCTTTGCTAACAGCCAATTTTAGAGGAAGGTCAGTGCCTGATGCAAATACAAACTCACTTCGACTTGACCCAGTATAACACGTTTGGTTTCCGCTCTATAGCCGAGCGTTTCGTGCGTATCGGCACTCGTGATGAAGTGCCGGAACTCAGCAGGATGTGTGTGGAAAAGCAGTTACCGCTATTGTTGCTGGGCGGCGGCAGTAATTTGGTGCTGGCCGAGCATTTGCCCGGAGTAACGGCGCATATGGCGATCAAAGGGTTTCGGATTACACATCAAAGCGATGGTTACGTCGATGTGGCGATAGGAGCTGGAGAATCGTGGCATGAGACTGTAGAGCGTACTTTAAGCGCAGGCTACTACGGCCTGGAAAACCTGGCGCTTATCCCGGGCAGCGTGGGAGCCGCTCCGGTGCAAAACATAGGAGCTTACGGCGTTGAGCTCCAGGATGTATTGCTTCAGGTTGAGGTGTATGATCGTCATCTGCAGTCATTCCGCATTCTATCTAAAGCGGACTGCGCTCTTGGCTACCGTGACAGTGTGTTTAAGTCGGGACAACCCGATCGGTACATTATCACTCAGGTGTACTTACGTCTGCGGAAAAAGCCTGCACTACGGCTGGAGTATGCATCCTTACGCAAGGCATGTGAAGCGGCGAATGCTTCAGGAGATATTACGCCGCAACTCGTCTTTTCAGTCATATGTGACATGCGCCGGATGAAACTGCCCGATCCGGTCGTATTAGGCAATGCGGGCAGCTTCTTTAAGAATCCTGTGGTGAAAGAGGAGCATTATCGGCGACTGCTTGCCGAAAATCCTCACTTAGTCGCATTTCCGGATCCCAGAGGGTATAAGTTAGCCGCCGGCTGGCTCATTGAACAGTGCGGTTGGAAGGGGAAGCGTCTTGGCCATGTAGGCGTATACGATAAACAGGCGCTGGTGTTGGTGAACCATGGCGGCGGGAATCGCACGGAGATTGAATACCTGGCCGCAGCTATTCGCACGGACGTATACGACCGCTTTAAAGTGTGGTTGGAGCCGGAACCTCGCTTCTATCCAAGGCAGGTTTTCTGAATATCGGCCTAGAAATGAAAAATCGGTACGAACCATAAAGCAAGGCCTGTGACGGGCGCAAGCCCGCCTAAACGGTAGGAGGCGGCATGATGGCAGGATCTAAGGAAGCTGGTATCAGTTTGGTTACTGCCATAGGCGTAGCTATTGCGGTGCAAATATCTTGGAGTATCAACGGTTCGGTCGGTTGGGCAATTCTGCACGGCGCTCTCAACTGGGTTTATGTATTCTATCGCTGGTTATTCGCCGGAATTGCCTAGCTGCGCCGCATTTGGCCAACGTATAGTAACACAGAGGAAATAGGGCGCGCGGATCCCGCGGTAATCAAGCTAAGTCGTTGGTTTGCTCCTACAATAGTACGAGCGCGAAGGGAGCGGCGACCATTGTCTTATCCCATTGAGAAAAAGCTGGTTATCGCTGTGGCGTCAACGGCATTATTCGATTTGACGGAAGCCGATCGGGTTTATCGAGAAGAAGGGCTGGCTGCTTACCAAGAGTACCAGTATGCGCACGAAGACGATGTGCTTAAACCAGGCGTCGCCTTTCCTTTCGTAAAACGGTTATTGCGCCTTAATGCCGGACTTTCTGCAGAACAAGCCCCTGTAGAGGTTGTGTTACTATCGCGCAACGACGCTAATACCGGCTTGCGCGTATTCAATTCGATAGAAGCGCATAATTTGGGCATTTACCGCGCGGCGTTCGTTAAAGGGGGTAATCCCTTCGAGTACATGGATGCCTTCAATGCATCGCTGTTTATTTCTGCTGATGCCGCAGGCGTACGCAAAGCAGTGGAGCAGGGCTTACCCGCCGGGCAGGTATTTCCCACCGACTTTGCCGACAGTGATGACGACGAAGAGTTGCGCATCGCCTTCGACTTCGACGGGGTACTGGCGGATGACTCCGCAGAGACCGTCTTCCGGACGCAAGGCATGGAAACTTATTATCAACTGGAATCGCAAAGGGCTATGGAGCCCCTGAGCCAGGGCCCGTTAGGTCGCTTTTTTCAAGAGATCGCCAACCTGCAACAATTTGAGTTGCGACGAAATGCCCACGATCCCGGATATACGCCGCGCCTGCGAACCTCAATCGTAACCGCGCGCAGCGCACCGGCGCACCGTCGTCTTATTAATACCTTGCGCGGCTGGGGTATCGGCGTTGATGAAGTGTTCTTTCTCGGTGGTATTGATAAAGGACGGATTCTGGTTAAGTTACGCCCACATATCTTCTTTGACGATCAAATTCAGCACATCTCTGGTACGGCTGATGTGACTCCCTGCGTTCATGTTCCGTTCGGGGTGGCTAATCGAGCCGGCGCCGTTGCGCCGCTCGCGGCCGAAGCTGCATCTGCGGCCTGTTCGGATGATTAAGCGTGCTGCTTGACTTCTTTGCTGTCGAAGAAGGCGCCGGGCACCAGCCCTGAAAACTGGTTTAATGAAGATGAACACACGGCGCTGTCGGGTTATGCGGCTCTGCAGTATTACCGAATGACGTCGAGAGCCGTACTCTCCGGTTTGATCGCCCTCATCGCCACCGCCATATACGATGGGTTGAACTTTTATCTTGCCGTACTCGCTATAGATTTGGCACGGCGGGCGTACACGTTGAGCAGAATAGCGCACGGTCTGTCGATCGATGTGAACTGCATTGAGCAGCTGGTGTCACCTACGTTTTTGCTGATAGCGTTGGGAATCAGTGTGGCATTGAAGGGAGTCGGCGCAGGGCTCGTTTTGGTCAGCAGGAAGCACATTCCTTCTGAATCCGCAGCGTCGGAAGCGAAGGAAAGCGCCTGAAGAAGCCGAATGTTTGCTTAAAGGAGTCCGTTGTTGTGTTTGCGATATTAAAGCAGATCTTATTTGGCAGTCGATTTGCATTAAGTGAAAAAGCGCATGCTGAGAAGTCGGCTGCGTTGGAAGAGCTGCTCGGACCTGTATATGATGAAGTAAACGAAGCAATCGAACGGAACGATTTGTGCTATTTCGCACGTTGCTTGCCTGGTACGGCGGTGGCTACATGTCATCTCATTCAGGCGTCCGGCAACACTGCCGGATTTCTGCGACGCCCCATTCCCTACGAGTTGGTGGCATTTACCAGGCACAGTGTGGAGCAACTTGATACAGATGATGCCGTAGCGGAGTTTCAATCCAGTGTCGGGCGCATCACCTACATACTCGACACCGTCGGGCGATACTCCACTGTGGATACATTGAAACCCGGCAGCTGTTGCGAAGTGCCGGCACGCAGGGGCGAGAGACCCGGTTACCTGGTGTTTCTGGAGTATACGCGCGATAACAAGCGCCTGACCATAGCCGGGCGGGTTTATAGCCTTCTACTATGCATAGAGGTGTTTGAAGAAGAGATGTATTATGCGCGCGTGAACGGAGTAGCGGCGCTGGTGGAAAAGCTGACGGCAGCCGGTTGCTATCCCTATAGCGATCTGGACCGCTCAAGCGTAGTGTAGAAGGCGTCGTCGAGCAGTGATATGGTTGACGAGTAAGCGCGAAGATGGGGTATGAACGGATGAGCGACGCAAATTGGCACATTACGACGTTGTCGGCGGATAACCAACGGATGATAGAACAGGCCGCCGGCCTGTTGGTAGAGGGCTTCAGGACCTTTGCGCCCAACGCTTGGCCGAATATGAGCATCGCATTAGAAGAAGTGCACTCCATGCTTGGCTCGGACCGCGTCTGTTTGGCGGCGATAGACGCCCAGGGTACGATACTGGGGTGGATCGGCGGCATCAGGCAGTATGAAGGCTTTGTATGGGAGTTACATCCTTTGATTGTCGCGGAGAAACAGCGGGGGAAGGGCATAGGTACCGCTTTGGTACAAGCTTTGGAGCAAGAGGTGCGCCTGCGCGGCGGCATTACCCTGTGGGTAGGCACGGATGATGAAGATGATAGGACAAGCCTGGCCGGGGTTGATCTGTATCCAGATGTGCTGGATGCGTTAAAGCAAATTAGGAATCTGAGGCGGCACCCCTATGAATTCTATGAAAAACTAGGTTTCGTCATTGTTGGCGTTATGCCCGATGCCAATGGATGCGGCAAACCGGACATCTATATGGCGAAGCGCGTGTGTGGGGAGCAGCGGAAGCAAACCTGACGGGTGGAATGGTTTTATGCGAGTGTTACGCATTTTTAAGTGGTTCTTTCTGGTGTTCGGGGTACTTTCCTTCATCGTGATCATCGGCGGCGTAGGACTGACTATGGTGCTCAGCCGGGTCTCTTTAGGCGAGTACGAAGAGATCGGTCGCGTGCCTTCACCCGACGGCGCGTACGAAGCCGTGCTGGTGGAATGGGATCCCGGCGCGATCGGTTCTACGCAGAGCTACCTTTACCTTGTACCCACGGGTACTCCCTTTGAGGCGGAGAAGGGAGAGTTCAAACATGAGGTCTTTTGCGGCTACGAGGTCAGTATGCAGAACATTATATGGACCGGTCCCAGAGATCTCATGATCAGGTACGCCAACGACGTCATCAGACTGTATGAGAACTATTGGTTTGATATCCAGGTGGGCGAGTTTCAGCTTGAACCCACGGTAGACATCTTTTTACAGGTTTACTAATACGACTGCGCCCCTGCCGTTTTGCGGCGGTTCGCGATGAGAATAGGCGCGGGCAGGATCTTTCCTACATACAGAGAACGCTTATGAGTCGGTAGATGCATGCGGAGGTGCGGGATTTGAAAAGACCCAATATTATTTTCTTGCTCATCGACGACCTGGGATGGCGAGATTTAGCCTGTTACGGCAGCACATTCTACGAAACGCCTCATCTCGATCGGTTGGCTAGAGAGGGTATGACTTTCACCCAGGCCTATGCGGCGGCTCCGGTCTGCTCGCCTTCCCGCGCCAGTATTCTATCGGGGAAGTATCCCGCGCGTGTAGGGGTTACCGATTGGATCGGCGCTCATGCCCGCGGTAAGTTGGTTGATGCGCCATATGTCGACCACCTGCCTTTAGAAGAAGTGAGCATTGCCAAAGCGTTAAAGGCAGGCGGCTATGTTACCTGGCACGTGGGCAAGTGGCACTTGGGCGAACCGCCGGCTGATCCGCTCCATCACGGCTTTGACGTCAATATAGGTGGTTGTGATTGGGGCATGCCTAAGCATGGTTACTTCAGCCCCTACGGCATCCCTACTCTCCCCGACGGTCCCGAAGGAGAGTATCTTACCGATCGCCTGACGGATGAGGCTATTCGTTTGATTGAAAACGCGGGCGCTCAACCCTTCTTCCTTAACTTGGCGCATTATGCCGTACATACGCCCATTCAAGCCAAGCCGGAGGATGAAGCCAGGTTCATCGCCAAAGCCAAAGCGTTGAAGCTCGATCAGGTGGAGGCGTTCGTATGGGGTGAGCACTTCCCCACTGAGCATAAAAAAGATAAGCGGGTTAAGCGCCGTATCGTACAGTCGCATGCAGGCTACGCCGCCATGATTTACAACCTGGACTGGAATATCGGCCGTCTGCTCACCGCGCTGGAACGAACCGGCAAAGCCGACGACACCTTGATTATCTTTACCTCGGATAACGGTGGTCTCTCTACCGCAGAGGGATCGCCTACCTGCAACTTACCGTTACATGAAGGTAAAGGTTGGATGTATGATGGAGGTACACGTGAACCGCTCATTGTGAAATGGCCTGGAGTTACACCGGCGGGGAGTCAATGCCATGTGCCTACGACAAGTCCGGATTTTTACCCCACATTGTTGGAGGTTGCAGGCTTACCGTTGCGTCCGGAACAACATGTGGACGGAGTAAGCTTGGTTCCTCTGCTAAAAGGTGAGAAAACACTGGAGCGCGAGGCTATCTACTGGCATTACCCGCATTACGGAAATCAGGGTGGGACCCCGGGTTCAGCGATGCGCATGGGTGATTATAAGCTGATTGAGTTCTTTGCGGATGGTCGCTTGGAGCTTTACAATTTGGCTGAAGACATCGCGGAAACGCGTAATCTGGCTGCGGAGCATCCGGCACTGGTTAACCGCATGCACGAGATGTTGAAGCAGTGGCGCGTAAGCGTGTCTGCAAAGATCCCCGCCGTCAATCCGGAGTATGGCGGGTAGGTTGGGGGCGGCAATGTGGCGCCGATTTTAAAAAACGATTGGGCTGAAATCATAGGCGACGAGTTCGCGAAACCTTACTATTTGGAGCTGCGGCAGTTTCTTATTCGAGAGTACCGCACCGAAACGATCTATCCCGATATGTACGATCTGTTTAATGCTTTACATTACACGCCGTATGCGGCTACCAAGGTATGTATTTTAGGGCAAGATCCATATCACGGGCCGGGGCAGGCTCATGGCCTGAGCTTTTCCGTTAAGCGGGGCGTATTGGCTCCGCCGTCGCTACAGAACATCTTTAAAGAACTCCAAAACGACCTAGGTTGTACTATACCGCGGCACGGCTGTTTGGAGCACTGGGCGCACCAAGGCGTGCTGCTGTTAAACACCGTACTCACCGTGCGGCGCGGGCAAGCCAACTCGCATGCGGGCAAAGGTTGGGAACAGTTTACCGACCGCATCATCACCGTATTGAACGAGCGGAAAACACCGCTGGCGTTCATCCTTTGGGGTAGGAACGCCCGGGCTAAAAAGGAAATGATCGATACGACAAAACACCTGGTCATCGAGTCCGCACATCCGAGTCCTTTCTCGGCGTATAGCGGCTTTTTCGGCAGTCGACCTTTCTCCAGAGCCAACCGGTTCTTGCAAGCGGTCGGCTTGGAACCTATCGATTGGCAAATACCGGCCGACGGATGGTAGGGGGCGTGTCCGGCAGCCGGTAAATGCGTTCTGCGGCGGAATGAGGCGTTAATACAAACAGAAATGGGTGGTGAGCTGTTTGTCCACTATTCTCCACAGCATCTTCAGTGTTCAAAAAGGCAAGTGTAGATTCAACCTCAAGCTGAGCATCATAACTCTTGTTGCGTTCGTCGTGTTATCCGTAACCCAGTTCGGTATGGCGGCCGAGGTGCGCAATATCATCCTGTTGATCGGCGACGGGATGAGCACCAACCAATTGGAGTCGGCGCGCATCGTCAAAGGGGCGCCGTTGATAGTCGATGCCTTACCGGTACGACATCGGGCCTTTAATGCTTCGGCGGATAACGCGGTCACCGATTCCGCGGCCGCCGCTACGGCCTTGGCCACCGGTGAACGCACCAATAACGGCATGATCGCGGTTTCACCCGAGGGCAGAAACTTGCGGACCGTTTTGCAAGTGGCAAAAGATGTCGGTAAACGTACCGGCGTCGTCACGACCGATGCCATCCACGGCGCTACCCCGGGAGCATTCTTGGCTAATACCGCTTCACGTTCATCGTCTACCATCATCACGGAACAAGCCGTTTTTGTGTCACAGCCCGACGTATTGCTCGGCGGCGGTATGACCGCCTTCAATGAGATTGGTGCACTGGAGCGTCTGGGAAGTACCGATTACACCTTTGTGCAGACCCGTGAGCAATTGCTGGCCTGGCAGCCGGACGGTAAACCGCTGTTGGGCTTGTTCGCAACAGGCGCCTTTGCATTTGCGGTAGAAAGGAGAGCGACCGAACCGCATTTAGCGGAGATGGTGCAGGTTGCTCTTAACGCCCTTGCTAATGATGACGCAGGCTTTTTCCTGATGGTCGAAAGCGCTCGTATCGATTCGGCCGGACACTCGAATCTCATCCGGCAGTCGGTGTATGAAACCTTGGCCTTTGAGGAAGCCATCCAAGTGGCTTTGGAGTTTGCCGAAAAGAACCCTGATACGTTGGTTATTATCACCGCTGATCATGAAACCGGCGGTCTCATGGCGGTTCCGGACGCATCGCCTCAAGTGATGAGCAAAGGCGTAGATGTCGTGACCAGAGAAATCGTCACAGCGCTAAATGCGAATCCGCAAGCGGACCTCCGCAGTCTGTTCGCGCAGTACGCGGGCATCAGCCATGTGGAGTCACAAGCTATTCAGGGAACCGTGAGCGAATTTGTCAGCGGTGTGCTGAGCACACGCTCTTTCTATTACACCACAGGCGGTCATACGGATCTGCCCGTGCATGTATTTGCTCAAGGCCCGGAAGCAGAGCAACTGCTATCGGTCAATCACCTGACGGATATCGGTAAGTTATTGCATAAATGGGTTCAAGAGGGGAATGGGGGGCATCGTCCATGAGGTATCATATGTCCGGTAGAACAGCCGTCGTCCTGCTTCTTCTCCTAGTATTCTCCTGTGCAACGACATCACACGCCGCTGGTGAGAGCTCTTTGTCATGGCGCACGTTGAGCGTACCCGGCGACTTCATGGCCCTCGATCCTGTGGCGCCGCATACGCCGGTTACCCTCCGTGCTCAATACCGGTTTACCAGTCAGGAAAGTATCGACACGCTGGAGGGCATCTGGTTGGCTGGTCTTAGCGTGCGTCCAGATGCGCCGCCGACTTTTTTATCCGTGGTGTGGAGCGAGATTACAGCCGGATGGTTTCCCTCACGCGGCCTGCAATTACAGAGTGATCAAGGTCTTTTTCCCAATTCACTTCCTGTAAGACAAGACAGTGGATTTCTAGCAGGTTCGGAGTACCTCAACCTGTTCAACCACGTGCCCGAGGTGGGACAATTACTGGAAGTGCAGCTCAGTTATGATCCGCGCTCCGGAGCAGCTGCACTAAACATACTCGATGCGACGCATGGTAAGAGTCTGCACTCCGCAGAGTATGATCTAAAACCCTATGACGGCGTATTGTATCCAATGCTGGGCATCGTCACCGATAACCCCGGCATCAAGGTGGAACACTTCAGCGCCGTAACCCACAGCGTGCCGGTGGGCGTAAACTGGAGCTTCTTAATACAGAACCTCGATACGCAGCAGTATGAGCCGCTGTATTTAGTACGAGTGTTGCATACCAGCGAGCTGGCGCTGCAGTTAGATGCTGGAAGACACACGGCAGGGGTGTTTGAACTTGTTGCCGAACAGGCCGATCAAACGCAGTCGGTTTTGAGGATACCGGCGACTGTAGAGCTGGAGAGTACGACGCATACGTTCCAGGCGCAGAGCCTGCCCAAAGGTCCAATAACCTTACGACTGCAGTATCTCGATCCGCAGGGTAAAACTTGGCTGTTGGGCAGTAGCACGCTCGATGTGATATTAGGGACCATTCAAGTCCGGTTCGATCCCATGGAGATCGAAGATCAGGCGCTCCGCGGGATGTTGAGACTTACAGCCGACGAAGGCGTCGTAGAGCAGGTGCGACTGCGTGTAACGGCGCATATTAAAGAGTTCGGTCAATCCGTCGGCAGCGATGTGGTCGTCGTGGATCAACCCTTGGAGCGGATCTCAACGGAATCCCTTATCGTTCCTTATGTCGTACCGTTCGATAAGGACAGTAAGTTCTATGAGCTCACATTCTCGGTCGATTTCGGCGCCCCGGTGAGCGCCATAGAATCCGGCAACCGCTTCTATGTGTTATGGTAGCCGGCCGCATGAAACATGCGCATGCCGTACCAGACCAATGCGCGTGAGGAACTCTCTTGCATGAGGTTCATATACACGACGCACTAGATATTAGGCAAGGCTTCTCGTTTCATGTATGGCTGAACGAGAAGCCTTGTACTCGCGTGAAAGAATTGTAGAGAAGAGGCGAGTGAGCAGTGAAACGATTGTACGAGATGGGGGCGCTGAAGCGGACTGTGATCATTTGGACCGCTTTTATGGCTCTGTTATGGGCTGTTTTCGGCATAGCCGCCTTGGTTTATCCGGATGCGTATCAACTGAGTGAAGACGCTGTACCGGCAGGGCAAATGAACGCACTGTCGTTGTTTACATACATAGTGGTTATGAATGCTTTGGTAGGGCTATTGATCGCAGGTGGCAACCTGTTTGTCCGATTCGGTGTGGTTACGCCTGGTTTGCTGGTTTTGGCGTACCAAGGAATACAGATTGGTTGGCTAGCGGGTACGAATGGTTTTGCCACGCCTTTTTCCTCTGTGTGGGCCGCCCATATGGCGTTTCTGCGGGTCGGCCTATGGGAAACATCCGCCTACGCTTTGGTCTGTGCGGTCACACTGCCCAAATCGCTTTATATTGCAGCCACTTTTCCGGCTAGAGCATGGGAGGAAGAACGTACCCTGCACGATGTGCGGTTAGATAAAAACGAGCTGGCCATATTGGCGGTTGCCATCATATTCTGGTTAGGCGCAGCCGTTTCAGAAACGCTACTGTTAACTTAAGGCGTAGAGGGTGTCGGTTGATGCTTATACGTCATTATCGAGAGGACGACAGCGTAGCTATAGCGCGCATTACCGCGGCGGCATGGCCGGAAGTTTCCATTGCCGCCATGCGGGAGCAGCGCTACGGCGTGTTGGGAAATACGCCATGGGCCGAACAAAAGGCGCATGCCATTTTGGCTCGTTTCCGAGCGCATCCCGAATGGACGGTGATCGCGGAGATTGACGGGCAAGTCGTCGGATATGCTTCGTATACGATCGCGTTGCAAGGCGACTTGGGCGTGGTGGGAGATAACGCGGTGGATCCGGAATGGCAAGGGCGGGGAATTGGCGCCGCACTCATTCGCACTGTGATCCAACGCCTGATTGACGCCGGCGTAAGAGCCTTGGAGGTCAGCGCTTTCAGCCACAATGCGGCTGCCCGGCGCGTCTACGAGCGCTGTGGGTTTAAGGAAATGGCCGTTTCAGTACATTATACGCTGCGACCTGAGGATTGCATTTTCAGTTAGTGGTGGTCAATCTTACGTCCGGTCGGCTGTCCGGCCTGCCGCGGCGTAAGCAGCCGGCGCGCAAGAAAGAGTGCTCGAGTCAATAAGCCCGAGCACTCTCTGCTTCTGACTTAACGTAGTTGCTTGTAGTAATTGATGAGCCGATTGGTGCTGCTATCATGATCGGTTGCCGCGGTCGTCTGCTTTAGCTCGGGTAAGATGACGTTGGCCAACTGCTTGCCCAATTCTACGCCCATCTGATCGAAGCTATTGATTTGCCAAATGGCGCCCTGGGCAAATATTTTGTGTTCGTAGAGCGCAATGAGCATACCCAAGGTCTCCGGCGTCAGCTTCTTGAACAGGAAGGAATTCGTCGGTTTATTGCCGGTAAAGGTTTTTGCTGCGGTCAAAATCTCGAGCTGCTCGCTGCTATAGCCTGCTTGCGCTAATTCGGCACGGGTCTCTTCCGCTGTGCGGCCTTTCATCAAGGCTTCGGTTTGCGCTAAGAAGTTAGCGATCAGAATCGTGTGATGCTCGCCCAGGGGATGATGCGTTTGCGCCGCAGCTAGGAAGTCGCAGGGAATCAATTTGGTACCTTGGTGGATCAGCTGGTAAAAAGCATGCTGTCCATTGGTACCAGGCTGACCCCATACTATGGGCCCGGTTTGATAATCCACCGATTCGCCGGATTTTGTAATGCTCTTTCCGTTACTCTCCATGTCGCCTTGCTGGAAGTAATCGGCGAAGTACTTGAGGTACTGGTCGTAAGGTAGGATGGCATAGCTGGCCGCATCCCAAAAATTGCCGTACCAGATGCCTAACAAGGCCATGATGACCGGGATGTTTTCCGCCAACGGCGCGGTGCGGAAGTGTTCATCGACCTTGTGAGCACCCAAAAGAAGGTTTGTGAAGTTCTCCATACCTACGTATAAAGCTATGGAGAGGCCGATGGCCGACCAGAGGGAGTAGCGACCGCCTACCCAGTCCCAAAACTCAAACATGTTGGCGCCGTCTATGCCGAAAGCTTCCACAGCCTTAATGTTCGTAGAGATGGCGACGAAGTGTTTGGCTACAGCGGCAGGATCCTGTGCATTTGTCAAAAGCCAAGCGCGTGCCGTCTGCGCATTGGTCATGGTCTCTTGCGTCGTAAAAGTTTTGGATGCGATTAAGAAAAGCGTAGTTTCGGGATTGAGCTGTTTTAAGGTCATCGCGATGTCAGTGGGGTCGATATTCGAGACGAAATGCACCCGCAACCGTTCATGGCCGTAGGGCTGCAAAGCGTGCGTTACCATGCGGGGACCTAAGTCGGAACCGCCGATACCGATGTTCACGATATCTGTGATCTCTTTACCCGAATAGCCTTTCCACCGACCAGAGCGCACCTCGGCGGTGAAATCCCGCATTTTCGCCAATACGGCATTCACCTGGGGCATGACGTTCGCACCGTCGACGACAATCGGACGGTTGGTACGATTCCGCAAAGCGATATGCAGTACGGCGCGCTCTTCCGTCGTGTTGATTTTTTCCCCCGCAAACATGGCCGCGATAGCTTCCGGTAACCTGGCCTGTCTAGCTAACTGCAGCAGCAAATCCATCGTCTCTGTGGTAATGAGGTTTTTGGAGTAGTCAAAAAGAATATCGGCGAAAACACGCGAAAAACGCTCCCCACGCTGTGGATCCGCAGCAAACAACTGCCGCATATGTACTTTCTCCATCACGCTTTTGTGCGCTTTTAGAGCTTGCCATGCAGGCAAGTGCGTTATTGACATTAAGATACACCCCTTCTTCTCCTACTTTAACTCATTACGGGCGATATCTAAACAGCAAATGAGCGGCAAGTCGCTATGGGCATGCCCTACCGGGCTATGGCGTTTCTCCCAGCATTTTCAACACCGCTTGCACGCGATCGCGCACGTTTAGGCGCGCATAAATCTCACTCACGATGTTTTTGACCGTCCCCTCTGAAAGATACAGTCGCTTGGCTATTTCACGGTTAGTCAATCCATCGGCGATAAGATTGAGCACTTCATGCTGGCGGGCTGTGAGTTGCTCAAGGGACTGCGGCTCCGGGACGGAGGGCGTAGGTTTAGTTTGCGTCGAAAGGGAAGCGCTCGGCCGCCGTGCTGCGCCGCTTGCCAGCAGTTGCCTGGCTAAGTCACCTGGAATGAGGGTTTCGCCGCGCAACAATAGGCGGATGGCATTGGCTAAATCGTCCGGGTGAATATCTTTCAGAAG
>DUQB01000245.1 GCA_012838035.1 Bacillota bacterium | reverse complement strand
GAATACTGCAACTTTGTGCGATGAAAACATCTGGCTTGTACAGAGCCTGCTGCTGGGTGCCGATGCCGATACGCAAGACATCATCGACGCTATCGCCAAGATTGTTGAGAATGCCGATGAGCTGCGGTAGCATAAGTTACACCGTCACATTGAGCGGTTTAGCGCCGGTATTGCCGGATGGGCGGGTACGTTACTCGCCCATCCGGTTTTTTTAGGGGGAGGCTGTTCTTTGGCTCGCTGCGTTCTCACGGGCATGCCGCCTTCTATAAACATGTCGGCGCAACGGCATTAGAATTGGCTGCGCTAGAAGCTTCCCGTCCAGCGGAGAAGAGCATCGACTGAGCCGGCGTTTTTTAAGAACATCCGACTTCTATTAAACACCTGAAGGCTGCATCCTAGCCGGACCGGCCTTCACGGACACCCCCAGCCAAGATTCCTTTCCGCACCAAATGCTGCCGCACCGTACCAATATCGTTGGTCAGCAGCCCGAGTATACCGGATGCGATGGCCTGTTCGGCTTCTTCCGGAACATCCGCATAAAATAAGTTGGTGATCAGCCCATGCTGCAACGCCCGGTCCACATCAACCTGTTGGTAACGCCCGGCACGAAACTGCAACCGCATACACTCATACTGCAGAGCGTTCTCCAGCAGTTTAGCGCCGTCAGCATCACCTGCCAAACAGCAGCGAGGTATGTCGGGGCAGATCTGTTTAGCCGCCGCCAGTACTTTTAGATTGCCGGCGATATAGACTCCTGCCGGATTATGCTCCTTTACATAAGCAAGGAGTTGCCGCAGAGCAACGTCATCTTCGCCGGTTTCCTTCACATGAATGTTCATGCCTATCCGATTGCCGAACAGCTGTAACGTATCTAATAGAGTAGGAAACCCCAGTCCCTGTATGTACTCCCCGCGGGGCAAACGTATTTGCGCATTGCGCAACTCCGCCATGGTATAAGCAGAGCAATCACCTGATAAATTACTTACCCGTGCAGTTGTAGGATCATGGCAGATAAAAGGCACCTGATCCCTAGATACCCGCACATCAAACTCAATCTCATCAGCGCCGGCCGCAATAGCCGCAGCAAAGGCCGGTAGGCTATTCTCCGGAAAATAGCGACTCCAGCCGCGGTGCGCTATGAGGTGAACACCTTTGTGTGACTCACTCGTCGGTATCATAGCTTCTCTACCTCCTATCCTCTCAAAGTCCAGCGTGCCCTACCGCACAACAGCCGGGTCCACTATAGCCGGCCCTATACGCGCATCAAAGGTCACGGCATCCTTAGCGAACTGCCAGTAACGGTAGATAAAATCAGATACCGCCCTCCCCGGATCCGCGCCATAGAACACAACCACCTTGCTCTCAGAGTGATACGGATTCGGGCCAATGTACACAATCGTCTCGTTACCCTTAAGCGCCATATTCTCCGCTGGCAGCAGCTTCCCGGCTAATCCGCCGCACCAGCCGACCACAAACAGGTTTTCCTTAATGCGATCGCCTAAATCCGGCGCATCAACGCGATCGATCAAGGTGTTCCCAGTGGCGGCGCGCAAAGTGTTATACAGAGCATAGCTTCACTCCAGCTCCTCGGTAGAGTCACCTAACACGATAGCCCCCGGTCGGATGAAGTCCACATTCTCTAAGACAGCTGGTCCGTTCACATACTTAACGCTGACAAACTTCGCCGACTGGGTATCCAACTCCGGCTGGGCCGTGTAAGCTGCCGAGCTCCAACCAAACAAGATGCGTCCATGCACTGCGGTTTGCAGGAACAGATGGTAGAATCCGGGACGACTGCCTTCTTTCAATCTTACCTGCACACTCAAGGTGGCTGTTTCTCCCGGTTCCAAATGCAGTTCCGCCGGGCCGACATCCCTCATCTCCACTTCGGCGGGCAGATCCCACGTCAAAGGTGTCACCAAGGTCTGCGTACCGGCATTGTGCAGCGTCGCCGTCAGCGTACGCCAATTATCCGGCTCTATCGATATCTCCGGCATCGTAATGCGCAACACGTTGATAGGCGCCTGTGGATCACCATACTTGCGCACCAGCTCCAGATACTTGTAGCCTTGCGGTTTCAGTGTGCGATCCAGACGGAGCAGTTCGTAGTGCCGAATCCCCTTTTGCTGCTCGGGCTGGATGGAATAGGTGTCGCTCAGCTTATACTGCATGAAGATGTCTATGCTACGTTGGCTCAGCAGCGCGTCTACAATCTCATAAAAATGCTCGGCTTGGGCTGCTTCACTCTCTCGGGCTAAGTAGCGCCAATTGAACTCTCCTATCAGGGCGTCCTTATTCAGCTGAGATGCATACCACCCATGGGCCAATGCCGTATCCTTCACATAGTCGGGACTCTCCCGCCGGTCCACATACTCGTGTACGCCCACAGCATCAAAACCAATCCCCAAGTTGGTGAGCGCAATAGCCTTGCCCACCGTCCATTCAGGCTCCAAAACCATGGGCTTAATATATTCCCACGCCAGTTCGATGTTCGCTCCCTTAAAGAAGCGAATGCCGGCGGAATATAGATCCGGGATATGTCCTGTGGGAACCGGCGCAATTCTATACTCCTTGCCCTGGAGATGGTATTGCGGCAATGTCGCGGCCGTATCACCCAGCTTAATAGCCGCATTACCCTGATCAAAAGGCTTGGTGTTTAAGGTAATCGTTTTAGCGTTCTGAATCCAGTCGGCAAAGAACTCCAACGCTTTGGTCATCTCCAGCGTATTGCCGCAGAACCGGAAATCATCGTCCATGAAGCGCGCTCCCCAGGCCGAACCGATGCGGGTTACTTCGCTGCGGGGATTACCGGCTACGCCCCAGTTATCCGGAATTCCGTCGCCGTTCGTATCAATGGTAAACTTCTTGGCTAGTTCCTTAATGGCTTCCCAAGTCCATGAGGGATCGCCATAGCGCGTAGGCGGCGGCGCAACCCCGTGCCTGGCGAACTGGGACGGGCTCCAGTACATGACCGTGGGATTCACATTGGACGGCATGGCGTATATGCCGCCGTTAAAGACGATCGCCTTGGCAAAAGCCGGGGAAAAGTCGTTCAAATCGATGTGATCAAGTTTGATCAACCAAGTAATATCCTCGAGAACTCCAGCTGCCGCGAACTCCTGATAGGTCTCCATCCCGATGCGCTGCATCTCGGGCGGAATGCCTCCGGCGATCATGGTCAACACCTTAGAGCTGCTACCCGATACATAAACGACCTCAAGATCCGGAATGACCTTCTTGACATATTCATAGTACGAGTCGAGAAACGCCTGTCTAGCCGTATTTGTCCCAATGGCGAAAGTCACTGTGGCCGCCTGCGTCGCAAACTGCATGGTGCACAGTATGACGACTAACCATAGTACAAAACCACTTGCTCTACCTTTCCTTGCACATCAATCAGCTAACACTCGGCTCCCCCTTAATACATCTGTGATTGTTTAAGCGTAGCGAGTACACCATGCATGTGCGGACGTACGGATGTACGCATGGCGTTGGTTTCTCCTTAAAAAGCAAGCGTTCTACACGAGAAATGCGCCGTCGCCGTGAACCTGGAGCCGATGGAACCAGCCCCAACATACTAGGCAAGTATCCGGCGGTAAGTAACGCCCGATCTGCCTTTATACCTAGTCGTACCTGCCGAAGTGTTGGATCGCCGACATGATCAAACGCATGCCCGTCAGCCGGGAACCATTATTGATGGAACCGGCGGTGGCGAAAATCAGGCCCCGCTTCTCCCTGGCCATTTTATAATCCCGGATGAACTCCGCCACGATTTTCTCTTCCTCGTT
>DUQB01000032.1 GCA_012838035.1 Bacillota bacterium | reverse complement strand
TACCCCCTCAATTTCACCGGCGAACTGCTATAATGTCTATAAGTTGACGTCCCGCTATCTCATATTTAGAAGGTGTCGTGTTGGCAAACCTCATTACTCTGAGTCGTCTGCTCAGCGTTCCCATTATCTATTGGTTGGCCATAACTGAATACAATGTTGAAGCCGTACTGTTGTACCTGCTGGCAGCAGCTACCGATCTGCTGGACGGCTGGGTGGCCAGGCGTAGACGCGAAGTGTCCGATTTGGGCAAATTGCTGGATCCCATCGCGGATAAGGCTTTGCAGATCATGGTCCTTGTCATTTTGGTACAAACCGGCAAAGTTCCTCTATGGCCGGTACTCGCGCTCCTGGCCAAGGAGGCGGCCATGATACTGGGCGGACTGCTTTTTCTCGCCAAAGGGACCGTGGTGAGCGCTCGCTTTTCGGGCAAGTTGGCCAGCGCCATTCTCTTCCCCGCGTTAGCGGTTTCCTTCGTAGAGCCAAGCGTCGGCAAACCTTTGGTTTATATCGGCGTAACCGCCTCCATATTGGCCGGGGCGGACTATCTTATCCAGGCATTTTACACCTTATCCGGCAAGAGAATTGCGGGGTAGTAATGGATTGGATGGGGAAAACCAACAGTGTTGCGTATTAGCGGACTCCGAAGGGGGTTGCCCTTTGTCTTTGTTACTCCTCATGCTCTTGTCGATCATCCCCGGCGTACTCTGGGTAAATTACTTCGCTAAGAATGATCGCAATCGTGAACCGCCGAGAATGTTGGTACGCACTTTCTTGTTCGGCATGTTAGCCATCGTTCCGGCAGCTTTGCTGGAACAACCGCTGCGTTTTTTGCTTTTGGAATCGACGACTCTGTCCTGGTCGATCGTCTTGGCTCTGTTTGCTATCGGGGTAATCGAAGAGGGCGTTAAACTGGGTGCGACATATGTCGCCGTCTTTCACTCATCGCATTTTGATGAGGTTGCCGATGGGATTGTCTATGCCATTACGGCCGCACTGGGGTTTGCGGCAGTAGAGAATCTCTTTTATACGGCCACGTTTGGTCTGGCCGTAGCACCTATCCGTGCGGTTATCACCTCCTTGGCCCACGCCTCCTTTGCCGGCGTGTATGGTTTTTGGCTCGGGTTATATAAACTCGGCAGAGCAAGCTTAGGCGATTTGTGGCGCGGGTTTGCGCTCTCAGCTACGCTGCACGCCTTTTATGACCTCATTGTTGTCTCTCAAGCGATATCGCCGTGGTTGGCCATTCTGATGGTCATTTATGTTTACCGCTATGTTATCGGCAAGTTGCGCTCACTGGCAGAGATCGGCTAAGGCCTATGCGCCGGCCTTAAGCCGCATGGCGAATACAGCCTGTTGCTTGGCAGCTCCTCCTTCTTATGATAAGATTTTAGACTGCTGGTGGTACTTGGTGAAAAACCGCCAAGTCTATGCAAAGAGGAGCAATACAGTGGCTGGACACTCAAAATGGGCGAACATTAAGCGGAAAAAGGAAAAAGAAGATGCATGGCGGGGCAAGGCCTTTACAAAAGTAGCGCGTCAGATTACGATTGCGGCTAGAGAAGGCGGCGGTGACATAAACGCCAATTTCCGTCTACGGATGGCGGTGGAAGCGGCCAGAGCGATCAACATGCCCAACGAGAACATTCAGAGGGCGATAAACCGCGGGACCGGAGACGTAGACAGCGTTTCCTACGAGGAGCTTGTGTATGAAGGGTACGGTCCCGGTGGCGTAGCGCTTTATATGCAGGTGGCTACCGACAATCGCAACCGTACTGCCGGCGACTTACGCTGGATTCTCTCTAAACACGGCGGCAATCTGGGGGAAAGCGGTTGCGTAGCCTGGATGTTCGAAAAAAAGGGTTCCATTATTATTAGTGGCGACAACTTGCCTACAGAGGATGAACTTATGCTCGCAGCGCTGGAAGCAGGGGCGGAAGACGTGATCACCAGTGACGAAGGCTACGAGATTGTCTGTGCTCCGGAGAATTTTCAGGCGGTGCAAGAAAACCTGCGTCAAAGCGCTATCCCGCTAACGACCGCCGAATTGGTGATGGAACCCAAAACCACCGTCACTCTGGGAGAAGAAGAGGCGCGTCATGTCTTGGCTCTAATAGAAGCACTGGAAGAGCATGACGATATTCAGACGGTGTTTTCCAACCTCGAGTTGACGCCTGAAGTGGAAGCGGCTCTCTCTGAATGACAAAAAAAGAGCCTTATCAAGGAGTCAACACAATTAGCGCGTAGTTTTATGATTAATCCACCAAACACGGGGGAAAACTAGGTGCGTTTAGTAGCACAGGTACCGTGGAGGTGGATACGGTGATGCAGAGAAGACTTTTTGCCTTGCTCGCCGCCGCTGCTTTCCTGGGCGGATTCGCCTACTCGTACGCCAAGCGGGAAGGTCGACCGGCAGTTAAGAGTGACCGGCCGGATTTGGTCCGCCTGAACGAGCGGGCTTTGGTTACGATGCAGTATATATTGGCCGATGGACGCCGTGCCGGCTTGGAACACGCTGAAGCCGACCTCATAGGTTTTACGGGCGCTTCGTATGATGACCTTTCCCAGGCTCATCCCGCCTGGAACATCCTCCGTTTTAATACTGATGAACTCGTAGTTGAAGTCCGCTGTGAGGCTCACACCGGAGGTTACATCGGCGAACGCGACGGATATGTGGCTGTGTTCGACGGGGCGCCCGGACCTTGCAGCGTGTTGCGAGAGCTGACCAAGATTCCGGTTAGCAAGCTGCCGCCCGGAGAACAAGAGTACTTGCGGCAAGGACGATTAACCTTTGCCGATGATAACGTGATGCAAGAACTGCTGGACGGACTGATGGGTGATGGCTAGCTGAAGAAGATTACCGGATAATCGTCATCACCTAACAGGTCTAAAAGCAGGGATGGGTACCTTCTGCGCCGAATTCTGAACGAATACAAGTTCGGTTTGGACACAGGAGGTTTTTTGTGCATATCTTAGGACTCGATCCGGGTTTGGCCACCACCGGGTACGGCATTATTGACGCACAACTCGGTGCAAGCAAAATGATTACGTGCGGCGCCATTCGTACAAAGGCCGACGTGCCGCTTGCCGAGCGTCTTGTGGTCATCTACGATCAAATCACCTTTCTGCTAAATACATATCACCCGGAAGAGGCAGCTGTTGAACAGCTATTTTTTAATAAGAACGCCACATCTGCGTTGACGGTAGGCCAAGCGCGCGGTGTAAGCTTGCTTTGCTTATCGCAACACCAATTAACAGTGCATGAGTACACGCCGCTCCAAGTAAAGTCGAGCCTTACCGGAAACGGCCGTGCGGATAAGTCGCAAGTGGGCTTTATGGTAAAGGCTCTGCTCAATCTTAGAGAAGTGCCGCGTCCGGATGATGTGGCTGATGCTCTAGCTGTCGCCATCTGTCATTCTTTCCATGCAACCAGTCGAATCACCCATCTATAGGCGATCGGCATCAAGGTCATACATCCGTCGCGGTAGTTTGGCACTGTGTATAGGTTGTGCTATGGTTTAACTATGCATGTGGGTCGGCACCCACCTACATTGGAGGTATCACCCAGTTGATTGCCAGCTTACGAGGCATACTTGCAGAGTGTTACGGCGATCACATCGTTATTGACGTAGGCGGAGTCGGGTACCGTGTGTTCGTATCCTTACATACCTTGCGGGCATTGCCGGATATCGGCAAGGAGACGATGTTACATATTCACACCCACCTGCGCGATGATGCCTTGCTCCTTTTTGGTTTTGCCGCCAAAGCCGAAAAAGAGTGCTTTTTGCTGCTTACAGGCGTGAACGGAGTGGGACCGCGGCTGGCAATGGCCGTTCTATCAGAGTACGCGCCTGACAACCTTGCACATCTCATTCTTGCTCAGGACAGCAAGAGTCTCACACGTGTACCCGGTGTGGGTAAAAAGACGGCGGAACGGATTAACTTGGAATTACGAGATAAGTTTAAGTTGACTACCACCGATTCGGGAGTAGAATCCGCCGCTACACAGACGTTGCCTGAACCAAGCGCGGCGCGTGATACAGTCGAGGCTCTTGTTACGCTGGGGTACGGTAGAATGGAAGCGGAGCAGGCGGTCCAACAGGTCTTGAAGCGGTATCCCGATCAAACCCAAGATACAAGCGCTTTATTACGTTTGGCCCTCACTCAGTTGACGCCGACGATGTAAAGCAGATCCCTAGTCGGGAAACTGTAGAAGATGGGAGTGCTGTCGCCAATGGAAGCTGAGCGGCTGGTAGGTCCGGTTCAGCAGGAGGACGACCGTAATTACGAGGTCTCTTTACGCCCACGCACCTTTGCCGAGTACATTGGCCAGGAGCGGGTTAAAGAGGTCCTGCAAATCTTTGTGCAAGCCGCCTTGAAAAGGCACGAAGCGTTGGATCACGTCCTTTTGTACGGGCCGCCGGGATTGGGAAAAACGACGTTAGCCCATATTTTGGCTGCTGAAATGGGCGTCAATATCCGCATGACCTCCGGGCCGGCTATTGAGCGCCAAGGCGATTTGGTAGCGATTCTTACCAATTTGCAGCCAAGCGATATCCTTTTTGTCGACGAGATTCATCGTTTGAACCGCACTGTAGAAGAGGTTCTGTATCCCGCTATGGAGGATTATGCCGTCGACATCATTCTGGGAAAAGGTCCGGGGGCCAGAAGCATTCGGCTCGATCTGCCGCCGTTTACTCTCATTGGAGCAACAACCCGCGCCGGGATGCTGACGTCACCTTTGCGCGATCGATTCGGCGTAATAGAACGGTTGGAATTCTATACGCCGGAAGAGCTTGCCGCGGTCGTCGTGCGCTCCGCCAAAGTGCTCAACGTTAAGATCGACGCCGGCGGCGTGACTGAAGTAGCACGGCGGGCGCGAGGTACGCCGCGCATAGCCAATCGGTTGCTACGGCGGGTGCGCGACTATGCCGAAGTGAAGGCGGATGGGCGCATCACTGCAGAGGTCGCCAAACAAGCGCTGTTGTTGTTCGGCATTGATGAGTATGGTTTGGATAAGGTTGATCGTCGGATACTCAGGACTCTGATTACGACCTACTCAGGCGGGCCTGTGGGCGTGGACACGCTGGCTGCGGCTACATCAGAAGAGGTAGGGACAATTGAGGACGTTTATGAACCTTTTATGATGCAACTGGGGCTCCTGCAGCGTACGCCGCGGGGGCGGGTGGCGACCGAGCAGGCCTATCGCTACTTGAACGTACCTTACCCTGGGAAGCCCGCACATGAACAGGGCATACTGTTCAATAATGATTAATGCTTGCAGCAATGGAGCGTGTTAACGTGTCACTGGTCAGAGTAGAGGGATTAGTCCTGCGTACGAAGGAGTTGGGTGAGGCTGATCGGATCGTCACGTTACTGACGAAACAACAAGGTAAGATCCGGACCGCGGCACGCGGCGCCAGACGAGGACGCAGCGCCTTGTCGGCTGTCTGTCAGCCGTTTGCTCACGGCTCATACCTCATCTATATGAGTAAACGCAGTCTACACTCGATCAACCAAGGTGAACTGGTGCGACCTTTTCGTAGACTGCGTGAAGACCTCGTCTGTTTGGCATATGCCGCATACTTCGCTGAACTTACGGACCTCTGCCTTCCCGAAGAGGAGCCTAACGATACGGTTTTCGATCTGCTGTCGACTGCTTTCAACTGGTTGGAGCAAGGCACGGGCCGCTTTGCCGTATTTGCGCGTTGGTTCGAGTTGCATCTTATAGACTTGGTCGGGTTTCGACCGGAATTAGAATCATGCATACATTGCCGGTCTGGGCTAAATCCTAACCTTACCGCGGCGAGTCTGGGTTTCAGCATTGACGGCGGTGGCATTGTGTGCAACGACTGTATCAGTGAGCAGGCGTCTGCGCACCGTATTAACGGCGCCGTATGGAAGTCTATGCGCTACTTGCTGGCAGCTGCGCCGACACGACTGGACGTGTTTCATCCCACAAAACCTGTGGTAGAGGCGATGGCGCATCTGCTGCAGTCTTACATCGAGTATCGTTTCGAAAAGCGCATTCAGGCATTGACTTTCCTACAGTCGGTTGTAAGTATCCCAGAGGCCTAATGTTGATGCAGAGCTCAAAATGCGGAAACTTAAATCAATACGGTAGGTTGAGGTGACGAGATGGAGACAACCGATCGCTTGGAGAAGGTCGACATGATTCGAGAGCGTACCGGGCTTTCCTACTCAGCGGCGGATGCCCTGTTGGAGCAGGCCGACGGAGACGTGTTGCAAGCTCTCATCATGTTTGAACAAGGTGAGCGGATGGCCAAAGGCGCGCAGTGGGGCGAATTTGAGGCTAAGGGGCACGATATCATCGCAAAAATCAAAGCGTTGATACAACAAGGGAATGTCACGAAAGTGATTGTGAAGAAAGATGCGCGTACCATAGCTGAAATCCCTGTTACGGCAGGCGTGATAGGGGCGCTCTTGGCTCCGCAATTGGCCGTTTTAGGCAGCGCGGCGTGTCTTTTAGGTCAGTGCCGTATAGTTGTAGAGCGTGCAGGAGAACCCGCGACGGAGATTGCCGTTGATCACCATGGCGGCCAAGAACATTAAAAGTTTGTTAACGATCAGGCGAAATGTGCTCTGATGATGGCTAAAGTCCTGCTCAGGCTGTGTTTACCGCTTGCACATCACTGCGAAGGTCACAACGGTAAACTTATACAATTTAGGAGGATCCTGCCGAAAGGTGCAGAAACAAAACGAGTGACTTAAAGCCACGCGGGTTAAATTTAGTCCCTCTGGTTTTCCCCGCGCTTCGAAATCTATGTTAGAATGAGGCTTGGTGCGCGTGTCGCGCGCCGGCGGGGTTTTTGTATAGGATATGAGCAACAAAATGAGTTTGTTTGCTCTGTGAAGGGGAGGCTTGTTCAATGAGCGCAAGAAAGATGGTCTACTTCTTCGGCGGCGGGTCGGCCGAAGGCAACGGTTCCATGAAAGAACTGTTGGGCGGCAAAGGCGCAAACTTGGCGGAAATGGCCAGTTTGGGCATCAACGTACCTGCAGGGTTTACCATTACCACTGAGGTATGTACGGCATACTACGAGAACAACAGACAATGGCCCGACGGATTAGAAGAGCAGATTTGGGAAGCCATGGGCAAAGTGGAAAAAGTGATGGGGAAGAAGTTTAACGACCCTGAAAATCCCCTGCTCGTCGCCATCAGGTCCGGCGCCCGCGTATCTATGCCGGGTATGATGGACACCGTTCTTAACCTTGGTTTAAACGACAATACTGCAGAGGGTCTTATTAAGCTGACCGACAATCCTCGCTTCGTGTACGACAGCTACCGGCGTTTCGTGCAAATGTACGGCGACGTGGTCCTGGACGTACCTCACGAAGAGTTTGAAAAACTGATCGATGCCGTCAAGGAAGCTAAAGGGTATCAGTTCGATACCGAGGTTACGGCAGAAGAATGGAAGCAGCTTGTCGGCGAGTTTAAGGCCTTGATTGCCGAAAAGACCGGCAAGCCGTTCCCCGAGGATGCTAAGGAGCAGCTGCGCGGCTCCATTAACGCCGTATTCGGCTCATGGAACAATGCGCGCGCCATTCGTTACCGTCAGATCAACGATATTCCCGGACACTGGGGAACCGCCGTCAACGTTCAGGCGATGGCCTTCGGCAACATTGGCGACAACTCCGGTACCGGCGTAGCCTTTACCCGTGACCCAAGCACCGGCGAGAACGTTTTCTACGGTGAGTATCTCATGAATGCCCAGGGTGAGGACGTTGTGGCCGGTATTCGTACCCCACTGCCCATCAGCACCTTGAAAGAGCAGATGCCCGATGTCTACGCTGAGCTCGAAAGCATCTACAAGAAGCTGGAACTGCACTACCGCGATATGCAGGATATTGAGTTCACGATTCAGGAAGGCAAACTCTTTATGCTGCAGACCCGTAACGGTAAGCGTACCGCTCATGCGGCCGTGCGTATCGCCGTCGATATGGCTAATGAAGGACTAATCGACAAGAAGACCGCAGTGACGCGCGTAGAGCCTGCCCAGTTGGATCAGTTGCTGCACCCCATGCTTGATCCTAAGGAAAAAGTCGAGCCCATTGCCAGCGGTCTGCCTGCATCGCCCGGCGCCGCGGTGGGACAAATCGTCTTCAACGCTGAAGATGCCGAGAAGTGGAGCGAAGAAGGCAAAGACGTCATCCTGGTGCGCAATGAAACCTCACCGGAAGATATCGGTGGTATGGATGCCGCCAAGGGTATTCTTACCGCACGCGGCGGCATGACGTCACACGCCGCGGTCGTTGCCCGCGCCATGGGCAAGTGCTGCGTCGCCGGTTGTAGCGCAGCCGTAGTGAACGACGAAGAGAAGTATGTAATGTTCGGTTCCGTCAAGCTCAATGAGGGCGATTGGATTACGCTAAACGGCACAACCGGTGATGTCATCGCAGGTAAGGCGAAGTTGGTCGAGCCGTCGCTGTCCGGAAACTTCGGTACTCTCATGGAATGGGCCGATGAGTTCCGTGCGTTGAAGATTCGCACGAACGCGGACACGCCGCATGATGCGGAGGTAGCTCGTGGTTTCGGCACTGAAGGTATCGGCTTGTGCCGTACGGAGCACATGTTCTTCGGCGAAGGTCGGATCAAAGCCGTACGCGAGATGATTCTGGCCACAGACAAAGCCGGACGCGAAAAGGCGTTGGCAAAACTGCTACCCATACAGCGCGAGGACTTCTACGGGATCTTTAAGGTCATGAAGGGCTTACCGGTGACCATCCGCTTGCTTGATCCTCCGCTCCATGAGTTCGTACCTCATGAAGAGGTGAATCAAGCCGAAATGGCTAAAGAGATGGGCGTTCCCGTCAGCGTCATCAAAGAGCGCGTCGCCGCGTTGGCCGAGTTCAACCCCATGTTGGGTCATCGCGGTTGTCGCCTGGGCGTCACCTATCCCGAAATCTACTCCATGCAGGCGCAGGCTATTTTCCAAGCAGCCTGCCAGCTGGCGAAGGAAGGCATTGAGGTCATCCCCGAGGTCATGATCCCCTTGGTAGGCTTTGTCGGCGAATTCGAAGCCATGAAGAAAGTCGTGGACGACGCTGCGAGCCGGACGATGGAGGAGTATGGCGTCACCATCAAGTACATGGTCGGTACTATGATCGAAGTGCCGCGCGCCGCGCTCATCGCCGACCAGATCGCTGAGAAGGCGGAGTTCTTCTCCTTCGGCACCAACGACTTGACTCAGATGACACTGGGCTTCAGCCGTGACGATGCGGGAACCTTCCTGCCTGCCTATGTCGAGCAGCAGATCATTGAGAAAGATCCGTTCCAGACCTTGGATCAGGTTGGTGTGGGCCAGCTGGTACAAAAGGGCGTCGAGCTCGGGCGTCAAGCCAGACCCAACCTCAAGCTCGGTATCTGCGGCGAACATGGCGGAGACCCTGCATCCATACGGTTCTGTCACAACACGGGTCTCGACTATGTAAGCTGCTCGCCGTTCCGTGTACCTATCGCACGCTTGGCGGCTGCTCAGGCCAATATCGAAAAACCTCGTAATTAACTTTACGAGCCCCAACGGAGTGAAAAAGCCCACATCCTCCTCTGGGTGTGGGCTTTACTTGCCATTAAACACGCTCTTCTATGACATCTCGGCGGCCTTTTTCCTGGAGAAGGAAGGAGATGCGGTCGCACCATAGAATTTCCTGTTGACAGTAGGTATACCAGGAGCGGTCAATTATGAGACGACAATATACTGCTACTGGCTCTGTTTCAAGGCTTACCGGCATCAAAGAGGAAATACGGTCCAAGCTTAACGCCGGAGATATTATAGGAAAATATGTCGAATTACGCCGAGTCGGTAAGGATCTTGCAGGATTATGCCCGTTTCATCACGAAAAAACTCCGTCATTTCACGTTGACGCCACAAAGGGACTTTACTATTGCTTCGGCTGTAAAGAAGGCGGCGACCTTTTCGACTTTGTGATGAAAATAGAAGGCTTATCTTTCTCCGAAGCCCTGGCGTTTTTGGCGGAACAAGCCGGCATTCGACTGCCAGGCGTCAATGATGGTCCTGAAGCGATAGAACGTAAGCGTCAGCAAGAACAGATGGCGCAAGTCAACATGTTGGCGCAACGGTTTTATGCCCGCACTCTGCAAGGCCCGGAAGGACAAGCGGCGCGTCAGTACTTGGCCCGGCGCAGCGTCAATGGCGCTATGATAAAAAGGTTCGGCATCGGGTATGCCCCCGACAGGTGGGACGCTCTTACCAAGTACTTAAACGATGCCGGTATGTTGCAGGTAGGCATTCGAGCGGGTTTGCTGGTGGAGAAATCGCCGGGAAGAGCATATGATCGTTTTCGCGGCCGGATTATGTTTCCCTTTGTAGGTTTGGATCGTCGTATTACGGCATTCGGCGGCCGAGCTCTGACCGGGGAGCCGAAGTATTTGAACTCACCGGAAACGCTGCTGTATCGCAAAAGATATCAGCTTTACGGCCTATATCAAGCTAAAGAAGCCATTCGCAGGCACAGCCGCGCTGTTGTGGTTGAAGGGTACTTTGATGCCGTCGCTTTGTTTCAGGTAGGTATAGAGTATGTCGTCGCATCATGCGGCACGGCGCTCACCAGGGAGCATTTGCAGGTTTTACGTCGCACGGCCAAAGAGCTTTACGTCTGTTTCGACGGAGATCAGGCAGGCCGTTCGGCTGTTTCAAAAGGTTTGGATGCTTTACAGGGAGCAGAACTGCCGGTTAAGGTGGTTTTATTGCCCGAAGGACACGACCCCGACACATACGTTCGGCAGTACGGCCCGGCCGGTTTTCACGGCCTTTTAGAGAGAGCGTTGCCGTTAACCGAGTATCTACTGGAAATGGCCATTAGTCTTGCCGATCTTCGCACCGTTGACGGGCGGATGCGGGGAGTACGAGCGACACTCCCGATACTACGCAATGTTAAGAGCCATGTCGAACGCGATGCGTATATTCAGAGGGTCAGTGTCAGATTAGGCGTTTCGGCGCAGAGTCTGGCAGCAGAAGTGGCAGGGACGGTAAAGAATAGCGAACATAACCTGCCGCAGCAGCATACAAATTTGAGAAACCGCAATACTAGTAGGGATTCCGTTCTTAATGCTCCGCATGTGGTCAACGTGAGCCCGCGCACACGCATTGAAAGGGAGTTGTTGCATAGCTTGTTTAAAGATCCAAGCAATGCGCAGGCGGTAATAGCCGAATTGGGAGAAGCGCCGTTTCATACGGCCGCATATAATGCCGCCTTGCAGGTGCTGGCGCGAACAGACGCGGCATCTCCCGACGTCGGCGCTTTGTCAGCTGCGGTAGGGCCGGACCAAGTAGCTCGGTGGCAAGCGGAGGAGTCGTATGTATCCTGGCGGGAATGCGTCATACGCTTGCAAGTGGAACACATGCGTAACGAGATAACTTTAATTGAACAAGGATTATCCATGCTGAGCGTACACGACCCGATACGATTTGTTATGCACGTTGGCGATGCTTTACAGGCATTTAGAAGATGGCGCAAGGCCTTGCGCGATATCAACTCCCCGGTGAACAACAGACGTCTTGAAGGAGAGGTGAGTTAAATGGCAGGCAAGGAAAGTGTACACGAGATTGTTGGTCTGGATATGCTGATTAAGCGTGGCAAAAAAAATGGCATCCTTACCTACCAGGAAATTGCCGATGTCCTTCAGGACCATGTTCTAACTACCGAGCAGATTGAGGAAATTTATCAACGCTTGCAACAGCAGGGCATCGAACTGGTTTCAGCATCCGATACCGAAGATGGGGATGATACTGATCCCGTTCCCGGCGAGTCCGACGATGCTGATGTAGATGTGGATGCGGAAGCCGATAACGAGGTCGGCGCCGATGATGCCACGGCTTTGCCTGAAGGGATAGGTCTAGACGACCATGTGCGTATGTACCTTAAGGAGATTGGGCGCGTTCCGCTTCTTACGGCTGAAGAGGAAATAGAGCTGGCCAAACGGATTGAAGCCGGTGACGAAGAGGCTAAAAGACGTTTGGCGGAAGCGAACTTGCGCTTGGTGGTCAGCATTGCCAAGCGATATGTGGGACGCGGCATGCTCTTCTTGGACCTCATCCAAGAAGGTAACCTTGGTTTAATCAAAGCGGTCGAGAAGTTTGAGTACCGTAAGGGGTTCAAATTCAGCACCTATGCTACTTGGTGGATTCGACAGGCGATTACGCGCGCCATTGCCGACCAAGCGCGCACCATACGTATTCCGGTGCACATGGTTGAGACTATCAATAAACTCATACGGGTGTCGCGCCAGCTTCTGCAGGAATTAGGGCGTGAACCTACACCGGAAGAGATTGCTGAACAGATGGACCTTACTGTCGAGCGCGTTCGTGAGATCATGAAGATCGCGCAGGAGCCGGTTTCATTGGAAACTCCCATTGGCGAGGAGGAAGACAGTCATTTGGGAGACTTCATTGAAGACACGGAAGCATCCGCACCGGCGGAAGCCGCATCGTTCATGATGTTGAAGGAACAGCTGGAGGATGTACTGGATTCGCTCACCGAAAGAGAAGAGAAGGTTTTACGCCTGCGTTTCGGGCTGGATGACGGTCGGAGTCGTACACTGGAGGAGGTAGGCCAGGTGTTCGGCGTTACCAGAGAGCGTATCCGGCAGATTGAGGCGAAAGCTCTCCGGAAGCTCCGTCACCCCAGTCGAAGCAAAAAGTTGAAAGATTTCCTGGAGTAGCAGGCAACGCGTGAACTAAGCTTTGACAAAAAGCGCTGGTCGGGTTATAATCGCAATGTAAATCACGATCAGAGCTTTCCTCGGTAGCTCAATGGTAGAGCACCCGGCTGTTAACCGGGTGGTTGCTGGTTCGAGCCCAGCCCGGGGAGCCATACTGAGCCGACCGTTTATGGTCGGCTTTAGTGTTCCCTAGGCACGCCCCGGTGTGGGTAATTTTGTTGTCGGATTTACTAACATAAATCATTGCCATAGACATTAAGTCGTGCTATAATGCGAGTTGTGACTGGCGGCGGGCCTGTAGCTCAGGGGTTAGAGCATCCGACTCATAATCGGCTGGTCGCAGGTTCAAATCCTGCCAGGCCCACCAACTTGGCCGTATGCCACCATCGTCTAGGGGCCTAGGACGCTGCCCTTTCAAGGCAGTGGCGCGGGTTCGAATCCCGCTGGTGGTACCAAAAAGGGGCTGTCCCATTGTGCTAGGGACAGCCTCTTTCACTTTGTTGTCGCTTCCGGTAACTTAAGGCGTGTATTCGATACTAAAGTTAGTGACTTTACGCCGGAGACCATCACAAAGTGAACCCATGTCAGTATTTAACAGAGATGCGGATTATTGTCGGCAGGATATGGACAGGTCCGTGCTGAAAGCACCAGAGGTAAGTGAAAGGACTCTCCGAGCTGAAAGAGGAGGAACCACTATGAGTATTAAACGTAAAATAGGTTTGTTTACCGTGTTGTCTTTGGTTGCGGCCATCGGTCTGCTCACTTGGCAGGCGCTTACGCCGGCTGCGGCCGGAACAACACGTCGTGAAACAGTCGTTACCAGCACGGAAGAGTTAGGTACGCTAGTAGTCACTGGTTCTGCTGAGATAAGTGCGACCCCGAATGTGGCCACTATTATCGTTGGTGTCACGGCTCTGGAAAAAACAGCCGCAGAGGCGCAAGAACGCATCGCGGCCGATATGACCAAGGTACAACAGGTGCTGAATAGGTTAGCCGTTCCGGAGCGCCATATCCAAACACGCAATTTTCAGGTCGGCGCCGAATACGAGTATGTAGACGGTAAACGCAACCTGGTAGGTTACCGCGCTTCCCATGATCTATATATTAAGCTGACGGATTTGGCGGCTATGGGGAAGGTGCTCGACGCCGCGGTTGCTTCTGGAGCCACGGAAATTCGTAATATCCAGTTCGGCCTGGACGACGACGGTGAATTGCTTACGGAAGCGCTTACAGCGGCTGTGCATGATGCTAGAGCCAAGGCGGACGCCCTCGCTGCGGGTGCAGGCGTGCGCATCGTGCGTGTAGCTCGCATTACCGATCGTTCCAGCGGTGGTCCGGTGATTCCGGTTGAACGGAGTGCAAACTTCATGGCGCTGGCAAAAGACGTTTCCACCAGTATAGCTGTAGGTGAGATCATTGTGTCCGCATATGTGGAGGTAGAGTTTGAGTTTAAATAGGCATAAGGCATTAACCGTATTTAGAAGTTGAGGTGCCGGAAGTTGTCAGTAGAAATCACGCGGATTGTCAGATGGATGGAACAGCTTGCCCCACGCGTATTAGCCGAAGAGTGGGACAATGTGGGGCTGCAGGTAGGTCGTCACGACGCTGCCGTGAGTCGCACGATTACCTGCCTGAGTCTATCGGATGCGGTATTAAAGCAGGCCGTTGCGGCTCAGGCGCAGGTAATCGTGGCTCATCATCCTTTGATCTTCCAACCGCTGAAAACCTTAACCGATCGCGACCCCGTCGCCCAACGCGTTGCTCAACTGATTCAAAACGATATCGCCTTGTATGTGACGCATACCAACCTGGACGCCGCTCCCAAAGGCGTTGGTCAGTGGTTGGATGAGCTGTTTGATCTCAAGCGGAGCACGCCTCTCGTGCTCTGTCAAAAGGATGCCTATGTCAAATTGGTCACCTATGTACCGGCAACGCATCTGGAAGTAGTAAGAAACGCCATTACGGCTGCCGGGGCGGGACATATCGGCAACTACGCCGCTTGTACGTTTGCCGCCCCCGGTACAGGTACTTTTTTGCCTGAGTCTGGTACGCAGCCTTTTATCGGCGAGGTGGGTGAGCTCGCTCAGGTAGCGGAATTCCGACTGGAAACCATTGTGCAAGAACATCTGTTGTCTCATGTGCTTACCGAGATGCGCAGGGCGCATCCTTACGAGGAAGTAGCGTATGACGTCTATCCTCTTTTGATCCCGTCCGGCTGTGGTTATGGGCGAGTAGGGGATCTGGCGGCAGAGATGCCGTTTGCAGATTTCCTCGCGTTTGTCCAAAAACGGCTGCGGATAACGCAATTACGTACGGCAGGGCCGTCACCGGAGCGTGTCCGCCGCGTCGCCGTATTGAATGGATCCGGCGGAGGCTATATTGAGAAAGCGCGTCAAGCCGGTGCTACTGTCTACATCACCGGAGACATGCGCTATCATGATGCAGAAAAAGCTGTAGCGCTCGGTATGTGCGTCATCGATGCCGGACATTTCACTACTGAGAGATTTATCCCCACAAGATTGGCTGCGTATTTGCGAGAACGGATTGCTGCCGAAAACCTGCGTTGTGAAGTATTGGAGGCTGATGAAGGGGAGTTGTTCAACCTCTTGTGACGGCAGATGGAGGCAGCGTCGGTGCACAACCGAAAGGGGGCTCCAACGATGCAACACCTATGTGAAATCTGTGGGAAGGCGATCCAACCGGGACGTATAAAAGCCCTGCCCGGCACGAAACGCTGTATAGACTGTGCGCGCAAACAAGGAAGCGACTATGTCATTCGCCGCATCGCTACCGGTATGGATATCGACACCTACAAGGATCTTCTAGGCGCTACACGCAGCTGAGACAAGTGGTTATCCTCAAAGCGGACGTTTCCTTAGACCTAACCGGTCGTTCGTATTACTTATTAGGCGCAGGTCGCCATAGGCGTGAATCAGCCTCTTCCGTTCGTATTATGCCCCTCCGGCCAATAGTGTACTCATCACTCCGATAGGCGCATAAGGCCCGCACTTGTCGTAGTATGCATTTTTGGTTCGCAAGGCGTAGCTGTCTCAACATGCTCTTTAATAAGCATCTCCATTGCGAAAACACGACCTCCGGAAGGTCGTTTTTTTGTTTCCGCGTCACTGTATACCGGCACAGAGAAAGCCGGACCATAGCCGGATAAAAAAGTTATAGATTCCTGTCTATATGAGAAGGATTTGCCCAAGCAACCTAGAAGTGGACGTCAAGTGGTAGAAAGTGGGGCGTTGTGGGGAGATCGGACAGACCATAGAAGCTACGGTGGGAGGCAAGTAGGTGTTCCTAGGGGAGTACGCACATGGCCTGGACAACAAAGGTCGCCTGACCATTCCTTCCCGCTTTAGGGAGGAACTGGGCTCGCCTTGTGTGGTAACCCGGGGTTTAGATCAGTGCTTATTTGTCTATCCTCCTCAAGAGTGGCAGGCGCTCGCCGACAAACTGGCTACGCTGCCCCTTACTCAGTCTGACGCACGGGCTTTTGTGCGTTTGCTGTTTTCCGGCGCCACCGAATGTGAGCTCGATAAGCAAGGCAGAATTCTCCTTCCCCCGCATCTACGGCAATACGCCGGAATCGATAAGGAAGTGGTGGTCATCGGCGTATCCAGACGTATTGAGGTCTGGTCTGCCGCTGAATGGGAGCAATACTCCACCGCAGCTGCGGAATCGTACGAGACCATTGCGGAAAAAATCGTGGATTTGGGCATTTAACTGCGGCATGGCAGCCTAAACCGTTGGAGGACCTGCTGTGAAGTTTGTACATCAAACCGTTTTGCTGGAGGAGACAGTGCGGTATCTGCATGTCCGGCCCGGGCGTATCTATGTTGACGGTACTTTAGGCGGGGGCGGTCATGCTGAGCGGATTCTGTCCAGTGCGCCGAACGTGCTGCTGGTTGGCATAGACAAGGACCCCCATGCACTAGCGGCAGCAGCACAACGGCTCTCTTCTCGGCAAGACCAAGTAGTCCTCATCCACAGCGACTTTGCCGCGATGAAAGACGTACTGGCTGCCAGAGGGATTAGGAAGGTTGCCGGGATCGTCTTGGATTTAGGCGTATCCAGCCCACAGTTTGATGCAGCCGAACGAGGGTTCAGCTATCAACACGCAGCGGTGCTGGATATGCGCATGAATCCACAATCGCAACTCACGGCGGAAATGCTGGTTAATGAGCTTTCCGAGGCTGAACTCGCCCGGATCATCAGGGAGTATGGGGAAGAGCGATGGGCTGTACGCATCGCCGCATTTATAGTGAAGGCTCGAGCTAAAACCCGGATTACTACTACGACGCAATTGGTTGACGTGATTAAGCAGGCTATACCGGCTGCAGCCCGTAGGCAGGGGCCTCATCCGGCACGCCGCACGTTTCAAGCTCTCCGTATCGCTGTCAACGATGAGTTGGGCAGTTTGCGCAAGGGGTTGGAAGCCGCGGTGGAGCTGCTCGAAGCGGCAGGACGAATAGCCGTAATCTCCTTCCATAGTCTGGAAGATGGTATTGTCAAGCGATTCTTTCAGCAAGAACAGGACCCATGTATTTGTCCCAAACACTTGCCGTGCGTTTGCCATAAACAAGCCCGTCTGAAGGTCATCACGCCGAAAGGCATTCGGGCGACGCCGGAAGAGGTCGAACGAAATCCTCGATCGCGTAGCGCAACGCTGCGGGTAGCAGAACGAGTTCTGACGATGAAGGAGGATGCATAACCATGTCTACGGTCAGTGAGCTTCACAACCCGTTACTGGGATCTGCAGTCCCCGATGATATTGGGTATAGCGCACCTCGGCGTAAGCATAAAGGGAAAGTAAAAGCGTCAGCCAAAACTCGGCATACGACATGGTTGGGACCGATGTTGACTATGGGCGTTTGCGCCATGCTGATGTTTGCCGCCTGCGGCGGCTTGATGGTACAAAAAGCGCGGCTAATGGAGCTTTCGTATCAGTTGCATCGCTTGGAAGATGAACTGCTGGTGTTACAGAAAGAAGAGTCGTTTCTCCAAATGGAACTGATTAGCGCCAGTTCGCTGCGGCAAGTCGAGCAATCCGCGATAGATAGGTTGGGCATGGTAAACCCTGAACAGGTTGAATATCTTGTTTTGGAAGGCCCGGTAGACGACCGCACCCAGTCGGCGCCACAAGGGACGCCTAAGACAACCGGTTCAAGTATGCTTGCCTCCATAAGTCGGTGGTTCTCAGACAACTGGCCTTTGGTGGGCAAAGTGGAGGCCAAGTCACGATATTAGTCGCGATGGCTCCGGCGGTTGCCCGGTTTGCCCGCGGAGCGATCAGCGTCGGAGGAGCTCAATGTGAAAAGGTTCTCCATGGTCACAGTGCGTAAACGGGTAGTAGGTTTATTCTTTTGTTTTGTCCTTTTATTCGGTATACTCACCTTTCGGTTGCTCTACCTCGAAGTCATCCGCAATGATTATTTTACAACGCTCGCCTTAGAGCAACGCCTGCGCCCAATTCCCATTTTAGCCAACCGCGGCGATATTCTCGATCGCAACATGAATAAACTGGCGGTCAGCATGAGCGCGGACGCCGTCTATGCCATTCCCGCCGAAATTACCGACATGGAGCAAACTGCATCCGTTTTGGCGGCCATGCTCGATTTGGACGCAGAGTGGGTCAAAGAGCGACTCGGCAGAAAGCAGAGCATGGTATGGCTGAAGCTGAAGATAGATCCTGATACGGCGAGAGAAGTGCTTCAGGCTAATCTAAAAGGCATTGGCGTCACCGATCGGCCTCAGCGTTTCTATCCCAACGGTCCGTTAGCCGCGCAAGTATTAGGTTTTGCAGGCATCGACAACCAGGGCTTGGAAGGAATCGAAGCTTATTACGATCGTTATCTGCGGGGAAATCCGGGGATGCTTTTACAGGAACGAGACGCAGGCGGGAGAGCCATACCCGGCGGCATTGAAAGCAGGCTACAACCTCAGGACGGATACGATCTCGTACTAACGATCGACCAGGCAATTCAGTATGCTGCAGAGAGCGAACTTGAACGAGCGGTACTGGAAACTCAGTCAGAGTTTGGTATTATGGTTTTGGTGCAACCTAAAACGGGAGAGGTTTTGGCATCCGCCGTCTACCCCTCTTTTGATCCCAATTCATATAACGAGTACCCCTCGGGCTTGTGGCGTAACCGTGCGGTAACAGATCAATTTGAACCAGGATCGACATTTAAGGTGGTCACGGGCTCGGCCGCGCTCGATGCCGGAGTAACCCGCTTGGACGAAGTATTTGTTGATCCCGTGCGTTTGGTCCGTTGGGGCGGCAGGGTAAGCTGTTGGCGACCGCAAGGTCATGGTGAAGAGACGTTCATTGAGGCGGTCGAGAATTCATGTAACCCGATTTTTGCCATATTAGGGGCGGATCGCTTAGGTCCGCAACGTTTCTACGAATATGTAAGCGCATTCGGCTTTGGGAAAAAGACGGGGATTGATTTCCCGGGAGAGGCCGTGGGACAGGTGCCTAAACCGGGAAAAACTAAACACGGCGAACTTTTGCAGTGGGCGAATATCGGTTTTGGCCAGGGAATCGCAGTAACACCCATTCAACTGGCCATGATGGCGGCGGCCATCGCCAATGACGGCAAATTGATGCAACCGTACTTGGTAAAGGAAGTGCGCGACAAACAAGGGAACATCATAGAGGAAACAACGCCGAAGTTGGTCCGTCAGGTGGTTTCTGAGAAAACGGCGCGCGACTTTGCCATGGTGATGCGCTCCGTTGTCGTCAACGGCTCCGGCGCGAACGCAGCCATAGCCGGATATGCAGTAGCCGGTAAAACGGGAACTGCGGAAATGCCTTCACCGCAAGGCGGCTATTCGGAAGATCGGATGGCTTCATTCCTCGGTTTTGCGCCGGTCGAGGATCCGCAAATCGCCGGAGTCATCATGTTGGTGCGCATAGGCGTGCGACCGGCTTACGGAGGCACATGGGCTGCTCCTGTGTTCGCTCGTGTGGTGGAAAAGGCGCTGAAATATCTCCAGGTACCCAGACAGGCGGATCCTGAAACACTGGCTCAACCAAGTGCGGGCAGCGTCTTTGTACCTAATGTTAAGAGCTTGGATGTGGAAACGGCGCGCGCCGTTTTAACCCAGGCATCTCTAAAGGTGGAGCTGGATAAACCGGGTACCATTGTAGAGACGCAGATGCCGCAACCGGGAACTGAAGTTAAGAAAGGCAGTACGGTTTATCTTGGCATTTATCAAGAGGATGAGACAGGAGAGGAAGTCGTCGTACCAAAAGTAATCGGCCTATCGCTGCGCGATGCCAGCGTCACATTAGGTCAGAGCGGGTTGCGTATTCGTATTGTAGGCACCGGTGTGGCAGTAGAGCAAACGCCGCCGCCGGGAACTACGATGAAGAAAGAAGAGGTCGTTGTGGTACGGTTCGCTTCCGGTCAGCTGGAACTGCCTTGACGCCCGGTATTCATAGGAAGGGAGAGCGGCGCGCTGTGTTTGGACTTTCGCCGCAGGATCTATTAAAGCGGACTTCGGGCACTCCGATCTATGGAGAGATCAAGGAGTGTAAAGGCGTTTTCACAGACAGTCGGTCGACTGTTTCGGACGGCTTGTTCGTGGCGCTGCAAGGCGAACGCTACGACGGTCATGCCTTTGTCGGTTCTGCACAAGCAGCCGGAGCTGCCGGCGCCATTGTGCTTCACAGTCAAGCAGGGGCCGTCATCGCTCAACTCGACAGCCAAAAACCGTTTTTTCTAGTGGGGGTGGAGAACACTCTGGATGCCCTACACGGTTTGGCGCGCGGTAACCGCATCAGCTTTGGCGGACCGGTTATTGCCGTTACGGGG
>DUQB01000031.1 GCA_012838035.1 Bacillota bacterium | reverse complement strand
GATAATTACAACCAGTTTGTCCCGGCCTGCTGATGGTTACATGCGGTAGCGTAGCTTAGCGGTAGGAATCTCTCAAAAAGGCCACAGCGGATGAAGACGTAGCTAAACCCGCTAGGCATCAGCTTTTCCGCAACCGCCCCACCTAGGCTGCCTCGCAACCCACCAGCTACAGGTAGGCATCCCGCCGGGTCCCCTTTTTAGCGATCCTCAAACCGGACTGGCCTGCCGATAATTACATCCAGCCGGCCTCGGCAGCGCTATGATCGCTCAAGAAAGAACACAGCGGATGGGGACGTAGCCAAACCCGCTAGGCATCAGCTTTTCCGCAACCGCCTTGCCTAACCTACCTCGCAAACCACCAGCTACAGGTGGGTATTCCGTCTGATTCCCTTATTAAGCGATTCCAGCTCACCGAGGATTACCTCCACCCGGTCGTTAGTTACATGCGGTAGCGTAGCTTAGCGGGTGTATCGCTCAAGAACGAACGCAGTGGATGAGGATGTAGCCAAACCCGCTAGGCATCAGCTTTTCCGCACCGCCTCACCTAGCCTGCCGTGCAAACCTCCAGCTACCGGTGGGCTTCCCGCCCGGTTCCCTTTTTAGCGATTCGCAAACCAGACCGGCCCACCGATAATTACATCCAGCCGGCCCCGCCCGTACTTTTCGTGGTTCAGCAACAGGAAGTCCGTATATCTACGAAAAACTCTAAAACATAGAAGAATGAGCGATGCGACCAGGAGCTGTGAGGAGGTAACGGATTGGCGCAAAAACGGACAGATTCTACTCCAGACGTGGCGGCATTTATGCAGGCGTTGAAACACAGCCGAAAAGACGAGATTGAGGCGGTACGGGCTGTTATTCTCGCAGCAGATGGCAACATCACGGAACATATTAAGTGGAATGCGCCCAGTTTCTGCATTGATGGAGACGACCGCATCACCTTTAGACTGCAGCCGGGTGATCGTGTCCAACTGATCTTTCACCGAGGTGCGAAAAAACGGGGGGATAAAGAGAGCTTTACGTTTGAAGACAAGTCAGGTCTTCTGGAGTGGGTTACTGTGGATAGAGGTGTGGTGACGTTTCATAATTTTGCTGATGTGACCGCTAAACGAGAGCTCTTGCATGAGCTGGTGAAACAGTGGGTGTCGGCGACCCGAGATCACAGCTAAAGCGGGTTGGCCAAGTCGGATGCGTCGTGAACGGAATGGCCATGCCTGGAATCTCATGTGGTGAGCGCATAAGGTGTGGCCATCATCATGAACGGCAGTTGATACCACCGCCGGCACGCGAGATCGGCTCAAACATTTCGAACTCCTCCTACCAAATCCTCATGACCAAGGCAGAGGAAACGACCGTTTGCTTCTCCTACTATAGGGTACAGTCCGCCTTCACCGATGTAACCTACGGCCTGACCGACCTCGTGACCGCTGAAGTGCAGTGGTCACCTGCTACCCCATACATGCCTGCATTGCGCTACAGAAAACGGCTCTTTTTTTCATCATTAGGGAGGAACGCATTGCCTCATGGAGTAGTGTTGCACAAAAGATGAACAAAGTTCATCAATAACGAACCTAATGGTTTACGTTCGTGTATGAAGAACACAACGCATATCCTGCATGCAGGAAACTACACATGCATTTAATCGGGGGGCCTGATTTACTGTGAAACCACACGGCATTATCGTACCGCTTGTTACGCCATTGACCGATACAGCGCGTATAGATACCAGTTCGCTTAAAGCTCTACTCGACTTTGTTATTACAGGCGGGGTGGACGGGGTTTTCGTAGCTGGCACGTCGGGAGAGTTTGCCAGGTTAGAGGAACATGAACGCCATAAGCTGTTCTCGGAGACGGTTGACCACGTTGCAGGGCGTGTACCGGTCTTTGCCGGGGTATCCGATACAAACATAACCGCTGTGGAACGGCACATGCAAGCTGCCGGCTCTGCCGGAGTTGATGCCGTAGTTGTTAGTCTGCCTTATTACTTCCCGATTAATTCGGCTGAAGAAGCCTATCGCTGGTTTGCTGAACTGGTGCCTAAAGCCGGCAAGCCTTGTCTTATCTATAACATCCCTGATAATACAGGTGCCGGCATCCCAGCCGCTGTGTTGGCGTCCATCAACGGGCTGGTTTGCGGCATAAAGGACAGTGGCTCTGAGGAAGCAGGCATCTACGATTACATAAAAGCGCTCGGTGGCCAACAGCGGCGCACCTCGTATCTTTGCGGCAATGAAGCATTGCTCATGAAGGGCATCAGCGCCGGAGCAGACGGTTTTGTTCCATCCATGGCCAATGTATTTCCCCGGCTTTGGCAGGCGATTTGGCGCAACCGCGCGGATGAGGCCAAGTTGCAACGACTGGCCGACCAGGTGAAGGAGATCAATGTTCTGAACAGCCGCTATGCTTCCTCATTGGGCAGTGTGATGTGGAAGAAGCAGGCGCTGTCTCTGCTGGGTATTATGCCGGCTACGATGAGCCCGCCTTCTATAAACGAAGCGAGTGGCGATGCCACACTGTTACGCACGATTATGGAGCAGGTGGATCAGCTGTTGAGCCAGGACCTTTACCTTAACGGCGGCATATAGACCTGTCGAGAGACAACCTGTTCAGATTCAGCTGTTCAGGTGGCAACTGTGCGCTGTAGGTGCGTTTAATTCGTGCGGATGACATGGGAGCATGCTAAATGCTGTGCTGTGCTGAAAGGTGGCTATACAATGCCGGAACTCGTGATAAACCGTTTGGCTCCCGGTAATGAACAGGTCCAGGTAGAGTGGGCTTTTCATCGATTAGAGAACTTAGACGTCTACCAGTTGGTACTGGAAATAAAGGAGCGGGCTGAGCATTGGCAGACTGCACGCAAGGTCCAGCTTGCTCCTCGAGCCGCTTCGACCGTTATCACCGGTTTGGTGAATGGCCGAGAGTATGAACTGCGTTTGAGAGCCGCTTATGCCAATCGGTTGGACACTTTGCTGGAAAGCGCCATCCGGCTGGTGCGCCCCGGCCCCGTGCCCGGCGTGGTGGTCAATTATATCCATCCGGAAGACTACACCTATAATTCTTCCGGACGCTCTACCGCCAGTCCGTCTATAGAAATGCTCCCCGACGGATACTTGGTAGCGTCGCATGATGTGTATTGGGGCAGACACGGGCAAGACCTCACTCTTGTTTTTCAGTCGACGGACGGCGGCAATACGTGGCAGTATCTTTCCCAGTTGCGTCCTTGTTTCTGGGGCAAGCTGTTATTCCATCGCGGCGCTTTGTATATGCTTTCCACAGCGACGGAGTACGGAGCTTTGCTGATCCGGAAATCTCTTGACGGTGGGAAGACCTGGTCAGAACCGACGGAGATCATCCCGGCCGGTACGCATGAAACAGGAGGTCCGCATAAGGCTCCTGTACCGGTAGTGGAGCATCAGGGCCGTCTTTGGACGGCTGTAGAGTATGGTTCTTGGCAGTTGGGGAGTCATGATGCCGGGGTTGTGTCGGTACCTGTGGATGCTGATTTGTTGGATCCAAGGAGCTGGTCGGTTACTACGCCGTTCTTGCCTTACGATCCCAACTGGCCCGGCACGGTGATCGGCGGCGATAAACCGGGGGTATTGGAAGGCAATATTGTCGTCGCTCCTGATGGTGAACTGGTTAATATTTTACGTTACAACACTATCGGCGGGACGCCGCAATACGGCAAAGCGATTATGCTATCGGTCGATACTCAGAACCCGTCGGCTCCGTTGCGGTTCAGGCAAGTAATCGAATTCCCGGGGAATATGTCCAAGTTCACCATACATTTTGATCCGGTGTCCAAACGGTATTGGTCGTTGGTGAATCGAGTGACACGGCCTGAGCCGCGGCAACGCAATATCTTGACTCTAATTGCTTCGTCTAACCTTGTGGATTGGACGATGGTTAAGGATATTCTCAACTACGAGGAGAACGGCTGGCCGGAAGACTACCGGAAAGTGGGTTTTCAATATGTAGATTGGTTGTTTGACGGCGAGGATATTATTGCGCTATCTCGGACAGCCATCAACGGAGCTTTCAACTACCACAACGCCAACTACATCACCTTCCATCGTATTAAGGATTTTAGAGCGTTGTTGTAGGGGCATTTGCTGCTGTGGCACTTCGGTATGCGAGTTGGTCGGGAGGTGATTGCAGGTACCGGATCGCATCGGCGGTAGTCTGTGGAAATTAAGGTATCGCAGGCTAAGTAAACGATCTAGGAACAGATGATGGGAGGTGAAACATATGCGTCAGGTTCAAAAGACCATAATACTGTGTCTGCTAGCGTTGCTTTGCTTAGCGACATCAGTAGTCGCCAGAGCGCAAGTGGTCTTAAAAGTAGGCATTCGCGATGTGCTTTTGTTCCAAGAGAAAGCACCTTGTGCGAGCCGCGGAAGACTTTATGAAGTTAAACCCCCATGTAAAGATTGAACTTAGCACCCTTACGTCGGACGCCATCATTGTTCAGACAGCTGCCGGTGTTGGGCCGGATGTAATTGCTGAGACTGCGACTCAAGCATTAGGTTTGTTTAACCAAGGGCTCCTTTTGGAGCTTACCGACTACACTACGGCAGATGATGATTTCAGCGAGTCGTTGTTCCTGCCGGGTATGACGTCGGCCTATTCGGATGGTAAAGCGCGTTGGAGCATCCCCTTCAACGTATTGGCCTGGGTTACCACCTACAACGGTGAGTATTTTGCACAAGCCGGCCTGCCCTTGCCGCAAGTGGGGCCTAATTGGAACTGGGATACCATACGCGATTACGGTAAGAAGCTTACGATTGTTGACGCCAATGGAAACACTACCCGCTACGGATTGATGCTGGGATATAACCAGGTGCCGGCATGGCCTGCTTGGGTACCTTTAACCTACCAAGCGGGCGGCGGGTTGTCCGGTCGACACATGAATCCCACAGTGATCAATATGAAAATTTCCTCTGTACGAGCTGCTCTTGATTTCATGTTCTCGTTGTGGGATACGGGGATGATGGCCAGTACGGGCGGCGTTACCGTCCGCAATGGTAAAGCTGCTATCAACATGACCTTTACGCCGCGTACGGCAGACTACTGGGCGAATTACCTAGGTGACCACAATAAGGTAGGTCAGATTCAACAACCGCGCGGTCCCGTCCAGGATGGCTGGTTTGTTGATGCCCAAGGCTTTGGTATTTCCGCGCTGAGCGACAAGCCAGACTTAGCATGGCAGTTCATCAAGTTCCTTACCTTGCGTCCGGAGAGTTGCTACGACTTGATGGTAGATGGCGGAAGAATGAGCGCTTTGCGGGAGAACACTCGGTATTTTTCTCAAGAGGTGAATATGACGTCGAAAGACGCAGTGCTGTTTGCCATCGGGAACCCGAACAATGTTACCCGCCCGGTCTTCCAACCCGGATTGCTGGAAATGATCGACAAGGAGCTTGCGGAAGTGCAGGCCCAGAGAGTCAGTCTGGAGGCTGCGTTGGATAACATCCAGCGGATGGCTGATGCCAAATTGGCGGAGTTCTTCGCTGAAGAACGTAAGTAGGAGGCTTTGACGGCTTCTACGGTGGAACTCCGGATGTGGAGGACGATAAGATTCCGGTGGCGCTGAGCTTGGTCTGAGAGAGCAATGAGTGGTTCTGTACGTTGAGACGAGCTCCTGGCTTCGATACCGGGAGCTTTTTGTGCGGATGGGGGTAGGTGTAGGTGGCGTACCGTACCTTGATCGTGAGGATCGCCTCAATGTAACTGACAGCGGGGCGGGTCGATCCGGATCGCTCAAAAGGGTAAAGACGTAGTAGGGCACCCTGTAGCCGGCGATTGATTTCTGCATTATTTCCGGCATGGGTTTGCTAAGTTAGGCTTACAGGATTCGTCAATAGATAGCCGAAGGAAAAGAAATAAAACGGTGGGGCAGTCTTGGGAGAATCCGTTTCCTGTCCATGAAAGAAGGTGTACGTGCAGTGCAGTTACCATTGACAACCATGTCCGATGAACGGCGTCGGCAATTGATAGCGCATCCGACTAAAGAACCGGTGGAATTCGTCATAGACACCGATACGATGAATGAAATAGATGATCAGTTTGCCTTAGTCTATGCTCTCACGGCACCGCGCCTGAAGTGCCTAGGCGTATATGCGGCACCTTTTGTGAATCGCATTTATACCACGCCGGCCGCCGGGATGGAAGCCAGTTATCATGAGATTTTGGCGCTGCTACAGTATATGCGCTTCGAGAATCCACCACCGGTGCTGCAAGGCAGCAAAGCTTGGATTACCGCAACAGACCGTCCGGTCGACAGTCCTGCAGTACGCGATCTGATCAATCGCTGCTTGGCAACGGATTATCTTATGGTGGTATCCATCGGTGCGCTAACCAATGTTGCTTCAGCCTTAATGCTCGAACCGAAAATTGCGGATCACATTGTACTGGTTTGGCTGGGTGGTCAACCTGAGTACTGGCATACGGCGCGGGAGTATAACCTGAGCGGTGACTTGAAAGCGACTCAATTTGTATTGGATTCAGGCGTACCGCTTGTGCGTTTCCCCTGCAAGAACGTGGCTGAGCATATGCGCTCAACTCCAGCGGAAATAGAGAAGCATGTAGGATCTATCGGTATCATCGGCGCTTATCTGTCACGTATCTTCCGTCAAATCATTCCGGGCCAGATGCGCTCTAAGGTCATCTGGGACCTTGTGCCTCTGGCTTGGTTGGTCAACCCGGATTGGATACCGTCGCATGTGATACCGACGCCCAAACTGAAAGATGATCAGACTTGGGATACCTCGGATGCAACACGGCCGGTATACCGCGTAGCTATCGACGCTCATCGCGATCCCATCTTGGCTGATTTCGTGCAAGCGCTAAAGGCCTATCATGATACTCACGAATAGCCAAAGATGGTGGGATCCTAGGTTATGCAGGCTATAGATATCATGCCGCAAGTCGTCAGTTAGAAGGAGTGCTGACATGGAACACGTTGTTGTTTACCGTGAACCCGGCCGCTTTGCAGGCTGGCCGGCCAATTTCGGCATGTGGAGCTGGGACAGGGAGATCGTGGTGGGCTTCACAGTTGGGCATTTGGATCCTACTAGAGTCGGCACCCATGCATGTGATGCCAACAGACCGTTTATGCCGATGCAGGCGCGCTCTCTGGATGGGGGCTACACCTGGCAGGTAATACCGATTCCGTGTAAAACACCAGGTGGGCGCGGGATATCGGCTGATGAACACGTAGCGGATCATTTGAAGGTGCAGTCGGTCATAGATAGACCGGGTGAACTAATGGATCCACCAGGTGACATCGACTTTATGCATCCGGACTTTGCTCTGATGTGCGCACGCACCGGATTGCACAGCGGCAGTCGTTCTTGGTTTTATACTACCTACGACCGCTGTAACACTTGGCAAGGTCCCTATGCTTTACCGCTATTTGGCCAATCGGGAGTAAATGCACGCACGGCGTATATTGTGGACAACGCGCATACCTGCACTCTTTTTCTAAGCGTAACGAAGACTAATGGCAGGGAAGGACGAGTTTTGTGCACACGTACTGCGGACGCTGGGGCATCGTTCCGTATGCGTTCTCTGGTAGTTGCAGACCCGCCTGGCTACGCCATTATGCCGGCCTGTCTCCGCTTAGAGAACGGCGGTATTCTAGTCGCAGTGCGCTGTTCGGGAGACCCTACCGGTTACATCGAGATGTACCGTTCTGATGATGATGCTCTTACCTGGCGATTAGTCAGTCGTCCCGTCCCTAATACAGGTAGAGGCGGCAATCCGCCCACTCTGACCCAATTGCTGGATGGTCGTTTGTGCATTACATATGGTTATCGCAGTGAACCGTATGGTATCCGGGCTGTGTTGAGCGAGGATCAAGGTGTGACCTGGAGTGAACCAATCGCGTTGCGCAGTGATGCCGGTAACCGCGATATCGGTTATCCGCGTACCGTACAACGAGATGACGGAGTGCTGGTCACGGTCTATTATTATAACGATGCTCCCGCAAGCGAACGGTATATCGCGGCTACCCTGTGGCAGCCCTAGGAACACGTCGGGCAGCTTAATACATACCGGTACATCCGCTTCGTACAGATCACTGCGCCATGAGCTGTCGACGTTCGATTGAGTCGGCCTTATTCTCCATCCACCACCTCAAGAACATGCCGTCTTGGTCATCATCTTCGCATGCCGCGTTGCATACATGACCAAAAATCATACTTACGGTATAACAAGCAAATAAAGCAAAAATTTGCTTTGGACAAGGAGGAAGGTGGTGAAGATGAGTCGAAGGTCAGCCTTAATATGTCTATTAGGTGAACTTGATATTCATAAAAATAGGAGGGATTTATGTATGCAATTATTCAGGACGATTGTTTTGGCATTACTGGTTGTGGCGTCACTTTCATTTATCGTTGCAGCTGAGACCCCTAATTTGTCGTTGACGATCGCCAAGGTGGATAAGGCGCCCGTCATTGATGGCATATTGGACGACGCAGCATGGGTAACGGCTAGTCAGAATGGTTCCAAGGCCGTAATCGACATGGCGGAAACCGGCGCCGTAGTAAGTCCGTTTCCCTGGGTGGCATACATGGCATACGATGATACCGCTCTGTATATCGCTTATGTGACCTATACGCAGAATTCGGACAACCTCGTTGACAATATCGGCATCTGGTCCAACGATCACGTAGAGCTCTTTATTGCTCCGGCAGGCCAAACCTTTAGGCATCTTGGTTGGGATATCGCCGGCGCCCAGAATGCTACTGCGGAACAGATGTCTACGATCGCCATTCGTAAAACCGGTATCCAGGCTATCTATGAGGTTGCCATACCGTTCGAAAAACTCGGTGCGACTCCTGTGCCCGGCGCGGTTTGGACAGGAAATCTGACCGGTCTGCAAGTGGCCGATAGTGGCCAGTGGATGTGCTGGAATCCCAGCTATGGTCTGTTCGCGAATGAGTTGCGCTTTGGTTCCTTTACCTTTGGCCGGTAGAAGTCACGATCATCACGAGACGATGATCTAAATTGTCGTAGAAGCAACTACCGGTGGAGAGATCGTATGCCGGCCTTCCAGACATGCGAGTTGTCTCCACCGGTTGTTTTTCTACTGCATTTTGGGTTGACCATACTTGAAACTTAGGTGGTCAACAAGAGCCCTACCGGCTGAGGACCATAATGAAGCTGCGAAGGTCCGGCGTAGCGCACCCGATGTAATCGCCCTTACAGCAACTTCTCTATATCACGTGCTATTTCTTTAGGCTCGACGGGCGATTCGTAACGTGCCGCTACATTGCCTTCTCGATCAATGAGGAATTTGGTGAAGTTCCACTTGATTTGCGCATCGGTATAACCGGAACCGTACTTGTTCTTGAGCAAAGCGATGAATTTCTCCAATTCAGGCCGTTCGTCCAGCCCGGCAAATCCCTTCTGCGCAGTTAGGTATTTGTAAAGTGGTATGGCTGTCTCGTCACGGACGTCTACTTTTTGCGATAAAGGAAATGTCACCCCATAACGTACTGAACAGAACTCGGCGATCTCAGTTTCGGTACCTGGTTCTTGCTCATTGAACTGATTGCATGGGAAGCCAAGTACGACCAACCCTCGCTCCTTGTATGTTCGGTAAAGCTCTTCCAGCCCTTGGTATTGATGAGTGAAGCCGCATGCACTGGCCGTATTGACTATCAACACTACCTTACCTGCGTACTCCGCCATCTTTACGGGGTTGCCTTCAATGGATCGGTACTCAAAGCCATAAATGGACATGTAGGTACCTCCTTGATCAAAAAATAAATAAACTACTTTATCAATTATGTTATAGCATTAGGGATAGAGAGTCAAGGTTGATCGTGCACTATGTGGCTCAGCATTGCAGATCTGATGATGAGCCCCGGAGAGATCCCAAGCTGCTCATTAGCCGTCAATCTCTGCGGTGCAGGGATTACGTCTGCTTTGTTGAAACGCACTGCCTGGGCGCAAGCGGTGGATGTCCCTAGGTGTTCATGCTATGATGGCATTAGCACCACGCCTTCCTTAGTAGGAAAACCGGCGTACGGCGCATATAACTCACGCGTGAGTACTAAGGGGAGAAAAGATGTCCACCAAAGCGCCGACACTTGAAGATATCGCCCGTGAAGCAGGCGTCTCCGTCGCTACTGTATCCCGAGTGTTGCGGGGCTATCCGCATATTGCCGCTGAAACGCGCAATCGGGTGATGTATGCGGCGCGAAGCCTAAGGTATAAACGGGCGCAAACAGCGTCTCAGGCAAAACCTTCTAACGGGACTGCTGAAGGCGTCGTGCGCAAGGCATCGGGGTTGAAAACCCTGCATGTTTATATGGACCTCATCGCAGAAAAGCAGTTTGCGCCCATCGTACTCGAATTGATCGGCATAGGGGCGCAGCGCGGGTTTAAGACGGTCGTCAACACATGTAATCAAGAGGATCTCATCAATCGAGCCGTCGCCCATGAACCCGAAGATAACGCAGCGATCGCAGTGATCACCCTTCGTAGAGTGACAGAAGATGACGCCGAACGAATCCGTGAATCACTAGTGCCGGTGGCGTTGGTCAACCGCTATGTACGAGGAATGACCTTCTCGGTGACGCTGGATGACTATGCTGCGGGATGTCGAGCGGCGCGCTATCTGTTCAACTTGGGACATCGCCGTATAGCTTGTTTGCAGGGTGATCTGAAAGCCTCAAGCATGGTGGATCGCGCAGCCGGTTTTAGAGCGGAGTTGCTGGAGTTGGGCGTTTATGACGCTTCCCTCTTCCTGGAGACAGGAGGGCGCTCACCCGGTTTTCATCAACGCATTGCGGAATGCATGAAAAAGCTGCTGGCGGAGGAAGATCCGGTTACGGCCGTATGGGCTTGGAATGACGTCGCCGCTTCCGCTGCCATAGTCGCTGCACATTCTATGGGCGTATGCACGCCTGAAAAGCTCTCAGTCATGGGTTTTGACGCTGTGGACGAGGAATCGACGCGCATTACATCCTTCCAGTATAGTTTCCGCGAACTGGCCTACTGTACTGTTGCTTTACTAGAAATGCGCTTGGCCGGTTCATTGCGACAACCCATTCGCATATGCGTTTCTCCTACCTTTATTGAAGGTGACACCACCGCTCCGCCTCCTACTAAATAGCGTTTAATACATTCCTATCTAAACGAAACGCAGCGCCTATTGGTCGCTGCTGCTTTCTCTTGACCTTAAGAGTTACTACACCTGTAATGAACCCTCTCCATGCAAACCGCTCGGTACCTGCCTTTCTGAAATTGTGATGTAATCTTTCCGCACGATTCTCCATGTAATCCGTTAGAGATAGAAGCATATGCGCTGCTAGTACCCGATCTAATCCTCTTTGAGCACTAATATTTGATAAGTCGGACATAATATTTCAGGAAATTTTTCAGAGGTGTTACTGAAAACTTGCCGAAACTTCGTCCTACAAGGCGCAACTTACAGACCGTAGAGTCTGTACAAGGGGCCAAGTCCTAAATCTGGTGTAAATTTGTTCCTCCAGCCGGTGAACTATCACTACGCCACTTTGGTTTGCCTATCCGCCTGTTCTTGTTGAATCGCTTTTTCTTGCTCTGCCTTC
>DUQB01000244.1 GCA_012838035.1 Bacillota bacterium | reverse complement strand
GTGATTTTGGTGCTCGATCTTTGTGTGGAGTTGTCAGGAAAGAGAACCTAGAAAGGTGGAGGAAAAAATCCACCTGCATCTAGGAAGTGGCTTTACATCGGAGACTAGCGTTTCCGAATAACTACTTATCACATGACACCGGAAGAGCGCGCCGCAGACGGCATCACCAGGCAAGCAACGCAGGGCTTCTTAATTGTATCGCATACGGTCACATATTGGTCACACACGATACAAAAATGATATAGGCATCTTCGTCGTAATGTAGTAATATATGACTATCTCTATGAAGTGCACTTCTCAATCAACCTAAACGAAGAAGTATAGGCGTATAGTGCCTGTCAACTCCGTCGAGCTCGGTCGAAATTCGGGAGGTGTTAGTCAGGCGGCCAGCTATCCAATCTCATCGATCGAATGTGAATCGTGATTAGTGAACACTAATAAACCGGAAAGAATCTCGGATACCTAGCCAAGTAAAACAAATGCGCTGCTTGGCATCAAACGCCAGCCTAACAATGCTATGTACCCGATGAAGTTAAATTCAAATTTCCTTCATACAGCGATAATCATAGCCTAAAGAAAGGACGATTGCCGAGCATGTACCCGGTCAATTGGACTGACTTCATTTTTCCAATTGCTATAATCTTATTCATTCTTATTAGTATTGTTATATCGATCCGCAATGTTATAGTTGAAAAGAAGCGATTCTTGCCCACCACTGACTTCTCCTCAGCCAGTAACCTCATCGCTGTTAAGTCAGACCACATTGGTGGTTACCGTATTCTTAAAATCCTAGGATCTGTTCGTTCACAAGAGTATAGGAACTCGGAGGATGCTGTGGATGAAGTACGTTACCTAGCTAAACAAATGGGCGGTAATGCCGTAATAAGCCTGAGAGTAACAAGGCGATCGGTTCAAAGTCTGGTTAACCGCAATTATATCTATGGTGTACATACTACCGCAGGTACGGCTGTCCTTGTGGAACCACTGTAGCCAGCGGATCGCCTACTTCGATGTTAGACCTTAAGAACTTTGGGACACCTCCGCTCTTGCCTTCCGGCAAGGGCTTTTTGTATGTGTCAATAGCATCAGGACCACTTTGATCATCGTATTTGGAGCAACCTTAAGCGCGAACTGCGCCAAGCTGGAACATTGTGAACGACTGCAACAGACAAATCCTCCACCTTAATACGAGGTGGTACATATAGCAGCCATCTGAGTGTGAGAAGTGTTACGAACTGTGCATTTTGGTTCAACGGAATTGATTACTGTCGATACTCGCTCTTCCGGATCCTATACAACACATGAGGGCATAGCGGATGTTCAGGTCGTATTTTGGGATGGTCGCAGTGTCTGGTGAGTGTCATACCCAGTCTTTGCATCCCCGGGTAAGTCCACCTGCCTGCGTACGAGTCCCTCCGTCCTAACTTGCCAGGTTATCCAGCTATCGGGCTTTCTCATATTCCGCAAGGTTACCCACCTGTCAAGCCAACCTCGGTTCACTTACGTTAGGTCCCGTACTCCCCCTTGGGCTTCCTCCAGGCCCATCATTACTGATGGCGCCCTAGCCTACGAGTTGTTTTCCCGCTGGTTGGGCGACGAGGGCTCCTCTCAACCCTCCGGCCTCGCGGACATGCCGAGCGCACAAAAAGGGGGGCGAATTCGCCCCCCTCATCCTTTATGCCTTAACAGAGCGTCCGCCAGGTGGTGTCTATGCCCTCACCTTCAGGCTGCTCCGGTAAAACGCGGTATACACAACTTTCTGCCCGGCGTCAGCTCTGTATCTTCGCTTTCGAGCCACTGGTTTGCTTGAATGATCGCCGGCACATCGGTATGGTACTTCTGCGCCAACTGCCAGAGCGTATCGCCAGGTTGTAGTACCACGAAGGTGTAGGTAGGCGGATTAGGATCAGGCGCCGGCACCTCAACCGCTTCAAGAACCCCATCCAACTCGACTTCTCTGGTTAGATCAACCTGTATCGTCAAATCGATGGAGACATCGATCGTCTCCCTGTTAATTAGATCTACCTCCACCTTGTCTACCTGCACCTGGGCCCGCCGTTCCAACCCAGGTTCCGCGCCGGGAACAGCTATTTCCAGTTCAAATGGTACTCCAGCCGGCCAGGCTGTGGACGTGAGACTTGTCGTGTCCTCGTTGCGCCCTACATACATCAGGTTGAGCGTAGCGGCGCCTTCAACAGCCACCTTGTCGCCAAGCACATGCACATCCTCTACTCGGGCGCGTGCATCAGCCAACAGCACACGTTCAATCGGTATTGCCCCGTCAGGAAGTTCCAGCGTAGTCGTCGCGGTGTAATGCGTTTGCGCTTCGCCGACAGCCTCTTGGATCCAGACCGGCGCCGTTCTGGCGACCACCGTGGTCTCATCCGCCGATTCCATAGCCGTAACAACATCAATCATCTGTGGCGAATCAACGGTCACCGTAGTTAATACCACCGCCTCAAGCGCCACTCCGCGCGCCGTGTCGTTATCTACTACCTGCCAGCTGATATCATCGATCTCCATCTGCGCCGTTGCCCTATCCTGCGTCCCAACGCCGGGCAGATGCACCTGTATGCTTAACGGGATCACTTCGGTGAACTCCGCTCTCGCCGCGCCGACCTCTTTTCCCGTGTACAGAATAGTACAGTCCAAATTTCCACTGACCTCGGCCGCGCCTTCGCTTAGCCTCACTACTAGTGAACCTGCCGGTTGCAGGGTTAGGTGAAGAATCTGATCGGGAAGATCCCTGCCCCCAAACGCCAACAGCGTCTGGACATGTTCCTGTCCTTTTCCGACAACCGGTACCGCCCGTACCCGCACCGATTCTTGCTCTACTTGCACAGCACCTGAGGAAATGACTCTTGAGACTAACTGCAGATCGCATTCTTCCTTGACGACACCACTGAACTCCAGAATCAGATCGACATCCACCGTGCGTTGATCTTCCTGCACATCGAAACCAACGCCGGCGACATCTACACGCACCTGCGCCTTCATATCGGGGCCTGCTCCGGGAATGTTCAGCACAGAGGCGAAAGGTACGGCATTGGCGAACGATGCCTTTTCCAAACGTTCCTCCATCACCAATTCCGGTTCCGCGTCGCCTTCATGCACCGACTCTACCTCTGTGAAGCTCGCATAAAGGACATCGATATCCGCGTAACCTTCAATGGATATCTGTCCTTCGCTGATATCGTAAGAACTGATAGTCGGCAGCGCCGATACCCGTAGGGCACGCCCGATCTCCGGCTTATCGCTGGGAATAACTACGGTACATTCCAGAACGCTCTGCGCAGTGTTATCTCCCACTACTGTTTCTACACGAAGTGACTGCTTCTCCAACCGGAGACTCAAAGTGACTCCCTCCCGCCTATGTGCTTCATCAAGAGATCTATATGCCAAGCCATGCGAGGTCATTCCCATGAATATGCATGAGTGTCACTTTTTAGATGTATTTGATTCCGTATTGCGTACCGGAACCAGCAAATTGGGCATGACGGTCCAAAGGCGCGTGTCTTCCTCGCCCACCGGCCACAAGGCGACGCCATCAACGCACCAACGATGTGCCAATCGCAATCGCGCCGCAATCGCCTCGCGACCAGGTAACCAAAGCGTGCGCACCATACCGGCGCTGTCGTTTTCGCCGGAAAGCGCCTGATGATCAGGAGATTGATTAGATACAGCCGACCGCACGGATTTTGGCGCTTTAGGTTTAATGTGAACCTGCAGCAGCTTGTGCTCCGGATCCCAGCGCGGTTTCTCCCCTGCCAAATAGGCTGCGGCCAGAGCCTTAGCGTAGCTCATTTCACCAATGAGCGCGCCATGTTCATCGCGCTCTTCGGCCCTCAAGCCGATGCCTAACAAGGCCTTCCAACCAGGTATCATGTTCAGAACAGACTCGATGCGCCGCCCATAGAGAGCAAAGGACTCACAGGTATGAGCCGCATGGCTGCCGAGGACCACCTTGTCCGCCAATGCACTGAGCTTCCTATAATCAATATCTGTGAGCCACCAACGGCGGTGATGTCTCCCGTCGGGCAAAGGTAAGGTCACCATGAGGGGCAACTGCCGGGTAGAGAGCGCTGCGCGCAATTGCCTGACCAAATCCAGGTAACCTGTGCCATCACCCCACCCTAAGCAGGGGAAGTCGAGCCAGATACCCGACTGGTACAGCTCAGCCGCTTCTGCTAGTTCCAACGCCGCCGTTTTGCGTGCTTTGCGCCGGTGCAGCAACGGGGCTATGTCGTAAATGCGCATGCTGTTCGGCTGGAAATGTGCTGGTCGTACCGCCAACCACAAAGGTAGTCCGCTTTCAGCAAGCCGGTCGGCAGTATTTGGAGAGAGTGCAGCGATCTGCAATCTACCTTCCGTCACGGCGACCAGAGGGATGGCGATGGCAGACCATTGGGATAAGGAGTTGTATGTGGACCTGGCTTCTAATGCCGCAGGCGATAAGTAAGCCAAAACATAGTGGGTACGGCAGATAAGCCGTTGCCCCGGATAACCGCGTGCCTTGGCGGAGAGTCGGTTCATCAGCCGGAGCGCCTCTAACGATACGCCGAAGAAGCGAGCTGCATCGGCCAGTGTTTCCCCGACTCGCAGCTTATACAGACGGCGTCGATCGGGCAAACCATCTTGCCTAACCAGCGCTTTAACCTGTGGTCCGATCACTCCGTCCACACGTAAGCGGAAGTCGCGCTGCAGCGTTTTCACAGCGGCATGGGTGAGGTAACCGAAATAACCGTCACTCTCTCCCGGATCATAGCCCAACTGTTTCAGCCTTTTTTGCAGATGCGCAACCTCATCTCCCTGAGCACCTAGTGACAGAGAGGTTGCAGATTTCAATCGCAAAGCGCCCCTCCTGTCTGAAGACATTTGTCGACGCTTGCCGGCGACAGGCGGACCATAGCGATGTCATCGCCCAATCACGGGCTACGGCGTCTGGTAAAAGTCCTGAACATTGGTTTGGCGCAAATAATTTCCCGGTACGCTTCCTGTCCATTTCATGTATGGATATGATCAGCTTCGGCCATATAGAAGCGTATGGCTGTACGGGTGAAGATATTTCCGTATGTGCGGCGGACACCGTGCCTGTGGAAGAAAGAGCGTCTTATGCGGCAGAACAGCCGGTACATGAGCCTTGAACGAAAAAAGCCGCCCCGTTGTACTTGGGCGGCTATTCGTGCCTGTGGCGCTAAAGACTATGTGATGTAGCGGCAGCTATAGGTTGGCCACGCCGATGCGGGTGTCATCAATAATCAGCTCTACGGTTTCCGTAAGTACATCGGCATAGGAGTACGACAGACGTTTTACAGGACTAGATTCAGCATCAAGACGTATGAGGAACACCTTCGGATACGTTTGTTCCAGTATACCTTCCGCTTCCACTACTTTTCGCCGACCTCGGTTGGCCTTGAGCTTTACATGCTTGCCAACGCATGACTCCAAGTCGCTTTTGATCAGGTCGAGGGCGCTTCTCTTTACCGTCACATGGATCACCCTTCCTGCACATTAACTGCTTCTATAAGTATAGCTGGATCTATACCATTTGTCAACGAAAATAGATATTATACCAGCCTCGGCGCGGCAGTGTCAATCATAAAAGTAAAGAAAATGTAAAGTATCCTGCTCCGTCTTCTGCAAATAGGCGCAGAATACTCCTGCCCGGCACTGATGCTTGTAACGTAGTATCACCTTAAGAGCCAAAAATTAACCTAGCCGTAACAATTTCCGTAAAGCGCCATTGCCGCTGCAGAAGCGCAAGTGCGGCATATACTGCGGTTTTCCGCCCGTGCGGCTATATGGCGATTAGGATGCGGAGGGAACATTTTCCTGATGAAAATTTGCAGAGACCGAACGGTTTGAACGTTACACCATAGGCTAATAGATGCATGGCGCCGGGCGGATTGGTAGGTCCGTCATATCAAGGATAGTGTTAGTATATCCGTCGAGGGTAACCGGGACGAGCTGTCTGGACGAATGTTGTGCGTATGGGTGCAGTGCGTACGGAGATGATCTGTTGAGGACGCTACTTCGTGTATTTGTCGGCGACGGTGGACGCGCCGTAGGAGTCCGGCTTGATGCGGGCGTCAAAACCAGAGCCTACTACCATGCCTACGACCTCGCGAATGAGATCCTTGGTTTCTCCATGGGTACCTATATCACAGTGGATCTCTACGTTTAAATCGGCAAACCCGTTTTCCGCCAGTTGGGCGGCAATATGACTAGCCACTTCCAGCGAGCGTGACGTTTCATAGAAAATGCGCTGGCGCAAGGAACGATTGGTTTTTTCCCAAGTGCGGGCATAGTAATAGCGTCCGCCCTTGCCTATGCGATGGACCACGACTGCCGTGACGAAACAAGTGTCCGCACCGAGTTGTGAGTCTGTGCCGATAATTAGTCTATGACGGGCTGCCGGCGCGTCCTGAACGTACTCCATGATGTCGAGAAACATGGTCTGAAAATCCATGGGGCCACGTGTCGGACTGATGTAGCGCATGGTGTCCCACCTATTGGAAGCAGGCTTCTTACTTTTTCGAGCTGCACTTTTGAAAATGACCATCCCCTTGTAACGCGACGAGTATGAATCGGTTCGACCTATGACCTGTTGCAGTGGAATACAGTTAGGTAGTGGAACATTCTGTCAATTCCCGCAAACCAAAGCAAGGCCGGTACCCAACGCTCTTTATTTTATCATGTCATTGAATTTTGCGCTAGTTCCCAGCTATTCCCAGTGAAATGAAACTTAGCGGTTTGTTGCCGAGGAGGGCGTTAACCCACAACTCCAGCCGCACTTTGTGGGAAAATGCCCGTGTACATTGTGGATGCGATACATATATGCGCCGCTCCACTGCAACAGAGCTTCTCTACCGCGTCGTATGCCGGCTCCATCACCGGATGAATCCGTCACAGGGCATAAAAAACAGGCTTAGCAGCCTGATCCTTTGCGTTTTTATCTTGGATATGTTGTCCGGCTAACTGTCGAGCGCCTGCTGAACCGCTAAAGATAAGCGCCCATACTCCTCAATAGAGAGCGTTTCGCCCCGGCGCGAGCCATCGATCCCTGCCGCATTCAGCACAGCAGTGGGATCATTGACCAAGGTGCGCAATGTATTGCGCAATGTTTTCCTTCGCTGCCCAAAAGCCGCACGTACCGTAGCGGAGAAGGTCCGAGCATCAGCGGCCGGATAGGGGAATGGTCGGCTGGTCAACTTCACAACACTGGAATCGACGTTCGGTGCCGGCATAAACACCGTCTTTGGAGCATTTGCGACCACCGTCGCATCAGCATAGTAGGCGATGTTGATTGATAAGGCGCCGTAGTCTTTGCTCCCGGGTTGTGCCGTCAATCGCTGAGCAACCTCTTTCTGTACCATTACCACCGCTATTTCAGGTTGTCGCAGCTCCTCGTACAGTCTCATCAGGAGCGGCGAAGTGATGTAGTAAGGCAGATTAGCAACCACCTTGTAGCCGGTTTGCTCAGGTAGGAAGGCGTTGAGATCCAAGTGTAAAGCGTCACCCTGCACCACCTGCACCTGCGGATATGCACGCATGGTATGATGCAACACTTCCACAAGCTGTTTATCGATTTCAACAGCAACCACGCGTGCGCCGGCTTCAGCTAAAGCCTGCGTAAGAGTCCCTACGCCGGGACCGATCTCGAGCACCTGCTCCCCCGTTTTAATTTCTGCAGCTTGCACTATCTTGGCGCGTATGTTGCCGTCAATCAGGAAGTTTTGCCCCAGGCTCTTGCGAAAATGGAGCCCATGCGACTCCATGATGCGTCGTACAGCGTTTGGCGTAGCCAGATTATCCAAAGATAGGCTCCTCCAAGATACCCTATTCTCGTTTAGGCAACCCGGTCGAATCCCAAGGCGAACCGCCATCCGGACCAACCGGAATGCACATCAGCTTACCGACCGGCATCAGTATTCCCCACATACAGCATCCTTTGCGGAAGTAACACCCATCAATCTGCGACTGAGCCTGACCTCGCCGCGACAGCGCCCATACTCATTTTGAGGTGCAAAACACGTTGTTCGTTCACAGGGTGATGAAGCCGTGGCCAATCCATTTTAACAAGATGCCATTCATATGCAACAGTATCTGGCTAGTGCTCCCGCCAGGTTGCTCGGTTTGCCGTCAGTCTATTTTAACCTAAAGGAATTCGGGTGACGATGCTCCTTCAACCTGGCGGTGATATACTCCTCATCAATGCCTTGTACATGACCTATAGCTTGATGTATATGAATACTGTAAATTTGGCGATTCGCCGAGGCCACCTTATGTAACTACCAACTGATGGTTTGGTCCACGAATCGCTTAGAATGGAGTGATACTAGAAGTACGTCTGTAGCTGGCCTTTTCTATAGCATCGTTCGTAGGTGATTACCTAAAAAGCCGCTGCCTAGCTGGTTTTGCCTACATCAGCCTCTGTGGTGACCTTTTTTAGCGATTCGCCGAGCCACCTTATGTAACTACCAACTGGTGGGTTGGTCCACGGATCGCTTAGAATGGAGTGACGCAAAAAGAACCCCTGTATCAGGGGGTTCCTGTAAGGCCTTTGGTAGGTGTTTGCCTGAAAAGCCGCTGCCTAGCCGGTTTTACCTGCCTCGCCATCAGAGATGACCTTTTCTAGCGATTCGCCGAGGCACCTTATGTAACTGCCAGTCATCCAAAAAAAAGAACCAAGAACAGCGACTACGGCAATGTTCTTGGTTCATCTGCGTTATGACCGATAACGATTCAACGACTATCAGGTTTACCTCATTGCTCATCCATTTGTTTCAGCATAGCGTCGAATTCATCTAGAGTGAACCGTACACTCACCACTGAAGGCCTAGCTCCGGCGTAGAGAGGCGCATAGGTGGTAGATACCATAGTACCGTCCGGCAGCAACTCCAGCCCTGCATACCCTATATCCCGGGCTTGGCCGTAGCTTTGCAGCAGCCGCACTCGATACGAACCATTACGCAGGTTCACCAGGTCGTCGTAAGTGCCTACCCAGGCGACAAAGTCACCATATGTCGAGCTGCCGACGCATCGGTCCCTGAAGGTGATCACCAGGCGCCCATCTGCAGCATACTTCGGCATATGCCGGTCGCCGGTAAGCACATCGGGTAACTCAACCGGTGCGCTCCAGGTAACACCTTCATCGTTGCTCACTATCAGCATGGAGTTAAACTGACGGCTATTCTCCCTGATCAACACGGCCAGTTGTTTTCCATCAGGCGAGGTAATCAAAGCAGGTTCAGTAAGCCTGGCAACCGGATGCCTGGCAATCACACCCTGATGCGTCCAGGTCACACCCCCGTCTGCGGTAATGCTCTGAGCGATGCGACCGTCTATTTGATACACAGTGAGATATCTGCCGCCTGAAATGGGAACCACCGTGTTAGGCGCCACTTGCGTATACATCCCATTAGGCTCCAACGGTGTCCATGTCTGTCCCCCATCAATAGAGACGGATTGGTGAAGATCCTTACCTCGACCACCAGGCGAGTGACTATCGAACGGCAAGGTCATGTTGTTAAAGACTACCAATCGTTCCGTGCCTATGGAATCCGTCAAGCGGAAAATGGTGGGAACATTGGCCGTCTGCAGCCAATTCTCCGGCGTCGGTAACCTGTCACTCCAGCTTAAACCGCCGTCATCGCTCCTCTTCAACACCGTAGCTCCGCCATGACCAAGGGGATACACGACGAACATGGTACGTCCGTCTCCCATGAGTACTGTGTCCGGATGCCCCAAATAAGTGCCGATGATGCTGTCGACAATCGTAAGCCTACTGCGCTCCTCGGAAATATCCAAAACGGGGATCGGGCTGTGCCACGGCTCAGCGGGCTTGGTCAACTCGATCGTACTGCTATAAGTCAGCACGCGCCAGCCATGTCTCTCTTCCGTGACCCAGGTGAACTCCACTTGTATCGGCCCATCGCCTAATCCCGGCACATCCAGCGTAAAAGGTATTGTTTCATCGCCGGCTTGCTCCATGGTTACCTGGGTATGCAACTGCAGCGGCTCTTCACCGCTCAATACCCAACTACCTGCCACGTAGCGATAAACCCGCGCGAGCAACGTCAGAGCCATTTCCTCCAATGGAGCGTCGCTTGCCACTACCATCTGACCGGATATGGCGTTCTCACTAAAACCAACAGAGCTTACGGTTACATCAAGCGTACCGCTATAGATGTCAACCAGGCGTTGCCGACCGATAATCCATACCTGGTTACCGGTAAGATACTCCAGCCTTATCTGGGCCTTCCCATAAGGCAACTCATATGTCGCAACAACTTGAGAGGTAATGGGATCAGCACCTGCGCCTTCCCAGAGGACCAGCTCCCCGGCGCCTGTTTCAGCAACCAATCTGAAGCGACCATCGATTGCGCCCAAAGCCTGCGCAAAATGCAACACAGCGGGACTACCGCCGGATAGCGCACTGATGCCGACCAGTGGATCATCCAGCAGCGCCAGGCGCCACTCCAAACCCACCGGAACATACCCTGGCGTTACTTGGTCAAGGCGTACTGCCTGGTGCGCGGGCTTTATCACCTGAAGCGCTTGTGCGGCAAGCTGAGGCTGCAATTGCAACTCCTGCTGAAAAAGCTCAACTTGTTCTTCCACATCGAGCAACGCAAGCGACACTATGCCGCTGGTGGCGGCGTAGCTCAGCGCGGCTGAGTAACTCCGACCCGGTTGGGGGGTGAGTAGAGCGAGACTGACCCACTTGCTGTTCGCATCGCTAGCATCGGGTTGCGCTCCCGCCATTACCTGAGGAAACAGAGAGGCGTCTCCCCGCAATACCAGACGCCATAGCGGAAACCCCCATGCATTCTGATCTTTTTGCCAAACCAGCTCAAGACAACCGGACCCGGAGCCTGTGGTCATGCCGATCAGTTGCAGACCTTCGATTGCATCTAAACTAACTGCGCGTAAGTCTATACTGGTCCTTACCGTCAAAGCTTGCTCCGTAGCCGCTGCCGTAAACTGGAATACGCAGATAATGAGTAGGATTAGTGGAATGGTGATCTTGCGCAATCTGATCCGCTCCTTCAAGTACGCCGGTTCACTGACGGCTCCCGCACCAAGCGCGGCAGCTATGTGCATTGAACACGGAACCTCCAGGTGATTTACAGACGACAGGATATGCACGCGGCCGGCCGACAACCTTCCCATCAGCACTTAGTCGCCTAGCATCTGCCTGTAGTTGTCAACCGCCCGGTTTACTCTTTCTAAGAAACCATCGCTATGATGCAGCGTGTAGTGCTGCAAAGCCGCGACATCGCCTCTTTCCAGGCTCTCAACGAGGAGAACGTGCCGGTGAATGGCAGAGGGCAGATCGGTGGCGTTGACCAGCTCTACATGTTGCTTCATCTGCTTTACGGTTTGCCAAAAGATGGCTAACAACCGCTTGAGGAAGGTGTTTTCCACCTGAGCGAAGAGGGCGATGTGAAAAGCTTCATCTTCGTTAATAATCTGCTCATCCAAACTTGCTCTAGTTCGCATCCGGTTTATGATGCCGTACAGCTCCGCTATCTGTTCCTTAGTAACCTGTTCCGCCACTTCGGCAATAAACGCTGCTTCCAAACGCGTGCGCACTACCAGCACTTCTCTCAGCTCAGTGGCATCGAGCAACATGTTGTAGTTTAAGTTGCTCCATACGGCATCAAGGTTAAAAGCACGGACAAAAGTACCATGCCCGTGTTTTACGTCAATGACGCCAAGCAATTGTAGCGCTCTGAGAGCTTCTCGCAACGTAGAACGGTTGACTTGCAGAGTCTTTGCCATCACCGGCTCCGAGGGCAGACGATCTCCCGGTTTAAGCTCCGATTCAATGATGTAGTTGCGAATACGGTCAATGATCTCCTGATATGTCGCATGACGACGCGTAATCGGCTTCAGACTCAAGACAATGCTCCATCTAATAAAATATCAAACAGCGGATAAGCGGTCTTTTCCATACATAGCGACGCATTTCCTGCCGGACAGCCGGCGGCTTCGTCGACGGGGCAGGACGAGCGCCTGCCCCTGACCTTAGTTTCCATTTGAACCGCCCGCCGACTCTTACTATGCGCCTACTGCTTAGGCACCCAAATGCGGAAATGAGATGCGGTCTCTTCTTCAATACCTCTAACATCGGTTTTGCTACCAATAAAGGAGACGTTAAACGAGCGGTAGACGAAGTCTCCCCACCACTCTTCAGTCACCACGACCTTTTTCTCTCTCACCGGCGTCGGTCTGTTCGCTGACGGTTGCCTTGTCAGGGTCACCCAACCTTCCGGCCGATACTGATACCCTTCATCGATCTCGATGATGCTGCCGATCGGGATATCCTCTCGGGTGAACATCTTGCCTGAACTGACGAAGTAGCACAGGTTCGTCAGATCGCTGTTTTCCCTTGTATTAAGCCTGGTTGGGTTGGCGCTGGTTGCGTTCCAATGCGAGCACCCTACCGGTTGCCAGTCCAGCAGTTCATAACCTTCCATGGTAAGGGCGGCTTGTAATACGGGATTCTCATCATAACTAGACGGTGTAACAGCAAAAGGCGTTTCTATGGCGGCCTTCACTGCTTCTTTAATGACGGGCAAAAAGTGGCTGGGAATCTCCGTGCTACTCGGAACCCAAGTCAAACCGTCAATGGACTGTCCGGTCAGAGCGTAAAACCAGGTTAACCCGGCGATATAGCGCCCCAGATTATTGCTGAGGTGGTATCCGTCGCGGGTAAGAGTGTCGCCGATAAAACTGGTACGCACGTTCTGAACGGCGGTACCGGACGGGATAACCATAGCAAACGCTGTGTTGGGCACGATGTGCTTTTGTACGGCAGCGGCTATAGCCTTATACATGAGCAGCTGATCTCGCCCGTAGTAGGTGGAAAACGCCCCGTGAGTACTGGTCAATTCGTATGCCCAAGTCATGTGCCAAACCAGTTTGGCCTGCGAATTGGTCTTGTGCTTGTTGACATAGTCGATTAAGTACTGTAAATCGCCGGCAGCCGCATATGAGGTTTCTACGCCGCTTTGCCCGCTCACCTGCTGCAGCGTGATCACATCCCAATCCTCGTCCTGCAATCCGTAGAGCAAGGTGCGGTTGCTTTCTGAACGCCAAGTCCCGTTGTCGTTTTTATCGTAGCGGTAATTGGCCAGGTTGCCCTGAGCATTCGTGCGATGCACTGTTAAGCTGGCGCTCCCAACGTATAGGTTGGCGATGACAATGTTCTCCGCTCCAGCCTCCGCGGCAATCTGATACAGATGCTGCATGGCGTCCGTGCTGAAGCTGTTGCCAATGGCCAGCACCTTAAAGGACTTCATGGTACTGAGCGGGGGATTAGCCGAAGCTATACACGTTAAAGCGCTCATTAACGCCAGAGTTGTCACAAACAGCAAGAACCTACCTGCTCGAAATCGTTGACTCAACAACTAAACTACACCTCTTTCCGAACGATATGGCCGACAATCCTCAAACAACCCCCTACCTAAGATGGATCCGCCCATAATGGGCGGATCGTCGCTACCTTATCGGGTTGTGGTATTACACACGCCTACTTGCGTAACTCCGCCATACGAGCGTTAATAACGTCCATCGCCTGCTGAATCGCTACCTCAGGCGCTTGTTCTTGACGTAACGCAGCTGCCCACGCGGCGTCAAACTGAGGCATCCAGTCGGACGTCGATACCCCTGCCATATAGTTGTTCCGAGGTTGATAGGTGGTGATCGAGACGGCAAAAGCGTTGTAGGGCTGCCTGGTATACTTGGGATCGCGCAAGGCGTTCTTCAAATAGGGTATGCCGCCCAACTCCCTGGCGAATTCCACGCCTTGCTCGTACATTAACCAGCGCAAGAACGCCCAAGCTTCCTCCGGATGCTTAGATGAGCTCAACACGCCCATGACGCTGTTGGAAGCGCCTGAGAAGCGGTAACCACCTTTACCCGGCCCCGGCGGACCCGGGACGGTGATGAAATTCGCATTCCGCTCCTGCAGCGTTTTCACAAATGACGATGCGGTGATCATCATTCCATACTTACCGTTCATAAAGTTTTGTTTGGAACCACCTGTGACTTCACCCGGTCTAGGCGACACATGATAGGAGTTCACCATATCGGCCGCAAACTTGATGGCTTCTATGGTGTTGGGGTGATCCAGTACCGACTGGGTCTTATCTTTAGAGAAAATTTCACCTTCGTTCAGCCATATCCAGTGCCAACGGCTGCCCGTATTCTCTTGGTGCATATCGAAGCCCCAGCGCTCTACCTTATCGCCAACGCGATAGGTAAGTTTCCTAGCCCACTGCAACAAGTCGTTCCAATCGCGTATAGGCTGACTGAGCGCGATGCCCGTACTCTCCGCAGCATCGGCATCGACAAACAGGGCTCGTTCATTACTGTCCGCCGCCAACTGATAGGTTACCCCGTCGACCGAACAAAAGGACCACAGGTCGTCGATAAAGTCATCGCGAGGGAACCCGTTTGGTCCGTCAATAAAGGAGTCCAGAGGCAGCAGAACCCCCATTGGCCCCAAGGTGTTCGCCCAAGTACCCACGCCTTGGACGATATCCGGCGCGGCATCGGCGGCAAAGGCTACCAGCAGCTGCTTTTCCTGGTTACCTTGTTTTTCCACTTTGATTGTGACATGCGGATTCTGTTCTTCATACATGGCGATATATCTGGCTAGAATATCGCCGTTGGTCGTTCCGGCCGGCCATGCCCATATGGTTAATTCAACCTGTGCGGCGGATGCCGACAAACACCCGATTAAAATGACGAGACAGAAGAGAGCTGACCAAAATCCTCTACGCATACAATAAACCCCCTCATGTACAGTATTTAGCTAATTTGACCGTGTTCCAGCCTGCGCAAGGTCACTCTCCAATCGGCCGGTTCGTATGGATAACCGGTAATATGTTTGAGTGGCTTTGCGCGTACTCCACTAAAGGTATGATGTATATATACGAAAGCGATGTGCCATTTCCTTCCTACCGGACAATTTGTTGTCATTTTGTGGCAAAAAAGTTGCTGAGCGATGCAGAAAAGCCTTTTAGCACATGTAATGATCATATGTCCAACATCCAATGTTCAGCAACCGGATGCAGCCGCCCATGTATGCCGAGGCCTAGACGTCAGTAAATCGATCCCCATGATCCATATGCCGGAATGCTTGTGTGAGATACTGCCGCACCTCCCTCACAAGCCCCTTGTACAAGTTATTACGCGGCAATGCTCATCCGGCTTAGAAGTCCGAAGTCCCAGTCAACAAAACCTTCCCGAGCTCCAAGTCGGCCGGCGGTATATCGTTGCCACTGACGGTAAACCGAATGCGGTCGACATTTACACCTGCCGGTACCGTTCCCTCCACCTCCACTTGCCACCAGCCTGTGGCGTCTTGCTCAAGCACATTTGTTGCATAAGAGACAGGGGTCCATGATCCCCCGTCAGAAGATAGCGCCACCTGAACAGTCGACATAAGCCGGGTATCGCGAGTATAGACGGTAAACGCGAAGCTATGCAGTCTGGGCAACTGCCAAGTGAGTGATTCTTCGGTTGCAGCTTTACGTCTAATCCGGTCTGCGTCACCAAACAGGATGTTCCGTGCATCTCCCGTAAACTCCCAACCCGTGGTGGCAGCTACCGTCTGCATGCGTTTCATTTCGCCGAACCAGCTGTCGAGCGGCGGCTCCACCTCATCTGCCAATATTACCCAGTTGTCCACGGCAATGCGGCGCTTCACGGTTGTGGTCTCGCCATCTATCAGCGTTACGTTAAGTACGAGGTCATAGGCCCCATCAGCCACCTGCGTCGTGTCATATATCAGGCTGTCCGGCAAAGCGGCGCCCGAATAAATACATATGGGAGACATCGCGCCGCCGGAGCCGTCATGACCGTATGCAGGTTGCAGCGTTACTTCCATTTGTTTCATTACCAATGGGTGAACACCATCGTACTCAATCGACAGTTTACCTGCGACTATGTCCCCCGTAACCGGCTTGGTGAGCCGGACGCGTCCCAGTGGTCGCCCATCGATGACTAGTCTTGACAAACCGGTAGGCCCACTTAACTCGGGAAATCGCTCCAGGTACTGCTCCAGTGCCGCATTGTTGCAGATAACGACAGGAACATTAGTGACAATCGGCGGTTCAGTAGCGCTGCGCCATTCGAACACTAAGTTATAGACGCCATCGGCCACCTGCTGAGTATCCAAATGGAATAGGTGGTCATCGGAGGTGAGAATGAACGGCAGCGACAGAGGAGCGGTCTCGGCAACACTGAACCTGGTTGTGGAAGTCGTAGCGCTACCCGTTTCCTGCAGACGCACGACTAACTTCTCCCCTGGTTGCAGACTGTTCGCCTCTATGGAGGCCGTACCGGTCAACACAAACAGGGACGGACGCCCTCCTGCGGCGATGGGATAGTTCATCACCTTGATGCCTGGCGCATCCGCACCGAGCGCATAATCGATCTCGGTATAAAACGGCGCTGCAGGCAAACCTTCCTTATTGAACAGGCTCACCTCGGGAAAATCACTCCAGGCATAGGCCACTGCCGCAGGTCGCTCTAGTTCATCGCTCCACACAATCACCTGTTGTTCCTCAATAATCGCCTCCGCCGGAACGCATGATCCGTTGGTCGCGCACAATTGAAAACCTGCCAACTCTGCTCTTGTAGATGTTAACCCACTACCAATATTGTTGAAGGTTAAGCGGACTTCGTACTCCAAACCCTCCGCCCGCTCAATGGTTGGTCCGGAACAGACGATGTCCTCGCCATATACGAGGCATCTGGCCTGCAGAGCCAAGCGATAGCCCACCGGCATTTTGTTTTTAGGATGGATGTCGTTCCTGTCTCCCGTATCGATAGTAACGGCCAGGCCCACGTTCTCGTTGGTTAAAGCGACTTTACGCTGCGCATCTCTGAGACGAGGCCACGTGTTGTTAGCGCTGTATGCCGGCAGTTGCACAATTAGAAAAGGCAACTGCTCTTGCCATTTCTGCCGCCAACTGTTGATTAGCGCCGTCATCACTGCGGCGTAATCCGTAGTGTGATATAAATTCGCGTTGCGCTCACCTTGATACCAGATAACCCCTTTCACGGGGAAGTTGTGCGCAGGAGCAATCATGCCGTTGTACAGAGCTGCCGGTTGGTTGTAGTCGTTGGTTTCGAGCTCTTCCGTCATCCCCTTAATCTGTCGCATGGTCGGTGAAGTCTCGAATGCCTCCAACGGCATCCATGCCTGCGCCGGCGATCCGCCTCTCGCCAACTGAATGATGCCGATGGGTATGTCCAGTGCTTGCTGCAGATAGCCGGCAAAATAGAAACCGACGGCAGAGAATGAATATGCTTCCGCAAGATTGCCGACACGCCACCCGCCTGCGCTATAGTCGGAGAGCGGAACCCGGCTGGAAACGATGGTCGGTTGGAACAACCGTATTTGTGAGTTCGCCAGTTTCGTCGCTTCTTGCCTATGCGCCAAGCTGACGGCATCGCTGCCTTCCGTCACGTTTCTCAAATTGGCCGCCATGTTCGACTGCCCACTGGCGATCCATACATCGCCTACCAACACGTTACGGAAGCGTTTTACCTGATTCTCGCCGGAAACTACCAGTTCAAACGGACCGCCTGCCGGAACCGGATCCAACCAAATTTCCCAATGACCATTCTGCGCAACCGTGGTGGCCGAGCTACCGGCGAATTCCACCCGGATCCGCTCTTGCGCATCAGCCTTGCCCCAAATGTGGATGGGCTTATCTCGTTGGATCACCATGTTGTCGGAAAAGATGGTTGGTAAGCTCAATACAGCCGCCTCCCCAAAAGCCGCTACCGTCAAACCCTGAATAATCAGTATCGCGATGAACAACAGCTGCGTCTTTTTTCTTTTCATGCCGCACACTCCCTTGCACTAGTACCATCAGCTAGATTCCGAGACCAACGCGCCGAGCGTCCGATTATGAGGAATGAATAACCAATTACCAGATGTTGGACATCTGATCTTTCTACGCAAGCGACTGGATCCCTTCCCGGTTTTACGTGCTTGTCGCCGTCACTTCTGTGCCCAAGACGAAAACCAGGGAGGAATCCGTCCCCGCTACTCGTATATACATCACATGTTTCAATGGTTGATGGGTGAAATGAGGCCCGATGGCAGCACTGTGGAACGGATGCCTATACACTGTGTATTACGCTCGCAAAAACGTGTGCCTCGCGCTATGCCTGATTTATAAGGATAAGGATTTCAGCGCGGCAGCACGTAATATCTGCACGTGACGGTATTAATCCGGCGGCTCTTTCAAGCGCCGCCCACAGCATAAACGGCTTTTTGTCCATGTTGCGTATAGACCTGCAGACAAACCAGGTCAGACCAAGGTACGCAGCGTAGCGCCGGGTTCCGACGCTTGCGGTCCACATGCCGAGTCTGCTGCAGAAACAGCATGTTTTCTAAGTTCACCGTGGAAAGGAATGATGGTACATGTCCGGTAGATTGCTCTCATGGTTGTTGGTTGCGGTGATGCCTATCGTTCTTCTCCGGCCTGCCTCTGAAGCCGTGATGGCTGCCGCACCTTTAGACGAAAGCCCGACGCAATCAGCCGTCACGATCGTGGCGGAATTTGTTTTGACGCAAGAGGCGGCCGACGCAACCAGCCAGATTGAGCTGGCGGCTTTAACCTCGCCCCAAGAGCCGGAGAAAAACCTGCTCTCATTAAAGTTGGCAAAGGAATCCTCGCCTTTCGGTTTCGCTTCTTGGCTATTTACCTTAAGCGGCGATCTATTGCCGGAGACGGCGCAAAAGCCGGGTGCGATCAGACAGCTGCATCGCTTCCTACCGCAATATGAGCATACATACAGAGCGAGCTTGTCTTATGACGCAGTTACGGGAGCCGTTTCCCTCCTCATTGTTGATCTAACCAACCGGTCCATCGTCTACACGCTGCAAACAACGCTGAATACAAGTACGTCGGATATAATCGGCCGCATGTCGGAATACGTTGTGCAAACAGAGCCTTTGTTCATCCCCGTGGGAACCGAATGGCGCGTATTGGCAGGTATTGACGACGCTCTTACGCCGACCGACGTGCTGAGCCTCTATGAAACAGCGGTCCTCGAACTGGCGCTCACATCGCCGCGCCCTCTTGAGAGCTTTCGGCTTATCGCGCAACAAGGAGATGCGCGCGTTGAGCTGGCGCAAGCTTCTCTTGCTGCGGGAAAATACAACATACCGCTCGCTGTTGATATGCTGAGCCCCGGCCAATGGCAGATCTGCCTGGAATTAACGCCGGAAGGACATGTCTGGTCATCCGGACTCACCTATGAGATGAAGGTTATTGCAGGTAGAGTCACAGCTCAAATCGCGCAACTACAGCGCCGGCATGGGGAAGTGGAAGGCGCATTCTATCTATACGGCGACGGTCCGGTAGCAGACGTTCATTTACGGCTCTTCGCCGACATCTACCGCATGACCGACGGCGAATGGCAATTGATTGAAGAGCAAGCGCTCCTTTACGAGACGGTTGTTGACGTGTCTGCTGAACCGGACGAAATCTCGTTCAACTTGGGCGACCGACTTGATAAAGACGCCACTCACAATCTAGTATTGACCTTTGTTTTAGTCGACGAAAAGGATATCGCTTTATCGGCGCTGAAGACCGAGCTGTCTATTCCCGCGGGCGATGCGGGATTTATGGGAGGCATTCCGCAGATCGACATTTCAGGCGACACATGGCGACAGACCGTGATTGATCGTATACCGGGAGAGTATTTGGGTCACCCCGACTCCGTCCTGCTCGCGGATGATCAAACGATCCTCATCGTTTATCCGTTAGGACACGGCGGCGCGACCGTCTTAAGGCGGAGCACCGATGGAGGTAAAACCTGGAGCGAAAGACTGCCGGTACCTGACAACTGGAGCCGTACCGCCAATGTGCCTACCATATTCCGCCTTACCGATCCTGATGGGGTTGAGCGGCTCGTGGCGTTCCAAAATATGACGCGCCCGGGTGAAGAGGTGCATCGAGATAACGCCGAGGATTATCTCTCCATCGCCATTTCGGAAGACAACGGCAACACCTGGACGCCTTTCCGCCAAACCGGGTTACGCGGTCCGGTCGCCCCCAACACCGTTATCCCCATATCCGGAGGTCGCTACTTAACGGTGTTCCAACAAGGCTCACGCATTCAGATGGCGATCAGCGAAGACGGCGGACTCACCTGGTCGAACCAGCGGATGATCGCCGCCTATCCGAACGCCGCCTTGGTCGAGCCGGCAGCCATTCAGTCACCCGACGGTAAGGAGATCGCCGTGTTGATCCGGGAGAACTCGCGGCGCTACAACTCTATGCTGATTGTCAGCAAAGATGAAGGACAGACTTGGTCGGCGCCGGTTGAGCTTCCCGATACGTTGACCGGCGATCGGCATAAACCGGTTTACGCTCCCGACGGGCGTCTGGTGATCACGTTCCGTGACGTGTTCGAAGGTAGTCCGAGCTACACGGACTTCGTAGCTTGGGTCGGCACCTGGGAGGACTTGGTTAACCTGCGCCCCGGCCAATATCGCGTCAAACTGCTGGAGAACAAAAGGCTATTCCATGATACAGGTTATGCAGGCTTGGAGTTGCTGCCGGACGGCACTTTCGTATCGACGACCTACGTACCCTTATACCCGGGAGAAAGACCATCAGTGGTCAGCGTGCGGTTCACCTTAGCTGAGCTGGATGCGCTCATAGCTGAAGAGTACTGAGCAACATCGAAACATAGCTGCTGAAGCACAACAAGCCGGCGCCTCTTCTGACAGTCGACGAATGTCAGCGGGGGACCGGCTTGTTGTATGATGTACAATCTGGTACCTAAGGATTCATCACTACAACGGCTGCATCCGCCGGACGTGCCGGGCGCGCCAAGAGGCTGCTTCTGATGTGTGAGCAGCCTCTTACTCGCCGTAGCCATTGACTGTAGCCTAAACGATTACCTGTCTAAAACCTTCCAATACTCATCTAACGCAAACTGTAGCTTCTGATCAGCTGTGGCTAATGCCTGTTGCGGATGGACTTTGTTGTTAAGAATCTGCATACCTGCATCATTAATGATGGTTACAGGATCGACTGGCGGTGTCGGCATGTCATATTGCAGAGCGTCGATCACGACGTTCCAGTATGGGTTCTTCCTATAGTCCGGGTGGCCGTTGAATCTAATAACTGGACTAGGACGTCCTTGCGCACGGGCAAAATAGCCTCCACCATCCTCGTGGGTGGTAAGCCACAGTAATAACAACCAGGCGGCCTCCTGCTTATCTTTGGCGATAGTGGCCGGAATACCATAAGCCCAAGTACTGGTGACGATATTGATAGGTCTGGAGTCAGGGTTCTCTTCATTCACAGGCGCCAGCGCTGCGCCCCAGCTGAACTCAACCTTCTGTGCCGCGCCAAAACCAGAGTTGTTAGGAAAGATGATTCCTGATGTCCCTTCCCAAAAGCTTAAACCGCCTCGATGGAATTGATCGTGAGCGGTCAGTGAACCATAAGTAGAGCTGATCAGTTCGCTAGTAAAAGTGATAGCCTCCATGGTACGCGGATTAGATACCGTAGCCGTGCGCCACTGTTCATCCCAAAATTGGGAGCCATTCCAAGCAGCGATATTGCTGAGTCTTGGAATCTGTGAACCTTGGATCACTTTGCCGCTGCCGTCTACACGCATAATGCGTCGGGCTGCCGTTTGCCACTCGCTCCAAGTTCTCGGAGGCCGATCAGCATCTAATCCAACGTTATTCATCAAGTCCTTGTTATAAAACATAAGATTAGTCCAGGCGGATCCGCTCATACACGGCAAGCCGTAGGTCTTATCCCTAACTTGGAAACCGCGCAGATCTCCAGGGTTGAACATAGAAAGTTGGATGTTGTCCCGGGTAAGTAGATCATCAAGTAATAGAAAACTACCTAAGCTCATGAACTGATAAGCATAGGCGCTGTTGACCATCATCACCTCCGGCGCAGCTCCTGTAGCCAATAAGACTGCCATGCGGTCGACCGCCTTACTATAGTCGCTAGTAATATGCTCGACCTCAATCCATGGGTACCGTAACTGAAATCCGGCGATTACTTCACCAATCAGTTCCGGAGCCCAGTGATGCCAAAGGGTAATTTTGACGGTAGGTTGAGCTGCAAAGGTTGATGCTGATGTACTCAACAAAAATACCAAGGTAAACACCAAGACCGTTGACACTCGATGTTGTTGTAGCCTCATGAACTTCCCCCTCGGATATGATGGTTTAAAAGCTGTGGCGGCGCTATATCCTTCTCCAACCTACACTGCCTGCTGCGTCCGGGCATCCACGACCGCAGTGAGGTATGGCGGCCTATTGAATAATGTTCTCGGTGATGGTTTGATATCCTGTCCGCACCTCGTCTCCGTCATGTCATGCATCAGATACAGATCGTGTATGTAGACCGCAAGAGCAAGGTGGGACTACATCCTCCCAGTTTTGATAGATAGACTTCGCCGAACGAGTACTGAGCGACAGGAAACAGTACCGCTGAAGCACAGCAAGCCGGCGCCCCCCGTGACAGTCAATGAACGTCACCGGGGGCCCGGCTTGTTGCATATCTACTGGTTGATGCGTCCGTTAATCTGCCAGAATGTATACTGTGACCTGCCTGCGCCCGAACTGAATGGCTTCGTTCAAGGTGGGCATACACAGATCGATAATGTTACCCTTGATCAGCCGCCCCGTATCGGCGGCTAAAGCCTCACCGTAGCCAGGTATATACACTCTGGTACCTAAGGGAATGACTCTGGGATCCACGGCGATAATACCTTTTTTAGCCTTAATACCGGTTGCGGTAATACCGGGAGTGCCTGGGATATAGGCGGTGGCCTCCATGGTCCTTACCTCTTTGTATTTAAGGTAGGTGCCGGAACTGGTTTTCACCGTGTTGGGCACCACGCGGGAACCTTCATAAACAATCTGATTGACCGGTTCTACAAGCACCTTGCGTCCGATCTCTTCCTTACCGGTCAACTTCCCGTTCTCATAGGTCAGTCGGTAACTAACCTCCTGAGTACCGTCAACGCCGGTTTGAGCAACGCGTTTTTGGCCTTGGTCCATATTAGGATCAGCCCGGCGTTCAGTTTTGTAGGCAACCGGCATGATCACGTTCAATGCGCTGTGCTCAACGCGGACGACCTCTATGCTTACAGGCTCCTGAATGCGGTCAAAAACCGCCGGTATGGTGCGGTCGAATTCGTTCAAGGCAACGCCGGCCAAAGCCAGTATTTGCCCGACCGTATCGCCGACCGTCTTCACCTCAATTTGCCGTCCATCGGCGTGGATGGTAACAGGAAACGCACGGCGGATGGAAATGACGTCGCCATTGCGCACGGGAGCTTCCAAAGCCGGAGTAACGACATCGCCTTCCCGGATTTCAATACCGGAATGCGCTAGAGCATTCCCCACTCGCAGAGCGGCTGTTTTAATGGTGACGGGCTGCCCATCCTCCGGATAAATGGTGACTTCCTTAATGGCAAAAGCACGCACCGAAACAACCACTGTAAATACCAGCAAGAGTACGAATGCCGCCCGAGTTATGCTCCTGCTACGCTTTGTATCCCTTCTTATCCAACCGATAAATGCTTCCGTGGGTGAACTCATCAACCCACTCCTTCCTTACTCTGATGCATTGCCGCGCATCTCGCTCGTCTCCCTTAGCGTTTATCTTTTTGTACTTGTTTCACTTGCTCAATTAACTGCTGCATCGTTTCAGTCAATTCCTCTTCGGAGAGCTCATGCAAACGATCGATGACATCGACGATCTCCTCAAACTGCGCTTCGGTGATATAGCCTTGATCCAAGAGATCGTGAAACCCGGCAACAAACCGTAATTTCAGCCGCTCCGCATCAGCGAACAACTCTTCAAACGCCATGGGTCTCTCCTATACTCATATAAGTCTGCCGTGATCGGGCCTAAGTGCCTCCTTGCCCTTTGATGCGCATCGGCGCCGACCAAAAACACTAAAGCGACGGCGTTTCGGGGTCTGTTGCGAAGGCAACCCGGTCGGTTTACCCTATTATTGGCACTCTACCCAAAACGCTCCTCCATTATACCGAAATACCGCCGGCGGGCAAGTCCGCTGTACGATGGGGGCAAGACGCCTATTACTCCGTCCTGCCGGTCTCTTCAATAAAGCGAGTAAACTCTTTCACATACCGCAAATGCGCACTACCGGTGGGGCCTTTGCGCTGCTTCGCGAAAATCACTTCCACCTGACCTTCGGTACCCTCTTCTTTAGCTTTTTCCGGATAGTAGTAGTCGTCCCGATACAGGAACATGACCACGTCGGCAAATTCCTCGATGTTTCCGCTGTCGCGCAGATCGCTCATGACCGGCCGCTTCACATCGCGCGTTTCCACGCTGCGGTTCAATTGCGACAACAATATGATCGGCAAGTCGAGTTCGCCGGCTAAATCGCGCAGTTCGCGGACGATATCGCCTACCACCAAGGCCCAGTTCTTATTCGAACCGCTCGGAGGCTTAATCAGCTGCAAATAGTCGATGATGATCAAGCCCAGTTGAGGTTGCTCCGCTTTCACCTTTCTGGCCTTGGCTCTGATTTCGTTCACCGTAAGACCGCGCTTATCTATCATATATATGGGTAATTCGTACAGATCGCTAAAGACCGATTGTACCTTTTCGAACTGCTGATCGTCCAGCTTCGTGGCGAAATCCGCAGAGGGAATCTCATAGGATCCGTCCGGCCGACGAAAACGAAACAGCTCGCTCAGCACCAAGCGATCGCCGATTTGCTCGTCATCCATTTCCAAGCTGAAGATCAACACCGGGATATCCCGCTTGGCCACGTTGGAGGCGAAATTAAGCGCCAGCGAGGTTTTTCCCATACTTGGTCTGGCCGCTAAAATAATCAGGTCTTTGTTCTTAAACCCGGTGGTGAGCATGTCGATTTCCGGAAAACGCACGGCCAAACCGTAAGGCTTCTTGCCTTCGCGCCGCTCAATCATCCGCTCATAACAGCGATTCAATACTTCCATCAGGCTCTTCACTTCATTTTCGGAAGCCGCCTGAGTCGCGGTGAAGATCAGGTCCTGGGCTTTAGCCTGCAGAGCTTGCAGGTCATCTTCCTTTGCGGAATAGACCAAACTCTGAATATCCTGCGTCGCCTTTAATATGGCGCGCCGCCCATGTTTGTCCACCAAGGTGTCGATGCTGGGGACCAATTCCACCGGGCTGACAAAGCTCTCCATTAGACCGATCAGCACCTGATCGGGGGAGTCTATGTTCTTATCCTTCCGCAGCTGGTTATATACTTGCGTATACGAAATGCGGCCGCGCATGGTGTAAATATCGCTGATGATCTCAAAGATCCGTCTAAAAACGGGATCGGTAAAGTGATCCGGCTGCAAGCGATCGATAGCCGCGTCAATCGTCTCGGGGTGCTTAATCAGAATCCCCAGTACGCGCCGCTCGGCCTCTACATCGACCGCCATAAATCCGGATTGCAGAGACTCAGCCGTCATACTCATCTGGGTAGAGCTCCTTCCACTTCTTCACTAACGCAGGATCCACACGCTGATAGGCGGATGCATTAGGTACGCCTTCCATAGAAGCCGACGCCTCTTCGTTGCCGGATAAAACCGTAGATGCATTCTTGTGCTTCAGTAGATCCTGCAGGGTACGGATTTGATCATTATGCCAGTTCCGCAAGATGCCCTCTAAGTACTGGATGCGCGGGTTTTTGGCGGACTTCACGGTCTCTTCGATGGCTAAGGCGACTACTTCGCCGTCCATACCCATGTCTTCAACCCAAAACCGCAGTTTCTCGAACTGACTGGGCCCCATTATCCCAATTTTATTGTGATAGTACTGTACTACGGCCTCTACGTCCGCGCTGCGATCGCTCTCCGCTTTGCGCCCTGCTTTCGGCGTTGCCTTAACATCACCGGTGCGAGCAGGTGTAGGCGCAGGGGTAGGAGCGGTTTCCGCCGCCCGCGCCGGTGTTTGCTCGCGGTTTTTGCGAGATAACGGTGAGATCAGCGGTGTGGTTTTTTCCGGGCTTCCACCAGGCTCGCCCGGCTTCAGTCCTTTCGCCGGCGTCTGCAGCTCGGAGGTCTTGTCGTTCACCTGCGCGCTCTTTAACTCCCGCAATTTTGCATCAGATACCGTCGACTGCGTCTCCACCGGGGCGGTTTCGTCCGCTGCCGCATGTTTACCTGTGTTTTCCGCAGTTTTCACCGACGACCTATCGGTTGCCGCTTCGGCGGTTACCGCGACTTGTTGCACACCTGCCTGGTAACTCAGCGCAAAAGCCTCCGCCGACAACGGTTCGTTGAGAACATACTCTCCTTTTTTCCCAAACTCGAGCAAACCGTAAGTAGAGAGGGTGCTCAACCCTTCGGTAAGCTCTCTAAAATCAAAGCCCGTGCGCTCTTGTAATACTTCCTCGATATTCTCAGTGGTCTCGGTATGCGCCAACCAGCGCAGGTTCAGCCACAACAAAACGGCTTTAGGTCCGAGAACCGGTTGATAGACCGTAAAAATCTCTCCGGGGATCGGAACCGGCGGCACGTGCCTCCTCCCCAGTCTAATGGTCTTATCGTCGTGCACGAGCGCCACCCCCTTTTTCTGTGGTAGATCCGACAAATTATGGAAATACGGTTGAAAAAAGGAAGATACCCTATTCTAGCAGGGAATCTCCCTCTGCATCCTCCCTCGAAGTTACTACACCCATCTATTCGGGATGGTCGATCAGGAATCCTTTGCGTCGCTATGTGAGAATGGATCAAATTACGGGGAAACTTGTTCGGTAGGTTGCAGAGGGCCTCAAGCTGCAGCAGCCGTGCAAAGTCGACCTCTTTTCATCCGCGTCTTTAGTGGTTCTACAACTAATGTCCTCGTACCTGCCGCACCGTCTTGTGCTTATCGAGAACGGCTGCCGGCGCCTTCCGGTACAAAATAGCCGCCCAAGCGGCCAAAAGACCTCCGCCTACCAACAAATAGCGCAACAAAATAAGACGTAGATAACCCAAGTGTCTTGCGACATCGCCAAATGCAGGTATGTCGGCCTGTCCGTAGTTTTTATAGAACAGCGCGGCCCAAATGATGGTGGCTGCCGAAACGCCGCCGAGCATCACCTTGTATGATAGACCTGCCGCCCGCCGCATTTTGACCCCTCCCAAGCGTATGTCCGGACACTCTGCGCCCTAATCGTAGCTGGTCTTTGAGCGCAACTTGTCCTGATACCTTTCCAACGCCAACTCAATCAGCCTGTCAATCAGCTGAGAATATGGGATCCCGCTTGCTTCCCACAACTTGGGATACATGCTGATTCTGGTAAATCCCGGCAGCGTGTTGATTTCATTGAGCCAGATCTCTTCATTTTCCTTAGCGACAAAGAAATCCACCCGGGCCAATCCGCTGCAATCGCAGGCCTTGAACGCTCGCACGGCCAATTCGCCTACACGTTCGGCGCAGGCATCCGACACCCGGGCGGGGATGATCAATTGCGACCGATCATCGTTGTACTTAGCGTCGTAATCGTAAAACTCGTTTGCAGGAACAATCTCGCCCAGTTGCGATACGGTCGGCTGATTGTTGCCTAGTACGCTGATCTCCACTTCTCGCGCATTCCGAGCGCCTTTCTCCACCACCAGCTTGCGATCGTAGCGTGCTGCCAACGCAAAGGCCGCTAATAGTTCGTTTCGGTTGCGCACCTTGCTTATACCCACGCTGGAACCTAAGTTGGCCGGTTTGACGAAACAAGGATACGGCAGCTGTTCTTCCACTTTGGCGACGCAGCTTTGGACGTCTTGGTCGAGTTCCCAGCGCATGACCAGCACATAGTCGAGAATCGGCAGACCGGCGGCGCGAAACAGCTCCTTCATCAAGGCTTTATCCATCCCCACCGCCGAACCGGCTACACCAGCGCCTACATAGGGAATATCGGCTAATTCCAGTAAACCCTGAATGGCGCCGTCCTCGCCATACGTACCGTGCAACACCGGGAAAACCACATCAATAGCTCCCAGTTCAGCAATCGTCACGCAGTCTTGTCGGCCGATCATCAGCAGTTCGTTACGCCCAGGTTCGGGAAGCAAACCGCTTGGCATTACTTGCGATGTTTGGTGCGGCAAATCGAGCCGTTCTCGCCCAGCGGTTAAAACGGCCAAGGGGTCTCCGCCGGCCAGCCAGCGCCCTTCCTTGGTGATACCGATGGGGATCACATCATACTTGGTTTTGTCCATAGCTTTAATAACCGATGCCGCCGACATCAGGCTGACCTCATGCTCTCCCGAGCGACCGCCGAATAGGACGGCTACCCGTAGTTTTCGCCGAGGCTGCGGTGTTGTGCGGTTACGTGCTTCCATTAAATCGTCCCACCCTAGGTGAATCTAAGAATCAGTGCACGCCGGCGGCGCACACCTGACATTATCCATCATAGCTTTAACCCGGCAATCTATGCTACGACAATTTACATTGCCAAAAAAGACGGGAACCTAACACCGGTTCCCGCAATCCCCTGCACGAGTTCGCACCGTCTCCCTACGGCATAACGGCTGTGTGCCGCTCAAGCGGTGCGCTCTCTATAACTAAGGTATTCAATCCGTGCATCCATATGCATCGTTACAGCGCGCTTATGCACCTGGTACTACCATCGCTCTAATCAGCCGGATCGGTTCCTTCACGCAATACGGCGGCCTACGATGCCGGCTTGTTTTTATTGACGATATAAATGGGGTGATACCCGCGTAAGAAGTGACCTACTACGTTACGTGCCTCTTTTTCGGCGAAATCGGAGTCGAATTTGCCTTCTATACGCACCGACTTATCCGCCCGGTTTACTTCGACGGTATCGATGGACACCTGATTCCAGCCCACGTGGCGCGGAATGAGAACGCGCAGGCCTAAGGCGGCGATCTGATCGAACCCGGGTCGGTACAATATCCGGATAATCAGGTTGAACAGCATCGTCCACAGCCCGTTATAGAACATACCGGAAAGCACGACGATGAAGATGGCCACAATCAACACGCTCAGCATGTTTGTTACCCCAAGGTAAATGATTGTGGCAATAGGGATACCGATGATGGTGAGAATCGCATCTATGCTGAGCCGCACTTCACCGTATCTGGCAAACTCCATGGTGATGTATTTGTTGTTTTTACACGAACGCTGACGCAACAACGCCTGAAGAATGCCGTATGCCCCAAGTATTATTCCGAGCCAAATCGCAACGCTTGCATAAGTGTTAAGACCGCCGAAGAAATAATCCTTCGTTAACTCCGCCTTCGTCGCGGCTTCTTCCCAACGGGGAACTCGAAACAGGCGGACATAGCCGTAGAAAAACGGCGCGCCGATGATTCCCGGCAACCACGTAGCCAGTATTCCGGCCAGAAAACCACTGATCATGATGGTATGTTGCGGCGAGTAGGCGCCAAGCGCATCCTTTTTGGCTTGCTCATAAGCCCTTTCATCGATTGCGGTTGGGATATACGTAGACACTTCAGTCAACTCCTTATTTGTTATCGGCAGTTACTCCGGCATGGCGAGGTACGCCCACTAATGCATTTTACACCCTCACACGGTCATACTCCTGCTTCGGAATGGCTATATTCTAATATTTAGCACTCCCAACAATTGTAAATGGTTTGATCTATGGGCTGACACGGCTATAATAGAGTATGGATGATCCTTCCAGGACTAAAGCGGGCTCAGGCTCACAACCTAAACGAAACGCCGCATCGCAAACCGACGACTCAGCGTTTACGTACCGCCAAGGCTTCAGCCTTAGCCGAGCATGTTGGATGACGCAAGTAGCGGATCAAACGCTAAGGAGGTTGTGTTAATGGGAATATTGTCACGTATGTCCACTGTGTTTAAGGCCAAAATGAGTCGCATTATCAGTCGACTGGAAAACCCTAACGAGACGTTGGACTACAGCTATGAGAAACAACTGGAGCTGCTGCGCAACGTAAAGCGGGGTTTAACCGACGTGGTAGCCTCCAAGAAGCGCTTGGAACTACAGGCGATCCGGCTGCAAGAAAGCGTAACCAAGCTGGAAGAACAGGCTCGGACGGCGCTGACGCAAGACAGGGAAGACTTGGCCCGCTTGGCTTTAGAGCGTAAGGCGGTCACCCTACAGCAACTCGAAAGCCTGAAACAGCAAATTGCCGACCTCCAAAAAGAGCAAGATAAGCTGGCCGCGACCGAACAGCGCTTACAAACCAAGGTCGATGCTTTCCGCACCCGGAAAGAAGTGATCAAGGCGCAATACTCCGCCGCTGAGGCACAAGTAAAAATCGGTGAAGCCGCGACCGGGTTATCCGAGGAGTTGGCGGATGTGGACTTAGCCATTGAGCGTGCCCAGGATAAAACCGAACAAATGAAGGCTCGAGCTGCGGCAATTGACGAACTGGTAGAGGCCGGCAATCTCACCGACAGCTTGTCGATTGAACCCAAAGACGATATCGCGCGGGAACTGAACAAGCTGACCGCCCAGCAAGCGGTTGAAGCGGACTTAGAGCGGTTAAAGAAGGAGGTCGGCGGTCAATGATCATCAGGATAGCGACTGAAGGACAATATGAACTACGCGGCGCGGCATTGGCGGAACTCGACGAGCTGGACGACGCCATTTTGGCCGCCATCGAGCAAAACCAAGCCGACCAGTTCCAAGATGCGCTGGCCAAAGTGGTTGAACTAATCCGTACCAAAGGTACCCGTTTGCCTGATGCCAGCTTACAGGAATCCGACTTGATCCTGCCGCCGCCCGACGTATCGTTGAACGAAGCGAGGGATATGTTCACCGACTATCCCCAAGACCTCTTGTAACAAGATAAGCCACAATGCCGGGCATTTTGGCGCCCGAAAAATATAAGCGCCTGCGTGTATCCGCTTTGCGATTCACACAGGCGCTTATATTTGCGCATCACGGTTTTGATACTACACCGGTAGGCCCCATAAGGGATGCCAAGAGGCCTGATCGCGGACGGCAGGCAGATGCTTGCCCAGCAATGCGCCGGCACGCATTTCCCCCGCGTTATCGCGCTTTTTGCCCGAAGCCGGTATAAACGGATAGAAGCCGCCCTCCTTATAGTTATAAACAAGATAAGACGGCACCGGCGACGTTGTCTGCGAGAATCTGAAAATGGCCGCAAGAAGTTGCTCACCATAGCCTCGATCTTGCAATTCCTTCGCGGCAATATGAATGACTCCCACCAAATCCTCGAAATCGGGATCGGTAAAAACCAACCAGCGGTAATTGAATTCATCTTGCGATATTTTCACCTGCGTTTTACTGGCCTCGGCAGCGAGTTTCACCAAGGCTTCCAAATCGGCCTCGACTTGCTTAAAGTCGGTAGTGGGCACCGTCTTTAAGCATAACCCGGCTCTGCCGCCCGGCTTCCAACCCAAATCTCTCTCCAAGTCCACCTGAGCCGTCACTAAAGCGAACAGCTCTCCCATCTTGGCCTTTTTTACACGCGTACGACCAAAAAGTGCATCTAAGAATCCCATAGTCTACCCCCGCATCTCTTGTTCTATTTTACGCAAGTGCGCCAGACGCCGCTCCAACGAAGGGTGCGTGGAAAACAGCTCCATCAGAGCTTCACCCCTAATGGCCGGAATGATGAAAAAGGCATTCACGCCCTGAGCCTGCCGCAAGTCCGTTTCCGGAATGCGGCTCATTACGCCGCTGATTTTAGTTAGAGCCGACATCAACTGACTCGGCGCCCCGGTTAAAATGGCCGAACCTCTATCGGCGGCATACTCTCTATAACGCGACAATGCTCGGATCAAGAAGTAACTGATCACGTAGACCGCGACGGACGCAAGCCACACAAGCACAATGGCGGCTCCTTGATTATTCCGATCGTTGCGGCTGCGTGCTCGACCGTAAAGGCTCATGTAATAAAAGTTCTGCATAATCACCGAAGCGACCGTCGCAAAGAAGCTGGCCAACGTAAGCACCGACATGTCGCGGTTCTTGATATGCGCCAGCTCATGGGCGAGTACCGCTTCAATTTCAGGCCAATCGAGCCGCTGCATCAGCCCGCGGGTTACCGCCACTACCGCATGCCGCGGACTCCGGCCGGTGGCATAGGCGTTAGGTACATCGGTATCCATGACGGCAATGCGCGGCGTAGGCAGACCGGCCATGGCGGCCAATCGCTCAACAACAGCGTGTAACTGCGGCTCTTCCGCAGGAGAAACTACCTTCGCTCGGGTAGACATCAGTACCAACTTGTCGGAGTAGAAATACTGTATCGCCAACATGACGCCTACGACGATCACAATGGCGGAAAAACCGACGCCGGCCTGCCACAGTACCCACATGAAGGCAGAGTATAGGAATAATAAGAGGAACATGGTAAACAACATACGCAAGCTTAACCCAAAGTCCGCACCCAGGTTGCGTCGAGAAGCCATGAAGATATCCCCCACTTTCCGATCATTATTATCATACCACAACGATCGCTTTACAGAACCGGTTGAATGGTGCCGGTCGGTAAAGTATATCAATCTCAAATGCAGCCGGCCGCCTCGTCCCCGGCCGGACAGGACGGCGTTGGAACCGGTTGAAATTGCCGCCGGACCGTCCGATTATTCTTATGACCGCCGATAGGTACGGTATCACAAAAGAGAAGTTCAGACGTAGCTTAACCGGGCGCAAGTAGGAAATACAGGCATTCATCTCATCGTTAGGAAGAAAGGTCCGTTTTAGCCGGATGATGGGCATAACGCACTGATTCTAACCGCGAATGATAATCGCAGTTGCCGGTTGATGCCCAATAAGGCGGTATACATGGTAGAATATAGTAAACGCGACGAAGGACCGCTCTGTTCCAGAAGGCGATCCCCCGCAGCATGGCTGGTTTGGTTTGTCGTTATGCGTAGTGTCGCTGGGCTGCATTGTGTATAACGTCGCTTACTACCGTACGGGGACATCTGCGTAGGTATGGATATTTGCGGTGCTAAAGACTTACATTATGGAGTCCTTGTTACAATCGCGACGTCCCTATAACATTTTATATCGTCCCCTAACGCATCTCAAGCTGGTGCCATCCAGGATTAACAAAAGCTTAACGAAGTATTTGGCCCGTGCAAAAGGCAAGCGTTGATTTTCCGCACAACACAACTATGCCCTTATTAAAACGGCTATTACGTGTCGGTCACCGAAAAAATCCCAGCCCCGGCAGGTTTTGCGGCATGCCCAGGCTAATAGGCTTTTCGTAAGGTTACCGCACACGTTGCAAAGCATACTAATCAGGAGGGATTTGCGTGTTCATGGAAAAGCGTATGCAATCGCGGCAAACACTGTTGTCACTTGTTTTGCTGGTGGTCTTGGCTGTTTTCACAGGCACGGCGTCGGCCGGTCCTTTGGACGACTATGTGGCCAAACCTGAAGAGGTATATGCCTGGCAAGTCGTACAAAGCATCCCCACGCCTGACGGAGCCACCATCCACCAACTTGGTCTTACCTCACAAGTGTGGCAAGGCATCACCTGGCGGCATCGGTTATATGTAGTCATGCCCGCTCAACCCAAGTACGCCACAGCGGTACTATACATCACCGGCAGCGGCTCCGGCGAAGATGAGATTGCCTTTATGGGCGCCCTGGCCAACCAACTGGCGGCCCCGGTGGCGATTCTCTTCGATATCCCCAACCAACCGCTGTTTAACAATCTAAACGAGGACCATCTCATCGCCTATACTTTCGTGCGCTTCGCGGAAACCGGCGATCCCACTTGGCCGGTACTGCTTCCCATGACCAAAGGCGCCGTAAAGGCTATGGACGCCGTGATCGAATTCGCAGCAAGCAAGCAGATCAACATCAAAGATTTCGTCGTGGCAGGCGGCTCTAAACGCGGTTGGACCACTTGGCTTAGCGCCGCGGTCGACAAACGCGTAAGAGCTATCGCCCCGGTAGCCTACGACAACTTGAACTTGGCGGCGCAGATGCAGCGCCAGGTGGAAGTCTTCGGCACCTTCAGCGAAGAGATCAGCGAATACACCACTCTGGATCTGCCGCAGCTGTTGGCTACGGAAGAGGGTCGCTTCCTGGCCGACTTGGTGGACCCATACGCATATGTCGATCGTTTTACCATGCCTAAGCTGATCGTGCGAGGCACCAACGATCCCTACTGGCCCCATGACGGGGTAAATCTGTACTTAAACGACCTGCCCGGAAACACCTGGATCCACTATGATCCCAACGGCGGACATGCGCCCAACGATTTGAAACGCGTACTGGCCACGGTAGCGGGCTTCTACCTGCATAGCGTCGGCGCACTGCCTTTGGCGCCGATCAAGTGGCAAGTGCAAGAAGGCGATACATCGGTGCAGCTCACCGTGCAAGCGCCTCTCCCCGCGCCGAAAATCACTTGGTGGTGGGCGGACTCCCTGACCATGGACTTCCGCAACGCCGTCTGGACCGAAGGCACAACCGCATCCGGACTGACGCGTACGATCACCATCGATCGACCATTTGTAGGATACAAAGCGTTCTACGGCGAACTGGTCTACACGATAGGCGATATACCTGTCGTTCTAAACACGCCCGTATATACCATCAGCGCGGCTGGTAAACCGTAACGACCAGCTCAACGGGGCTCGGTGTAATGTGCATACGGAGCCCCGTTGAACCGAACAGCCTTCTCTACAACTTTAGAAAGTGGGACGTAAGATGAGCGATGTATTGATCCGACCATATGAAGCAAAGGACCTGGAACGCATTCTAGAATTGACCAAAGAAGGTTTTCCAGGCGTAAGCATTGATTATCATATAGAGATGAAGCTAGGTTATGCGGCCCCCGGCTGGGAAGAGCGGAAATGCGGCGATATTCGCAAGCTGATCCAGGTGGAACCGCAAGGAGTATTTGTCGCCGAAGCCGCCGGCCGCGTAGTGGGCTACGTGATCGTTGCCAGTGCGCCGGATAAATCCCTAGGTCGCATTACCGACCTCGTGGTCGATGCTCAAATGCGCAATCAGGGATTAGGGCGCCGCCTGATCGCCAAAGCCTTGGAATATATCAAGGAGCAAGGCTTGGTGTTTGCCAAAATTGAGACCCTGGATAACAACGCGGTCGGTCAAGCCCTCTATCCCCAGTTCGGTTTCAAAGAAATGGCACGCCAGATCCATTACGTGATGCGTGTAGATTAAGCGCACCTGCGGGCGCCAAGAGGCAAAAAATATGAGGTGCTTCCTCAGCGGAGGCACCCCACGTTTATCTGCTTTTCGACATCTATTCAAGCGTTAGGCGTTTGCGCCGCAACGCTCCAACAGCTCTTCCCACTTGGCGTCGATATCCGCCTGAATCTGCTCCAGCAGCTCCTCGTTACCTTTCTTGAAGAGGTGCTTGAAGCGGCTCTGCGTTTTCAGGAACTCGGTTACCTGCACCTTGTTGCGCGGTTTGTACGACAGCTTCCACTTACCATCCTCAACCTCAAACAAGGTCCAGAACGTGGAGTCGACCGCCAACTTACAGATATCCAAGATATTCTTGGGATCAAAGCCCCAGCCCAAGCGGCAAGGCGCCAAAACGTTCAAGAACGCCGGACCGTCGGTTTCCAAGCCTTTCTGAGCTTTGTTCATGAGATCGCGGTGATTATGAATCGAGGCTTGGGCTACGTAAGGAATGTTGTGTGCCGCCATAATGGCAGCCAGATCCTTCCGATACTGCACTTTGCCTTGACGCACTTTACCAGCCGGTGAAGTGCTGGTGCTGGCGCCGTACGGCGTAGCTGATGAACGCTGAATGCCGGTGTTCATGTAAGCGCCGTTGTCGTAGCAAACATAGAGCATATTATGGCCGCGCTCCATGGCTCCCGACAGAGACTGGAAGCCGATGTCGTAGGTACCGCCGTCGCCGCCGAAGGCTACGAAGCGAATGGTTTTATCGGAAGCGATTTTGCCCTGACGCTTCAGGGACTGATAGGCTGCCTCCACGCCGCTTATGGTAGCCGCAGCGTTCTCAAACGCTGAGTGAATCCACGGTACATCCCAAGCCGTGTAGGGGAAGATGCTGGTACATACCTCTGCGCACCCCGTGGCGTTAGCCACCACGACCGGATCTTCAGTCGACATCAATACCATTTTCAGTGCAATTGGAAAGCCGCAACCCGCACAAGCCCTGTGGCCGCTGGTAAGGCGGTCAGGCCGAAGTGAAAGCTGCTTTAACGGTGCTACCATCTTCTGCCACCTCCTACTCGCGTACGCCCAGGTGGCGAACTGTAGGTCCAACCACACCGGTTTCCAGAATATTTGCCAGATCTTTATATACGGACTCGATATGATGAATGGTTACATCACGGCCGCCTAGACCATAGATGTAATTGACCGCCTTCGGCCGCTTCTCTTCATTATAGAAGGCTGCGCGCAGTTCGGCGCCTACGGGACCGCCTTCGCCCGACAGGCTGTCGGCCCGGTCCATAATGGCTATGGCGCCGACATGCTTCAACGCCTCAACCAGTTCGGTTGCCGGGAAGGGACGGAATACACGCAGTTTCAGCATACCGACCTTCATGCCTTGCTTGCGGAGCTGATCGACGACAAACCGGGTAGTACCCGCCGCGGAGCTGAGAACCACGATGGCCATCTCGGCGTCATCCAGACGATAAGTCTCGAAGAAACCGTAGCTGCGACCGGTAAGTCGCTCATACTCTTTAGCCACATCGAGGATGACCTGCTTGGCGTTCACCATAGCCTCGAAGACCTGTCTTCTGTGCTCAAAATAGTAGTCGGTGAAGTCTACAGGTCCGAATGTGACCGGGTTGTCGGTGTCGAGCAAGGGATATGCGGCTTTGAACCCGCCGATGAATGCTTGCACCTCTTCATCTTCCAGCAGGAATACGTTCTCCATGCCGTGACTGGTGATGAAGCCGTCGGTCATGGTCATGACCGGCAACATCACATCAGGATGCTCGGCGATGCGAATCGACTGAATGAGATTGTCGTAACCCTCTTGGGCGTTTTCGCCATAGAGTTGAATCCAGCCGGAATCGCGCGAACCCATGGTATCGGAGTGATCACAGTGGATGTTCAACGGAGCGGATACGGCGCGGTTCACTACAGGCATGACGATGGGCGTACGGGTACCGGACGCCACATAGAGCATCTCGTGCATAAGCAAAAGGCCTTGCGACGAGGTTGCCGTCATGGCGCGCGAACCTGCCGCGGAGGCTCCGATGGTTGCGCTCATAGCCGAGTGCTCGCTTTCGACAAGCACCATTTCCGTATCTACCAGGCCGTCGGCATGGTAATTGGAGAATATCTGTACGATTTCCGTAGCCGGCGTAATGGGATAAGCCGCTACAACATCCGGGTTAATTTGCCGCATTGCGTATGCTACGGCTTCATTACCGGTTATGGCATGGGATTCTGCAACAGTCTTTTGTTTAACAGCCAATTGACGGAACCTCCTTTCTAAGCACCCTCGTTAACCATTTTGATTGCCGCCGTTCTCGGCGGGCATGCCGCGGCGCAGATGCCGCAACCTTTACAGTAATCCAGATCGATGCCGACCATTTTGCCGCCTTCCACTTGAATAGCCATATCAGGACAGAATATCCAGCACTGCAGGCATGAGATGCACTTTTCGGCATCCCAAACCGGTGTCAGCGAACGCCAACCACCTGTAAAGAAGCCGCGCGCAGTACCGCCTTGCGGAATGATACCGCCGATAGGCAGCTCTTTCCAACCGGCATTAGCCTTAACGGGATTGGTTATAACCTTTTCGCCCGCGCTCATTCCCCTTGCACCTCCTGATAAGCCCGCCGAACAGCCTCAACGTTGCCGTCGACGATTTCCGGCCGGCCGCGGAATTTCAGTTCCAGCTTGTGCCGCACGCTCGTCAAAAGGCTGTCGAGGTCGATTAACCCGGCAACTCTGTTGAGCGCGCCAAGCATGGGCGTGTTTGGAATCGGTCTGCCGATAGTCTCTTGGGCAATAACGCCGGCATTAACGGTAAACACGCGGATGGTAGGATTGCTGACGCCGAGATTGGCCCGCGCCTCAGCCGGTGTCCAACCGGTGTTCACAATAAGGACGCCGCCATCCGGAATACCTGCGGTAAAATCGATCTGCCCAGCCAATGTGGTATCGAGAACCGCCACATACCTGGGATTCTCAATACTGCAATGCAAGCTGATGGGCTTCATGCTGATACGATTGTAGGCTACTACCGGCGCCCCCATTCGCTCAGGCCCGTATTCGGGAAAGGCCTGGATGTATCGACCTGCGCCGGCCGCCGCTTCACCCATTAATAGAGCTGCGGTTTTGGCCCCTTGACCACCACGTCCGTGCCAACGAATTTCGATTAATTCGCCGGCTTCACCACTCAAGCCGACTTGCGCTTCTTGAGCAGCCAATGTTTGTACACTCACGGGACGTCACCTCCTGGAAGAATCACCCTGCAATTCCAACCAGGCTAAGGGATTGTGAGATGTTTCACACAGCACGGCGCGCAGACACCCACACGCCGGGCCGCCCCGTCCCGGTTGTTAAACAAACTTGAATTAGCCGCCGAGCTGTTAATACAAACCTGGCAATTAACATACAAAAAGCGCTGCCATTAGCTCGCGACTAAAGAAGTAGAGCTGAATTTGCTGGTTAGCCCCATAGATATGGTATGCTTAGCGGCTGTGCAATTATAGAGGCAAATGCCAGTGCCGCTAAGGTCAAATGCCACATCGTCAGGATACCGTAGACGTACTTCCTGCCGCACTATAGTTTAACAGTTTAAGTCGTTTACAACAAGATGAGAAACTGTCCGTGTATGTTAATATGAGGAAGCTGGCCGCGCCATAGTTGCTCTCCCGATCAAGGGGGCAACTATGGCGCGATTGTTCACATCTTTAATCATATGCGTTATTTGTTCTTGAAGTTCGCTAGGTTGTTGGTGATGCGCATTTGAGCGTCCTCTACGGCTTGCGCTACGGATATCTTCCCCTCAATAGCCGGTTTAACTGCTTTAAACAGCTCATCGAGCCGCAAGTTCACTTGCGGAATGAGAGGCTCGGCCCGCGACACCGCCAAACTGTCGATAAAACCGCCAAAGAAGGGATCCGTGCGGAAGATGGCGCGGGAAAGATCCGTCCTGGACGCCGGGAGCGCACCGACCAGATCGATGAGCTGATTCCCCATCCGGGTAGTACCGTCATCCAGCAACTCCATCGTCAGGTACCGGAGGAAATCCCAGACAATCGCCTGCTTTTGCGGGTTATTGTTGTTGGATGCGAACATCGCCCAACCATACTGATAGGCGACCTTCGGACCGCGGTTGTTAGGCATCACGGTGGTGCGCATGCGATCGTAATCGTGCAGATTCATAAGCGAACCGCGATAATACGTGGGCGTGGAGGCCATCGCAGCCCGCTCATTGCGCATGGAGTCCGAGAAACTAAGATACCCGGGCGCATAGATGTCGCGTAAAAACTGCACCGTCTCGCGTGCCGCCGGATCCGTCAGATGCGCAACCATGTCATCGTCAATATAAACGCCGCCGTTCGACCACAGTAAATTAATGAAGGTATGAGAAAAACGCAGGTAGTCGGTGACCCCCGATATGCCGAAGCCGCGCTGAATCACATTCCCCTGACCGTCCGCACGGGTGAGTTTCTTAGCGTAGGCCGCCAAATCATCCCAGGTTTGCGGCGCGCCGACCAGCCCGACCTCTTCAAATAGCCGCTGGTTGTAACCCAACACATATGTTTGGTTTTCGGTAGGAATGCCCATGATTTTCCCCTGATAGGTTACCGTGGGGATCAAAGGCGGCAGGAAGATACGTTGAATATCCGCGGCAATGTCTTCGGGTACGGGGAGAATGATGTTCGCTGCCAAAAGTTCAGGACTAAGGCTCAAAGAGGCATGAATGATATCCGGCAGTTCGCCTCCCGCCGTCATGGCCAATATTTTGTTCATGCCGTCGTAGTTATCGGTCCGAATGTATAGATGCTCAATTTCTACATCGGAATGCAGCGCCATGTACTCACGGGCTATGGGCCCGACCACGTTCCAAGTGGTTTGGTGTCCGGCAACCGTTAAGACCGTTTTGGCCTCACCTATCATGGCAAGGCATAGTACAAGGCTCAAAACCAACCACGGCATCCGACCGAAGGAGCCGACATTTCTCTTGTTCAACATGGTTCCCCTCCATCTCTTTTATCTCTACACAACTACCATTCTCGCCGGGTACGGCCGTTCCTCCGACTGATCCGCCGCTTATGCAGCTAAAAACTGCCCTTGACGACAAGGGCAGTTGTGGATCTTAGTGAGCCCTACGTTACCCTACTTCGCTTGCTGTTGGTTAAACTCGTTAATGAAGGTGGTGATCACCTGATCGATATTTTCTACCGCCTGAGCCGGCGACATCGTGCCTCTTAACGTCGGGGTGATGAACTTGAGGATATTCGAACGAACCACGGAATCAAACGGCCCGGGGATACCCTGTCTAGAGCTGGGCATCAGATCGTAGAAGGGTAGATAGGGCGCCATAAACCTGGCCGCCGAACCGATGACGTCGTTGCGCAAAGGCATATAATCCAGACCATTGGCGACCATACCCAACATAATCTCGTTACTGCTCATGAACTCGATAAACTTCCAGGATAGGTCCGGATCCTGAGCGCCGATGGGAATGCCGTAGCCGTCGATAAAGGCTAAGGTGACCGGCTCATGTTGGGGAGTGCGTCTGGGAGAATAGATGCGGGTTACCTCCGCAATGTCCGGGTTGTTGTCTTGGACGTACTTGAGCGTGGTAGGCAGGGCATACATCATAGACGCTTTCCCGTTGGCATACTCCCGCCATTTGTACGCCGGCAGGTTGTCGGGGTGCGCCGCCTGGTACAAATCACGCATAAACTCCAACGCTTCCATCGCCCGCGGATCGCGCATCTGTGAGGCAAAGGTCTCCGGGTGAATGATGTCGGAACCATTCATCATGATCAACCAGTTGTACTCGATTTCACTCCAGGGCCATTCAAAGCCGGCGCGAGTGAGCGTGTTATTGTCGACCCTGGTGGTTTTGCGCACGACGGTGAGCCATTCCTCCCAGCTGTCCGGCGCTTTATCAGGCAAACCCGATTCCGCGAAGTGCAGGGAGTTGTACGCCATGCCGCGAATGCCGCCGCCCAAGGGAACCCCCATCAGCTGCCCCTTATACCGCTTGGTTTCCCAAATGGGCTCCGGAAAGCGAGCGGCATCAGGCCACTGCGCTACGTATTTATCCAGGGGCTGCAAAATAACAGCTTCCGTAACGTGGTAGTTACCGCCGATCACCAACACGTCCGGAC
>DUQB01000243.1 GCA_012838035.1 Bacillota bacterium | reverse complement strand
TCTATTTTTTGCTCAGCGACTGGGCATGAGACTTACCTCTATCCGTCTTGGAATCGCGCCAAAAAGCGTTACGCAGGAAGGCCGGTTGCAGCTGGAATTTTGCGATCCGGTACAATCCCTTTTTTCGAGGTATTTCTTTGTCTACCCAATGAGTGGCATGGAGATCAACTACGTAAACTAAGACCAACCTGTGACGAGGGAAAACTAACGGCGCTCATTGCCCAAGGCGCGACATTGAGAATGATCAGCGTCAACAAAGGTTTAGCGTAACCCAAGGTAGTGAAGGTTAGACTGCGGGTTTCTGTGGAACATCGCTCATGCAGGGTAGGGGAGGACACATTAATGTGCGGGATCGTCGGATATGTAGGTAAAGAGACTGCGGCTCCCATCTTAGTAGATGGTCTACGACGCTTAGAATATCGGGGTTACGATTCAGCCGGCGTAGCCGGTTTTAATGTAACGAGACTCCATGTGGTGAAAAGTACCGGGCGCCTGCAGAATTTGGAGAAGGCGCTGCAACAATCGCCGGTTACCGGTTCAATTGGTATAGCCCATACCCGTTGGGCTACCCATGGCGCACCTACCCATGCTAATGCACATCCGCATACCGACTGTGCCGGCACTATTGCTGTTGTCCATAACGGCATCATTGAGAACTACCTTGAGTTAAGAGTCTGGCTTACCGAACGAGGTCATACCTTCCGTTCAGAAACCGATAGTGAAGTGCTTGCCCATCTGATGGAAGAATTTGCAGCCCGAACGCACGGCAAGTCGCTACGGAACAGCAATGGTCGTCACAAGCTATTACGCAACCTGGCGATATCGACACCGGCTGCTTCTGCATCAACATCAACCGGCGCAGCCTTACAAACTGCCGTGTCACCGCCTACTATGGCCGCTACGATGTTGCTGTCGGCCTTGCGGCAAGCTCTATCCTGTGTGGAAGGCGCCTATGCCATAGTGGTATTGCATCAAGCTGATCACGACACCCTTATCGCCGCCCGTAAAGATAGCCCTCTGATCATTGGTTTAGGTGAAGGTGAGAATTATATTGCTTCGGACATTCCGGCCATAGTAGGTAGGACTAAGCGGGTAATCATATTGGAAGACGGTGATATCGCCATTGTGCGTCGTGACGGAGTTGAGTTGCAAGACCTGGAAGGCGCACCTGTAGAGCGTAAAGTGATCACCGTCGACTGGGATCCCGGTCAGGCCGAAAAAGGCGGCTACGACCACTTTATGTTGAAGGAAATTCACGAACAACCCACTGCCTTACGTGCCGCCTTAGCCGGACGAATTCACAAAGACGAGAACGGCATGCTAAGCGTCAAGCTGGAACAAGTGTTGTCGCCACAGAAAGTCAAGTCATTCAAGCGAGTGGTCTTTACCGCTGCAGGCACTGCTTTCCATGCCGGTTTACTCGGTGTGCAATGGATTGAGCGCTGGACCGATTTGCCCGTTCAAGCCGAAGTGGCCAGCGAATTTCGTTACCGTGAACCTCGGATCGGTACAGATACCTTGGCCATAGTGGTAAGTCAATCAGGGGAGACTGCCGATACCTTGGCCGCTATGCGGGAGGCCGCCCGTCGCGGCGCCGCCACTATTGCCATTACCAACGTGGTAGGGAGCTCCGTTGCCAGGGAAGCCGATGCGGTCATCTATACCCAGGCTGGTCCGGAGATTGCCGTAGCTTCGACCAAGGCATACACCACACAGTTGGCCGTCTCGGCATTGTTAGCTCTGTATATGGGCGCTGTTCGTGGCGCAATCACCCATCAGCGGGTCAACGAAGTTCTTCAGAGCCTAAGCCGCATAACCGCAACCCTCGAGCAAGCCATTCTCGAGGTAGAAACGCAGATGCGAGACGTAGCCGTGGAGTGGGGGCGAGTCACTGACGTGTTCTATATCGGACGTGGCCTTGATTATGCGGTAGCCATGGAAGGGCAGTTAAAACTGAAGGAGATCTCTTACATTCATGCGGAAGCTTTGGCTGCCGGCGAACTGAAACATGGCACCTTGGCTTTGATCACCGAAGGGATACCT
>DUQB01000242.1 GCA_012838035.1 Bacillota bacterium | reverse complement strand
TGGTTCCCAGTTCGACTACGTGGCGGGAGACGCCGCCCAGGCCTACATGGGCAGACTGAACGAGTTCATTCGCCATATGTGGTTCATAAAGCCCAATATTATCGCCATCTTTGATGAGGTGGCCACCGGCACGACCGCTACCTACGATTGGCTGCTCCATACGGAGAAAGAGATGGAAATCGATGCCGAACGTAATAGAGTACGGGTGCCGGCGGATACCGCAGAGATGTGGGCATACTTCATAGCGCCGGAGGAACTAGAGTTCAGCAAAACCGATCAGTTTACGGTACCGCCGGAAGATCGTGACGCTGGTAAACCGAACCAGTGGCACCTGACGGTGAAGGCGCAGTCTCCCAATGGTGTCGGACGCTTCTTTACCATATTGGTCCCCCGCCCGGCCAAGGCCGTCGGTACGCCGGCTCCGGAGGTCAAGGCGATTGCCGCAACCAATGGCTACGCCGCCGAACTGACCATAGACGCTGCTTGGTATTTGATTGGTTTCCAAGACGGTGAAGGCGCTTTGGCGATGAATGGGTATCAAACCGACGGCTTGGGCCTTACCGTTTGGCAAGGCGCCGGCGAATCCGGGTTGATGGCTATCAATGCCAAGCAGATCGTTCAGAACGGCAAGACGTTATTTAGTGCGGCGCAGAAGACCACTGTCGGTGTGGCGTGGCAAGAAAACGGCAGCGTGTTGTCCATTCAGGTGGCTGATGACACTGATAACTTACTGGAGATAGCCTCTGATGCGGCGCCCGCGCAGGTGCTCATTAATGGTAAGCCGCAGGATGCAGGCGTTTGGTCCTTCGCCGACGGCGTAGTGAGCATCAGCAAGTAGACTAGGCACTATCAGCCTATTGGTATAAAGAAGTGCAGCAACGCCCACCGGTCGCCTGATTGGTGGGCGTTGGCTTTGAGCCGCGGGCGGACGCATTGAGTATAAAAGGTGGGAGCACTGCGACGCGCCGGCCAAGGCGAGGCAGGCGGCTGAAATGTGCAGCCGTCACTACGAATCGTCCAAAGAAGAAGGGGTCAAATCACTACACAAGGGCGCAGCTACCGTCAGGGGCCTCCAAAGTCGCAGCGGCTGGAGCAGGTCGTTTGGTTGCCGAGTAAAAATAGACGATTCGGGACCGGCGTGCCCCGCAGAAGGTTCCGCGTTGCGGCACTGGTAGAATCCAGTCCCCACTGCGCATTGATGGCCACCAACCGGAGTATCGTAACCGCAGATAAGCGACCGTAGCGTTGCGGTTACGCTCGGTTCAGCAAACGGATCCTGTGGAACTTCCTGTTTTCTTCTCGGATATTTGGTAAAATGAGGGATGGTGTGCGGGTTCAGAGGGGGAAACTGTGCTAAGCAGGCCGAGTGTTAATGTTGTTTTAACATCATTCTGCGCTTAACCTTTATCTTATCCGTATAACCTCGGGTATAATTATAAGTAATGTATTGTTTAAAGGATGGATAAGCCCTTGCATTCATTTGTGGACTGGCTGGTTGACTTGTTGTGGCCCATACTGGAGTCGTTTACCGACCTCTCGTTGGGAAGCGTCGTTATGATGGCCATTGGTGGCCTCATGATCTACTTGGCAATAAAGAAGGATTATGAACCCATGTTGCTTTTGCCCATGGGTTTCGGCGCGATTTTAGCCAATATGCCGCTTTCTATGGTTACCGGAGAACATGGTTTCCTTACTGTTCTATATAATGCCGGAATTGCCACCGAGCTGTTTCCGGTACTCATATTCATTGCGGTAGGCGCCATGGTCGACTTTACGCCGCTTCTGGAACAGCCTTCGCTAATCTTCTTCGGGGCAGCCGCCCAGTTCGGCATTTTTATGACCATGATTTTGGCCACCGTTTTGGGTTTTGATATCTTCGACTCCGCAGCAATCGGCATTATCGGCGCCGCAGATGGCCCCACCTCCATATATGTCGCTAACAGATTCGCCAAGGATTTAATTGGGCCCATTTCAGTCGCTGCATACTCATATATGGCCTTGGTACCGGTTATCCAACCGTTTGTCATCAGGCTCATCACCACAAAAGAAGATCGGCTTATCCGGATGGAGTCTCGTCCCAGCACTGTCTCGCCGCTCACGCGCATTCTGTTCCCGATCATCGTTACCATCGTGGTCGGCCTTATCGCACCTATGGGCGTTGCTCTGGTGGGCGCCTTGATGTACGGCAACCTGCTGCGGGAGTGCGGCGTGCTCAAGAAGCTCTCCGATGCGGCGCAAAACGAGCTGTCGAACCTGGTCACAGTCTTATTGGGCCTTACCATTGGAGGCACCATGGTCGCCGAGAAGTTCCTTACCCCTGCTACTTTGATGATCATGGGCTTAGGTCTCATCGCCTTCGTGTTCGATACGGTCGGCGGCGTCCTGTTTGCCAAGTTCATCAATCTGTTCGTAAAAAGAAAGTACAACCCGATGATTGGCGCAGCCGGTATCTCGGCGTTCCCCATGTCGGCTCGTGTCATTCACAAGCTGGCCCAAAAAGATGATCCCAGCAACTTCATCCTCATGCAAGCCGTCGGCGCAAATGTGGCCGGTCAGGTAGGTTCCATCGTGGCTGGAGGCGTGATTATCAACTTGCTGCAGAAGTTGTTGGACGCGGGCGTGTAATCCGGCATACCTCTTTAGTCCATAAGTATTAATTGCATAGGACCGAGTGTTCATTCTGTACCCAAGCGTCACCTCCATATGGTTGACGCTTTTATGCATTTCTCGCATAATCGCGTTAAGCGGCAGTCAGGAGGTGTACGGTTGGACTTACGAGAGTTTGATTTAAAGCGTTTTCGCGAGGAACGTTTGAAGTTGACTCAAGAGGGATTGGCCAAATTGCTGGATATGCGCCAAGACCAAGTGTCGCGTCTGGAGAAGAACCCTGCGGATATGTCTTTGGATCGCTTTCTCCAACTGTGTGACGTGGCGCAGATGACACCAAATCAGCTGCTCAATTACAAGTTGAAAAATCCCGATCCGTTGCCTTTGGTTGATCCCTACGCCGATATTAGGCGGCGCCGCATGCGACTGGAGCAGTATTTGGAGCCGTGGCGCGCTCAGTTGCAGGCAGCAGACGACGCGTTGTTCATCAAGGCCAACGAGCAACTGAGCGACTTCGAACAAGTGGTACGTACATACACGGCGAAACCATTGCTCGCTTTCCTGGGGCGCTCCGATGCAGGTAAAAGCCGTATGATCAATGCCTTGACGGGCACGAGCCAACTCCCGGCGGAATGGCAGCCCACGACCTCCATCCGAGTATATGTAAAACATATTGCAGATAAGCCTAGTTGGATGGACGAACCGGTTTGGGTGTTCAAGAAGCCGGCTCCCGATGATCCGGGTTGGGACTTCCGCCGCTTTGCGGATGAGGAGTACTGCAATGCCTGGAAGCTGGAAGCCGGCTCTACGGATGTTCTACACAAGTACGGCACGCGCCAGGGCAATCGAGAGATCGAGCAGGAAGCCGGCGCAGCGGTGGTGTTCGTGGACGCGCCCATATTACTGGGCTGCGACATCGTCGACCTGCCCGGATTTGGAACCGGCGATCGGGAAGAGGATGAGATTGAGGCCCAGAGGGGCCGCGAGCAGGCCGATGCCGTAGTATATTTGTCTCCGGCCAACAGTTTTATGAACGCGGAAGACATCACCTTCATAAAGCATGTGATCAGGGATCTGCCGCCGGTTGAGCTGGACGGCACGGCTCCACCCGCTTTGGCCAACCTGTTGGTGGTCGCCTCCCAAGCTCATATTCCCGCGGAAGAAGACTTGGAGACGATTCTGCAGACCGGTGCGGAGCGCGTATACCATCAGGTACCTGCTGAAGTGTGGGCGGAAAAGACGGCGATCACAGGTCGTCAATATACCTTGACCGATTTTCAACAGCGCTTTTACACCTACACCTTGGACAACGGTCAACTGCGTTTGGATCTGGAAAGAGCGTTATCTCAGTTGCTGCAGGAGTATCTACCAGGCGTGTGGCGGCATCGTGTGCATCAAGCTATTAACGCAGCGCGCCGTAAGGTACTGCAGTACTACGATCACGAGGTAGCCCGCATTAAGAGTATGCCGCATCAGCGAGAGGAAGTGTCGGCGCGGCTGGAAGAGATCCGGCGTTACCAACCGGAATTGCAAGCCAAGTTGGATTCAGCCAAGCAGGCGGTTTATACCGAAATCGGCGTTTTATCGCATGAAACCCGCCTTAAATTCGAGTTTTGGTACGGTACCTACATTACACCCGACACCATAGAGGCGATTATTCGAGAGCGTAAATACACCAAACGCCAGGCGCAAGAGTATATAGGCGGCAATCTGAACGATATGATCTACACCAAGGTACGCACTTTGCTGGAGCAGGCAACGACTACGTTGGGGCGCCAAGTGCAGCATTACTTGGATACCTTCGATCAAGGCGTTACGGAACTGAGCGCGGTAAGCATACCAGGGGCGCAAATTCCCTTCGACACCAAAGGGGCATTAGCCGGCGGATTGGCGGCCGCTACGGTGCTGGGTGGTTTTGGCGTCTGGGCGGGTAGTTTGGGTAACATTGGGACTTCGATACTGGTGGCCAAGGGCGTCAGTCTATTAGGCGCCTTCGGCTTGGTCGGCAGCGCAGGCGGCGCAATAGCCAATGCCATGATCTCCGCCGTAGCGGATCCGGTGGCCTTTGCCGTCAGCATGGCCGTCGGTTTGGGCCTATTGATGAAATGGGCCTTGGGGGACAAGTGGCAGACGCGTTTGGGCAGAAGGCTATACGAAGCTATCAAGGAACAGGATGTCGTTGCACAGTACAGCCAGGCGATTGAAACCTACTGGGCCGATACCAAGGAAGGCTTTCGCCAGGTGACCCAAAGGATGGAGGACCAAGTGAACGCGGAGATCGCCGCGCAGGAGCGGCTGTTGGCCGAGGACTCCGGCAGCCTGGAGCGGCTGTTGGCACGCACGGAACGGATTAGAGATATGTTTGCCGGGATCTGTTGGGAGACCGAGCTGTAGCAGATGTATGAACGCAGGTGTAGGAGGCACGGTATGTCACCTTGGGCTCTAGGCGCCATTATTCAAGTATTGGCCACTCTACTCGGTTTGGTTTTGGCGGCTTATGTTTTGTTTCACGATCGAGCTGAGCTTTCTCTGGACTACTTGCAACGCAAGCAGGCCTTTACCGCACGGCAACTGGCCGCGATTTTGCCCGCCCTGACAAAACGGTTTAGTGAATTTGAGTCGCATGAACCCTACTGGCAGGAAACCTATCGCAACCTGTACTTTTTATCTGTGGCGCTTACCAAAATCGTACCGGAAATGGACTGCGATTCGCTTGCCGCTATTCAGCTCGATCAGCAAACGCTGTTGGGAGAAATGGACGTGTTAGCGGCGGATGAAGTCGCTCATCTGGTCAACAATCCGGAAGCTTTCTTTCTCAGCGTTCTTAGCATAAGTAAGTTAGCGCCGCTCGAACCGGGTTACCCGCAGCGCTCCGTGCTCAATGCGTATCGCCGGGAGTACAAAATGCGCTTGGCGCGCCATCTTCATATCGTCCAAAGAGCGAACTGGCTGAATAAGGGTCCGGGACGGCTACTTCCCTTGATGCTGATGCTTACTTTGGTTTTCAGCATCTGTCTACTCCTGTTCACGGAAATGACGACGCCAATCGGCTTCTGGAGCAGAAACGCTCTCCTCGCCCTGCTTCTATTGTGTTCAGGCACATTGGTCGTCACCTTGCGAAGGCTCCTACAACCCGCCGGGCGTATACTGCGGCCGAGAAATCTGCTTGTAAGGTAGTCGCATAGCAGCGCATCATCCGAGCTGTCGGACTAATCAGCAGCAGTAGATGAAGAGCAGAACCTGTCTTATGACAGGTTTTTTCATTTATGGCAGTTGATGTGCCGGTACGGAAGTACCAATGTAGTCCAACCTCTCAAGTACACTCTTCGGCTGCCTATATTATTACTAAAAAAACAAATCAATCGCGTAACGTAAAAAAGCAGGTATTAGCTAATTGAAGTGTAATACTAACACGTGTCGGCCCGTTGTCCGGCTCGTCGCGGCCAGCTGAACAGGCTGGACGCAAACGGCAAAACCACTATATTTAGGAGGAGTTGGAAAGGAGTATGAAGTGGAAACTTGGTTTGAGTCTGATTGTAGTGCTATTGATCACTTGCGTAGCAGTAGGCGTATGTGCTGAACCAATCAAATTGACCATCTACAGCAACTTCCCTAAACCATCGGTTGAGTACGACGAGTTCCGCGTGTATTTGGATCTGTATGAGAAGCTTAATCCAGGTGTTATTATTGAAGACCTAGGACGAGCAGAGTCAAACGACAAACTCATTACGCTTTATGCGGTAGGAGAGCCGCCGGATTTGGTCGGCTTTACGACCCACGTGACGTTCTCGCTTTATGACAGAGGCTTTATTGCCGACGTACCCGACTGGCTCGTGGAAAAAATGCAGGCGAACCTGTTGCCTGTGACCATTGAAGCCAACACACTAAGAGGTACCGTGATGGGCTTACCTTTCGGCAACAACGTAACGACGCTGTACATGAATACACGCATTCTTGCCGATACGGGACAGACAAGCAAACCTCCCGCTACCTGGGATGATCTGACGGCTATGAGCAAAAAGGCCTTCACGCCGGATCATGCGGGTTTAGTAACAAGTCGCGACGCGTGGAGCCTCCTACGCTTCGGCGTAGCCATGCTCTGGAGCATGGGCGGCGACGTCGTTGATAAAAACGGGAACATCATCATTGACGACGCGCCGTTCCGGAAAGTGCTCGATTACTTCTACGAATGGTTCCGTCCCGATTCCCACGGCGTATTCGGTTACAGCAGCGTGTTTAACACAGGCAAGGCGGCCTTTCAGCTGGGCATTCCGGGACAACTCTCCGCACTGCGGGACTTAAACCCGAATTACCAAGAGGAAGTCGCCGTTGCACGCATCCCTGCCGGTCCTGCCGGTGCTGTGGCGAACCATTACGGTCACACTTATGTGGTTACCAAAGGCCCCCATGAGGAAGAGATATGGAAGCTGTTGGATTGGTTCTTCTTCACCGGCGAAGGTCTAGTGAAGGGATTGACTCCCATGGGCGACGTGTGTCTGCGCCGCGGCTATCCTCCCTTCCATAAGAAAGACATCTCCGTCGGTCTGACGCAACACACCGATGCGGCTTTCTACAGGGGCTTCATCGAAAGCGTAATGGTAGCTCGCAACTATGAAAGCTGGTATGAGTTCGGTTTTGTCTCGCCGCGCATTGGTTACGGAATTCGTGATATCGTCTCCGGCGTACCGGTTTCGCAAATTATTGAGGACATCGTACTTGATCTGAAGAACCAAATAGAGGAGTCTAAGTTGCAATAGCGGCGTATAGGAACAGGTTGGAGACGCCCCGTTGCCTGCGTATAGCGCCGGGGCGTCATCTTTGTCTTATTGTGAGCGGGTTACAGCCGGAAGCTCGGCGCAGCCGGCAGGCCATACTCCCGGCATACTTAGTACCATATCAAAGAGGAGTGTCTGTAGTTGGATTACTTCATCAGCAATCAAACGGAGTTCGATCAGTACCGCTGTCATACGTTCGCACCCGGCGATCGCATTTGTTTTGCCAAGGGCGGTGTTTTTCGCGGGCAGTTTGCGCCTAAAGGACAAGGCGTTGCAGAGCGTCCCATCGTGGTTACAGCCTATGATCCGCTCACAAAGCAGATTCTTCAAGACCCCAGCGAGGGTAGACCTGTTATTCACGGTATGGGGCAGGTCGATGCCGTCGTCAAGCTCTTCAATCAGTCGTTTTGGCATATAGAAAACCTGGAGATGACCAACACCAACGGCTCCCAAGGCGAACAAGGCGACATTTACGGGATTCACGTCATCGGTGAGGATGTCGGCCTACTGCAGCATATCCACATTAGGAACTGCGCCATTCATCATGTAAACGGCTGCGTAGGCGACAAATGGCGCGGCGGCATTCATTTGGACGTATACGGCGATCAGCGCAAAACGTGGTTCGACGACGTGCTCATAGAACAAAATGTGATCCAGGACGTCGGCGGCGTGGGCATTTCCAATACATCCACCTGGAAAGCCATTTTTACAGAGGATTGGACGCCTTGGACGCGCCTGGTCGTGCGCAACAACTGGGTAGAACGTACCGGCCGCAACGGGATTATTCTCCGTGTCGCCGAAGATCCTTTAATTGAGTACAACACCTTTGCTTATAACAGTCGGGCGGATGTGGGACATAGCGTATTGACGTTCGATACGCGTCGTGCCGTTATGCAGTTCAACGAGGCGTACGGTAATACGGGCGATCCGGAGGATGCTGATCGCGGCGGTTTTGACGCCGATTTTAAGTGCGAGGATACGATTATTCAGTACAATTACAGTCACGAAAACCACTGGTTTTGCGGTATCATGCGCAAGTACAACAAGCGGGTCGTCATCCGATATAACGTCAGCGTGAACGAGGTAATGGGCTGCTATCTCTACGGTTTTCCGTCTGAGGATGGTCTGGACGTGGTGAAGGTGCACGACAACCTGCATTACTTCAAAGAAGGGATTAAGGCGCAGATCTTTCCATCGCCGCGGCTGGAGCGCACGCCGATTAAAACCGACTTCCGCAACAATGTTTTCTTCTTTGCGGAACCCGGCGCATGGGGACCGGAACCCGATGCCGACTGTGTTTTTGCCGGAAATTACTACTACAACGTAGCGCCGCGAGGTACGAACGCCGTTACGGATGTGTCCGCCGTAGTCGGTCAAATGGCGCACATCACCAGCCAAGTTTTGCAAGCGGGCGTACGTACCAAACCCATTATGCCGGATCCTGATCGCCCGATTATCGTATCGTAACGAAAGGCAACGGCTTTTGGTCGGCCGCTTAACAAAATCAGCGCCGGTCAAGGAAAGCTCAGTCATGCTGACATCCCTGTCCAAAACGTAGGAGCAACAGTGCGCTGCCGCATCCGTGGAAGCGCACTGTTCCTAATTGATTATATTTGCACACCTGGAATCAGGCGAAGCGCATTCTGGTAATACACCTTCTTTAACACCTCATCGGGCAGGTGTAAGCCTGAAATACACCAGAGTCCCTGATTTGGCCAACCACCATAACGATAATACTCATCGTCGGTTTCTAAGGTACGGAAGTAGCTTCTATACATGGATCTATCCGGCCAACTGTCGATACCGAAGACGATACGGTCCTGATGACGGATGAAAAACTGCCGTGCTCTGCGCGGTTGCCGTCCGATTTCGGCTTCTCGCGCTGAGAAATCCACATAGTAGTTCGGATAACGATCCAGTAGGCGGTCGGCCTCATCCAAGTCCTCCACCTGGCTCCCGATATGTGCGCCTATCCAATTAGTGCCGGGATACTGCTCCAGCAGGGCGTCTCGGTCTTCAAACAGCTGCTCCAGCGGTGGGTAATCGGTGCCATAGAAGTGCCAGTCCGGATGGCGTCGTAGTTCGTAGTACCGCTCGTTCTCCGCATCCAAAGGCGTAAAGAAAGCGAAAGGATCCGCTACGTGGAGCATGACGGGAATTTGGAGCGCTCCGGCGGTTTGCCATAAAGGCGCCAGCCGGGGATCGGTGAGCCGCACCAATTGATTGTCGGCGTCGCGCACGGTTAAGCCTAGCGATTTGAATATCTTTAATCCTTGCGCCCCGGCACGGACGGCCTCTTCCAGCTCCCGGGCGGCTTTCACGTCAAAACCCGGTTCAGAAATCTCGGCGAAGTTGGGGACGTGGAAGACGGCGAAACGCGTAGGATACTTGCCTTTGAGACGCTCTAAACGTCTTTTTAAGCGGTCGCCGTGAAAACCTGACAAGTCGACGAACACTCGCACATTACAGGCGTCCATGTTATCGATCAGCCATTCCAGGTCCATTTTGTCGCTATAGTGATTATGCGCATCGATGGCGGAATAACGCGCTTGGGTGACTGTCACGGCCTTCAGACGAAGCATGCTCTTAGGTCGAAAGTCGCAAACACTGAGCGTATCAGAGCTGTGATCGGATGGTTTTTCTGACATTTCGCGATTCACCTCTTATCGAATGGTGACGGTAATTGCAACTAGGAACTTTCTTGCTAAATTCTAGGCACGCCTGGGAAGTACCTTTACTTGTGCATAAAAAGGAGCCGGCGCGCAAACAGCGAGATAGTGCGCGATAAATGGCGAAACCATAGAGGAAAAACCTATAGCTGCAGATAAATACTAACCTAATGCAGGCTGCACAGGAGCCAGACATCCGGTTGAGTAAAATCGCGCTGTGAAAATACCAGTTACGATTCTGCCGGCAACGCGTAATATTCGCTGTTTTATGCGGAGCACAAGCAGTACCCTGTGCGTCATGCTACAGCTGCAAAGAACAGGTAGTGAAAGACCAAACCAGCAAGGAAACGAGGTGTTCCATCATGTGTTTACAAGCAAGACGTATCATGCGGTTGTGGATGATGGTCGCTTTGGTCGTTCTGGTACCGATGACCGTTGCGGCAAGTAACACCAATCTCATTCAAAACCCGAGCTTTGAAGCAGGCCTTGATTCAGCGGACATTCCTCTCAATTGGCGAGTATTTTCAGGTACCCCGGTAACTCAAATCCGGTTGAGTACTGAACATGCAACACAAGGAGCACATTCTCTCAAGCTGATTGACGAGAGCAGCTCAGGCAGCGTCGGTTTAATGAGCGATCGCGTGCCTGCCAAGGCTGCGACGTTATATCGTGTGGAAACCGACGTCCTGGTAGAAAGCGGCAACTCTATGGTCTACCTTGATTTCCTGGATGGGAATTATAGGCGCATTGAGGCTAAAACGGCGACTATAAACGCCGGCACCGCCTGGGGAGAGACCGTCATTGAGTCTATGGCGCCCGCGGGCACCGAGTATATTCAAGTTATTCTGTACATGAACATTCCGGCCACGGGCACGGTCTATTTCGATAATGTGAGGCTATATGACGTGTCGGATCGAGAGATCGTCATTGATACCAGGGAAGCTAAAGGGGCCGTCATCGGCTTCCGGCCCTTGGAGGGAGCGCACGTTGAGGTGAACCCGCCGCCGTTTATTTGGCTGCCGGAACCCTTGGCAACCGCCTATGTGGTGGAATACAGTCAAGATCCCGCATTCGCCCCTGCGGCTACGTATCGCACGGAAAATGTAAAGTTGCCGCTTTACATTTCTTCACGCGTATTGGAACCCGGCGTCTGGTACTGGCGTTATTGGGCGGAAACTTCGGCCGGTAAGCTCATTGGGCCGAGCCAGGTACGTTCTTTTGTAATAGAAGAAGGCTTGGTCGAGTTGCCTTTGCCGCCGACGGAAGAGTGGATGGCAAGGATTCCTGATACGCATCCGCGACTGTTTGTTCGCTCCGATAAGCTCGATGAACAGCTCGCTCATATCAACAAGGCATTAGTGGAAATCCCCTTTGCTCAGGCTAGAACAGAGATGTTGTTGGGGATTAAGCCGCCGGCGGAACCTCCCACGGCGTACCCGGGAGGCGCATTGGATATCGACGTTTGGCGTGCCAACTTAAACGCGACCGAACCGGCGATGATCCGCATGCAGGAGTTTGCCTTCCTCTACCTGGTGACCGGCAAGAAGGAGTATGCGGAGGCCGGCAAGCAATTACTCTTAAACTTTGCTAGATGGAATCCGGCGGGGAGTACGGCATATCGCCAGGGCAATCCCGAAATCTCCATGCGCTTGCTCTACTACATCCCCCGCGCTTACACCTGGCTCTACGACGCCCTGACCGAGGAAGAGCGCGACATCGTCCGCTACAGCGCTCAAATCAGAGGCCGGGAAGCGCACTCGATGATCAAAGGTCTGCCGTTTGAAACCAATCCCTACTCCAGCCACCCCGGACGTATGTTGGGTTTCTTAGGACAGTTGTCCATAGCTTTTCTTGATGAAATTCCTGAAGCCCGAGATTGGCTGGAATATGTCGTTCAATTGGCCTTCGCCGTTTATCCGGCTTGGGGCGGAGAAGCCGGCGGTTACTCAGAGGGGCTTGGATATTGGTCGGCCTATATGAGCTGGGTCTTCGACTTCTTCGACGCACTGAAGGTCGCTGCCGATCTTGACCTGTATCAGAAGCCGTTCTTCCGCAATACGGGATACTTCGCACTCTATGCCGGATATCCCGGGGTAGGAACGCCGTTTTCTGATGGACAGAACTCCTTGGTGGGCTCAGGGCAAGGCAACGTGATGACCCAGCTGGCGCGGGTACACCAGAATGGTTACTTCCGCTGGTATGTCGACCGCGTGGGCGGCGGTGATCGCTCCACCATATTTTCTTTACTGTTCAAGCACCAAACGCCTGCGGCTGTTGAACCCGCCGACTTACCGGACGCCCGATGGTTCAGCGATGTGGGTTGGGTAAGCTTGCACCGTGATTTGACGGCATTGGGCGACAACATGGTGTTCACGTTCAAGAGCAGTCCCATGGGTACCGCCAGTCACAGCCATGCCGATCAAAATGCATTCGTCCTCTATGCATATGGGGATGGAGTAGCGATTTCCACCGGTCTCTACCCGTGGAGTCGCAGCCCGCACCATGACCAGTGGACGAACCAGACTCTATCAAAGAACAGCATTCTTATCGACGGCAGAGGTCAGAGCACCTTCGACTTCGACGCCAAAGGTGAGATTCTCGGCCTGTTCCACAGCAGCGGTTACGACTACACGGCCGGTGAGGCGGTCGTCTCGTATAAGAATCCCAACCTAACGCGCTATAGTCGCCATGTGTTCTACATCCGTCCCGATCTCTACCTGCTCGTGGACGATTTGCGAGCTAAGAATCCGGTGAAGATCGACTGGTTATATCACAGCTCCTTTGCCATAGACTGGGATGCTGACGAGCAAATCGCGCATACCGCCGGACGGAAAGCTGAAATGGACTTGTTATTGCTGACGCCGCAGGGCTTCAATGCGTCGATCTCCGACAAATATGTTCCTCCGCCGGAAGTGACAAGCTGGACCGATACATGGCATATGACCGCCACCTTGCCCGAAAAGCGGAGCGAAGAGGTAATCGTTGCCTTACTGGCGCCGCGTAAAGTCGGTTCCGACGGGCCTTTCATCGTCGATAAGCAAGTGACGGAGGTAGGCGACGATGTGTGGAAGATTGAATTCACGCATCGTACCGGTGACGTACTGACCCGGGAAGAAGTATGGATAGAGCTGCCTGGTACCGCTGAAGCCAGTCGTTTGGCCGCAGTTCAGGCTAGCGCATACGATGCCGCAGGTCAGCGGATCCGGGCGTTTGCGGTAGGTAATGCCGTCAGTGGCGACATGCCGCAGCTGGTAACCGTGCCTGAGGGCTTGGGGGCGGCGATCACCTGGTCCGCTGCGGAGAAAGAAATTGCAGTCGAAACAGGTAACCCGGCGCTAGGTCGCTTCGGTACCACGCTGCCCGGCCGGAGCATTCGCATCGAGACCACTTTTGCGCCTGCTCAGGTGGTGCTCAATGGCATCGTGCTCGCAGCCGATGCATGGACATACGATGCGGCAAGCGGCACAGTTACGGTGACTATGTAAATGTGTCCGGTTGAACCGCATGTTTGCTGCCGAGTTGTGGCTCTAGACTGACAAAAAGAGAGGGGTTGATGTGATTAACCCCTCTCTTTTATATAGGACGGTTTATCTGCTTAGCGGCTGCTATGGCCTCGGCGGCGGAGAATGTAGCTGAAAAGTCCCTATCGCCGGACCTTCGTCTTCCCATACCCATGTGCCGTAAGCGCCTGCATGCGCGGCGCCGACTTGGAAGTGCAGCATGGCGATGCCACAGTCCAGACGCCGAGTAAGTACGCCTGTTTCCAGAGCTTTATTCGGCGCAATGCTCACCGTTCCGTCTTGCAGGGTAAAACGCCAAGGTTGCCGGTTCAGCGCAGAAGGCGCCGTTCGTGCGGCTGCCAAGCCGGAGCGACCCCAATCGGGCCACTGCTCAGGCTCAGGTTGGCAAATTTCAGCCAATGGCTTGCGTGTGTTGCTGCGGGCTGCGCTCTTCAGCAGTTTTTCGTCCCAGCGTACGATGGCCGGGTAACCTAAAGGCGTCACGGCAATAATGCGTTCTTCGGGGCGGATAGGGGTCAGTTGTTTAGCTAAATTTGCTGAGAAGAATCCGCCGATCCAGCACGTGCCTAAACCCAAGGCGGTTGCTTCTAAAATAACGGCTTCGCCCAAATAGCCCAGCTGCATTTGGTGGTGACGATGCTCGGTATCGGCAATGAATAAAACGCAGGCGGGGGCGCCTTGCACACCGCCGTAAGAACCGAGAATGCCTTTAAACATCGCTTTCGGCGCATCATGTACGACAACCGCACGAGCAGCCGGACATGCGTCTCGCATTTGGTCGGCAACCTCCTGCAAACCTTGCAACGCCTCCGCGCTAGGCGTCTGAACGGTATAATTGCGTACCGATTTCCTCTGATAAATGGCTTCATACCATCTTTGCACAGGTATTTCCACTGCCACACCTCATTTCCACTCCATTTGCTTCAGGTTCATGGCGCCGCCTTAAGGTACCTCCGGAAGACGGCGTCGAACCGGCAGCGAGGAGAATTGGTGCTAATATGTACCACCGTCGTTTGCCATAAACCAGTATACAGTCATTCAGCTGGAAAATCAGCCTGAATGGGGCGGGCTCGCATATCCCGCAAGGTCGTCCGCAAGGCTGAAAGGCGTTGGGATGCCGTTGTTGCAGCGGCTTAGTCGACAGGAGAATGCCGATGCCAAACTGTGTCTGAAAGCAGGGACCGGCTTCTTCATGAGGAAAATCATACAGTGGGCATGAATTCGTCCGCTGCTTGGGTATAGCCGCGCCCAATAGCGGACAGCCCGGGAGGATTGGTGAGATGGCATTATTACGCTTTATCCTTGGGCGAGCCGGTACCGGTAAAACGCATACTTGCTTAGCCGAAATCGCCGCCAAGCTGCAACAGCAGCCTATCGGCTATCCTTTAATCATTCTTGTACCCGATCAAGCTACGTTTCAAGTGGAGCGAGCTCTGACGAGTCTACTGCCGCATCAGGGCTTCAGCAGAGTACGGGTGCTGAGTTTCAATCGTTTAGCCTTAGCCATACTCTCCGAGGTCGGCGGCTTAGCCAATCCGGAACTCTCTCCTTTGGGTAAACAGATGCTTTTGCGCTCGTTGCTGGTGCGGCATCAAGACCAGCTCAGTCTATTCTCGCGTGCGGCACGGCAACCAGGATTCGTGCTGCAATTGGAGCGCGCCATCCAGGAGATGAACCGCTATAACCATGAGCCGGAACAGTTGTGGGAAATCGCGGAGCAAGCGGCGACATCCGCCACGCGGCAAAAACTACGCGAGATGTCGATGTTGTGGCAGGCTTTTCAGCAGGCCTTGAAAGAGCGAGAAGCCGGGTTGGACGACCATCTGCGCAAAGCTACAGCGTTGGGGCCGCAGGCGCGGTTTATACAAGATGCAGAGGTTTGGGTGGATGGCTTTACCAGCTTCACGCCGCTTGAGCAGAACCTGCTGTTGATGTTGGTGCGTCACAGCCGGGCCGTGCATTTGGCTCTGTGTTTAGATCCGGTCAGCTTGCCGGTAGCGGCCACGCTTATCCTAGAACAACAAGATAGCGCCGTTGAAGCGAATGAAAATAATGCGGTTGCGGCAGAGGTAGCGCCGGACCGGCCATCCGGCACTGCTCCGGTTGTTCATGAGCAAGGTCCCGCTTACCCGGACGGCTCGGGAAGTGCGAACATCTTTTATCGCACACAAGATACGCTTCAGCAGATACTGATATCGGCTAGAGCGGCAAACGTGCAGATAGCGCCGCCGCTCCGTCTTGTGCAGACATACCGCTTTATCCAACCGGAACTACGGCATCTGGAGGCTGAATTTACGCAGACCATACCCCAACCCTTCTCATCCAAGCCGCTTGCCTTGCAGTTGATTGCGGCGGCGAACCGGCGTGCGGAGGTTGAGGCCGTCGGCCGGAGAATCCTGCATCTATGCCGCGATAAAGGATATCGCTACCGCGAAATCGCCGTCGTCACCCGCGATCTGTCGCCCTATGGCGATGTGCTGAAAGCGGTGTTTACAGACCTAGGAATCCCTTGCTTTATCGACCAGCGCACCTCCATCGCCCACCATCCTGTGGTGGAATTGCTGCGCTCCGCTCTGGAGGTACACTTGTCGCATTGGGATATCAGACCGCTGATGCGTTGTCTGAAGACGGATTTGTTGCCCTTACGACGAGCCGATGTAGACCAGTTGGAGAACTACGCTTTGGAACACGGTCTGCGCGGCGGCGCCTGGCTCAGCAAGCACGAATGGCGTTATGGCTTGCGTGATAATGAGCATGATTCTGAGCGAAGCGCGAGGGTGCGATACTTAGACACATTACGTCGTCAGGTTGTAGAATTGTTCGCTCCGCTTGCGCCCTTTAACGGGCGGCGTCCGCTCTCAGCCAAGGACGCTTGTATCGCGTTGTACAACTTCCTGATTAAGGCCGGAGTGCCCCTGCGATTACAGGCTTGGGCGGATCAAAGCATCCATATGGGCGACATACAGGAAGGTCTGTTGCAGCAACAAGTCTGGGATGCCTGCATGGAACTTCTGGAGCAAATGCAGGAGGCAGTGGGCGATACCCACCTTTCCGCCGCGGAATTGGCGCAAATACTGGAGTCCGGATTAGAGAATCTGCAGTTGGGAGTGATTCCGCCGACGCTGGATCAGGTATTGGTAGGTGCAGTGGATCGCTCACGGCAACCGCACCTGCGTGCCGTCTTTGTCTTGGGCGTAGGAGAACGTTCCTTCCCTGCTACGGGCAGTGAAGACGCGATGTTTACCGACTTGGAGCGGGAGCATTTGGCGCGGATTGGTTTCGCCCTAGGGCCTACCAGCGTAGATCAAGCTTTGCAAGAGCATTATCTCGGTTATATAGCCTTTACCCGCGCGGCGGAGTACCTATGGGTAAGCTATCCCTTAGCGGATGATGCGGGGCGTGCGTTGGCTCCTTCGCTGTTCATCAACCGTTTACGCACCATTTTTCCTCTGTTGCAAGTGGAAACTGTGGGGAATGAACCCGCCGGAAGCGTAGCGGAAGCGCTGCCTTGGCTGACTTCGGCCAGGCGTGCCGCCGCCACGGCGGCACGTTGTTTGCAGCTGTGTAAGGATCCGGTGAATCGGGCGGCATGGCTGGAGATTGTAGGGTTGATCGGCGCGGATCCGACGGCCAAGCGCATTCTTGCGGCGTTACAACATACCCATTATGAGGCTGATCTCCCACCGGACATCGCCGTCAAGTTGGTAGGGAACGCCATCCGTTCGTCCATATCGCGCCTTGAAAGCTTCGCCGCCTGTCCTTTCCGGCATTTTGCCCAGTATATGCTTGGTTTATCGGAGCGGCCTGAGTTTAGGGTGCAATTTACCGATGAAGGATTGCTGATACACGAAACGCTGCATGCCTTCGTGCGAGAGTTGCAGGCCCGCGGCCAAGACTGGGCTGACCTTAGTGACGAAACTGCGCAACAGCTGGTCAATACGCTGGTGGATAAGGTCGCGCCGCAAATGCGCAGCAACGTGTTTATGAGCAGCGCAAGATACCAGTATTTAGTAGAACGCATGAAACGCATCTTGCGCAAAGCGATATGGGTGTGGGGAGAGCACGCCCGGTGCGGCAAGTATCAACCGTTGGTAACAGAGGCGGTGTTTGACGATCAATCTCAGCACGCCCAAAGGCTGCCTAGTCTGCGCATACCTTTATCTCATGGTCGGACGCTGGAATTGCATGGCCGCATCGACCGAATTGATGCTTGTACAGATGCCGAAGCCACCTATATTCGTGTGATCGATTACAAGGGTTCGAGTACGCGTTTCTCCCTGGTGGATATCTATCACGGACTGCATATACAGCTAATCGCGTATTTGAACGCGGCATTACAGGCAGCGCTGTTGGGTCGGCTGCCCAATGTACCTAACGGTGTCGGAATACGGCCGGGAGGCGCGTATTACTTCAATGTACGCGAACGGTTTATCGATGCGGCGCAGCCTCAGGAGCCGGCAGAAATGGAACAGTTGTTGTTAAAACAGTACCGCCTCCAAGGGATCACTTTAGGTACGCCGGAGGCTATTAGGTGCGCGGAAGAGAGCGGCAGCGGCAAATTGATTCAGGCGCGGCTCAATAAGGATGGACGACCGGCCAGTTCACCCCTGTCCATTTCGACTGAACAGTTTAATCAGCTTTTCGAGCGCACACGGCAGTGCATGAGCGAATCGGCGCAACAAATTCTAAACGGTGCGGTTCAAGCCCGCCCATTTCGCTATCCCGACGGCAAGAACGCCTGTACCTTCTGCAGTTACCACCCATTGTGCCATTTTGATTTGCAGATACCTAGTGATCGCTATCGCCATGTAGAGCACCTTGCAGACCGCGATGCCTGGCGGTTGTTTGATCAACATGCGGCGAGGTCCGCTACCGCAGCGGCAGGTGACGATTAGTCCGGCGCGCAAATGTCGAAGCCTTTTGCCGATAAGGCGTTCGAGCGGGATAGCGTAGAGCGGTCCTGTGTTCAGGCCGCGTAGCGGGAAGAACGAACAGCGGGTCGGCCTTTCAGGTCGCGCGCATGCTTCTGGAAGGGATACCAATATGCCTACATGGACACCTGCACAAAAACAAGCTATTGAGACACGCACGGGAGATATCGTGGTTTCGGCTGCAGCCGGTTCAGGTAAAACGGCTGTGTTGGTAGAGCGCATCTGCCATTACCTTCTGCAAGAGAATGGCGATTTGAGCCGTTTACTCGTAGTGACCTTTACCGATGCCGCAGCCAATGAGATGCGGCAGCGCATTGCCCATGCCTTGCGCAGTCGTCTAGCCCAGGATCCCGCCAATGAACGCTTAGATCGTCAGCTGGTATTGTTGCAAAGGGCGCATATCAGCACCATCCATGCGTTTTGCCTATGGTTGGTACGACGGTACTTCTATCACCTGGATTTGGATCCGGCTTTTCGCGTGATGGATGAAGGCGAAGGGCGGTTGCTCAAGCTGGAAGTGATCGACCAGATATTAGAGCGTCATTATGCGGAAGAGGCTCCCGATTCTCCGTTCTATCAGTTGGTTGATCGTTACAGTGATAAAAGCGGCACGGACTTGGTGCAGCTGATTCTG
>DUQB01000241.1 GCA_012838035.1 Bacillota bacterium | reverse complement strand
TAAAAAGAGCACGGGATCCTGATCGCGTAACGCTGCCAAAAGTAATCCTTTGACATCATATGGCGTGACCGGCGCCACTATCTTCAATCCGGGCGTTCCGGCAAATAGGGCTTCGATACTTTGCGAATGATACAGTCCGCCCGCTATACCCGCGCCATAAGGCGTGCGTATCACTAAAGGGCAGCTGTATCCGTTGTTCGAACGATAACGCACTTTAGCCGCCTCGTTGATGATATGATCTGCGGCGGAATGAATAAAATCAGCGAATTGAATCTCGGCTACCGGATGCATACCAGCCATGGCGGCCCCAACACAGATGCCGATGATGCTGGATTCGGCCAAAGGCGCATCAATGACTCGCTCACGACCAAACTCCTGCATCAACCCGTCTGTAGCATGAAAAACGCCGCCCAGCAGTCCAACGTCTTGTCCTAGAACAAAGATCCGCTCGTTTTTGCGCATCTCTTCGGCCAGTGTGCTGTTGATAGCTTGGATCACCGTCATCTCCGGCATAAGTAGGCCTCCTGTTAAGAATCCGCATAAACATGGCGTAGTACATCCTCCGGCAGAGGATCCGGGGCCGCTTGGGCTCTCACTGCAGCTTGAGCGACTTCGCGGTGTACAATCTCCGCCATTTCCGCAGCCAAAGCGGCGGTGATCACTTTGTGTTGCAACAGGTAACTACGCATCCGCAACAGAGGATCTTTGGCCTGCCACTCGGCAACCTCTTCCCGTGAACGATATTTCCGATCGTCGTCATTGGACGTGTGAGGCGCCAAACGGTATGTACGCGCCTCTACCAAAGTGGGACCTTCACCAGCGCGAGCTCGCCGCACGGCATCGCGTGTCGCTTCATAGACCGCAAACACATCGTTCCCATCCACTGTTACTCCGGGAATGCCATAGGCACTAGCGCGCACGGCCGCTCCTTCAACAGGAGATTGCTGCTTAAAAGGCACCGAAATCGCATAGTAGTTGTTTTCGCAGAAGAAGACGACGGGCAATCTGTGGATCGCTGCGTAATTTAGCGCTTCATGGAAATCGCCCTTACTTACCGCTCCGTCACCAAAAGAGACCCAGGCGACAGCATCCTCACCCTGCAAGCGGGCAGCCAATGCGCATCCCACTGCATGCGGCAACTGAGTGGCCACAGGGCTGGACGCGGTGACAATGCGCAGCGACGGATAGCTCCAATGCTTAGGCATCTGCCTGCCGCCGCTGTTGGGATCGTTCGCTTTGCCGAACTCGCCGAGCAGCAGCTCTTCGGGCGTCATTCCTAAAGTGAGCACGACTCCGGCATCTCGATAATAGGGCAACACCCAATCCTTCCCCGGCGAAAGCGCATAGGCCGCACCTACTTGCGCTGCTTCCTGCCCCTGCCCTCCCACAGTGAAGCTAACCTTCCCCTGTCTGACCAGAATCGAAGCACGCTCGTCAACCGCTCTGGAGGTAAGCATCAAGCGGTACATCCGGAGACAATCATCATCTGTCAATTCCAACTCTATATGACGAGGCAGTGGAAGAACCTCCCTTACGAAAAGTCATGCATGAGGCGCAAATGGCGAAAGTCAACGCCAGTTAAAGGTGTTCACTACCTCTATCCATTGCGTTTTCGTCTCATCTGCGTAGTCTTTCTCATTACACAACAGCTCCAACACGACGACGCTGTTGCCCTTTGTATATACTACTCCCCGAATCATAGCAGATTCGCCTGTACCTGTCTTCCCTGTGGCCACGAAGAAGTTCGCCCTGATGCCTTGGCGGGTGGTAATGACGCTGTCGGAAGTAACTTTAAAGGCCGCTGCCGGCTGCCACCGCTTGATGACGCCGTCTCTAACGGCGGCGTAGCCGCCCTGTACCTGGTTTATCGTGCTGATCCTGATCACCGGTCCGTTAGGTCTCAACGTAAGGTCGAGCGATCTTACGCCGAATATGTTAATAGAGTTATAGGTACGCCCTTCCACTCGACTAGGAATCATGACCTGGTAATCAGGATTGTCGTCCCAATACCACCAGTACGCTTCGCTCTCCGACAACCAGTACTGGCCCGCGCGGCAAACACCTGTAAGAATGAACAGGATCGCCAAAAACCACAACAGAATACCTTTTCGCATGAAGAGGAACCCCCTGGGTAACCTTGATATCCGCATATGTTCTTTTTTCCATATACTTACCGATGTGTCCTGCTTATCACTTAATACCAACGCCTAACCCACCGGTCTCTAAAGGCAGTTTATCCCGCTCCCTGGAATTTCAAACCAGTTTTTACACCATATTCCATCTTACCATCTTACTCAGCATTCGTGCTGAACCTCGGAAGAAAGATCCTTGTGTATGATTGGAATCTCCCCTGATGACGCAGACTAGCTTCTAGCAGAGCAAGGAGGTGGATGAGATGTCGCAATTAGTACAACGCGAGTTCCTCGGACTCGATGATGCCGCGCATGCGGCTCAGCTGCAAAGTAAGTGTTTCGCCGACTATGCGCGGAGGTGTCAAGACGGCAGTCTTAAGGAGCTGTTGCAAAGCTGCGCCGCTATGCATCAACGTCATTTTGAGCGTTTGGCTCAATGTATTGCCGCCGGGCAGGGACAAGCGAGCGCAACCGGCGCCTACTTCGCCAACCAGGGGCAAGTAGCCAACACCGTATATGGATATGCCGGATCAAGCCCAGTTAATTATCAAGGACAACGTTAAGATTCCGCTGCAGAACAGCAACTCACTGAACACAACAGGGCGGTGACCACAGACGCCGCTAATTCCGGTATAAAGTTGAGGTGCCACAGTATGAACATCAGCGACAAGGATCTGCTTAGCTCCGGGCTGTTTGCGCTCAAACACATGGCCATGGTATACAACAATACGGCCTCAGAGACCGACGATCCGCAAATAGCAAGAGAACTATGCCAAATGATCAGCGACGAACACAATGCACGTATAAGACTGTATGAAGCGATGCGCCGACACGGGTGGTACAACGCCCAACTCATTGACCAACAACAATTGCAGACAACGCAGCAGCAGCTTTCACAGCAATTGCAGCAGATGACGACGCAAACGGGTCAAACCGGCGCATTTCAGCAACCATGGCAAGGTTCGCCGACCTACTCAAGCAATATCCAACATATGGGAACGTATCAGACCGGAAATTCACCGTATCAGGTAGGGGGCGGCAGCCAACAGCAAGGGATAACGCAGGGTTACGGACAGCAACCTGGGTTCCAACAATCCGAACCGGTCATGGGTATCCAGCCTCGCGGTTCATTCATGTCTTCACCGACGAACCAGTCTGCCGGCCATTCATAAAGAGGTATGCTCGGTAATCCCGCGGCAACCACCTTATCCTGATGTGGTTGCCGGGTTACCGAGCACTCCTCTTTGTTTGACATCATCCATTCAGGTCAGATACTGCACGAGCCGTAACCGATACTTCTCATAGTAACGGCCTTTGCCACAGGTACCGCACGCCCATACGCCTTTGCGTCTTCGGCGCACGCTTCTGCCGCAATTCGGGCAGGCATATACGTAAAGATATGGACGGTGTTGCGCTCTTCCTTTGGCGCGCAACGGTACGCCTAAAGCTGCCGCCGCCTCGCGAAACCGGGCGTCGTGCCCCCGCTTTAATGCTAAATGCAACATTTCGTGCAACATGGTCGCCTCAATTTTATCCGGATACTCCGTGTGATACGCTTTGGAAAGGCGGATGACGCCTCGCTCCCAATTACAGTTGCCGGCAATAACCAACATGCGCGACGACCATTCCAGAGTTGCTTTTAAGCTGTTGTTAAAGTAGCGGGCGTTTAGTTTTTCAAAGACCTGCACGAGCTCGCTTGGACCACTGGTTCGCTCAACGGGCATGCGATGCTCTCCCCCCTTGAGTAGGCTTTACCCAGTTCCCCCGGGGCCGACCTACCAGGTCGCCATCGGCCATGACGATGTTACCTGCCAAAATAGCGTAGCGAGCTTTACCTACTCCACGTCGGCCATGAAACGGCGTGACGCAAGACTTGCTGTGCAGCTGACTCTGATCAATGGTCCAGACCTCGTTTGTATCGATAATGACAAGATCCGCCCGACCTCCTGGTTGAATGCGCCCCTTGTTCGGGAAGCCAAAACGCCGTGCCGGCTCATAGGCGCACCAACGAGTTATATCAGCCAACGTGCAACGGCCTTGTCGACCCGCATCCAGCAATAATGGCAGCAGTGTTTCCACTCCGGGTGCTCCCGCGGCTGCATTTGCCAAATCCTGATCTTTATCCGCCGGTGTGTGCGGCGCATGATCCGTCGCAATCATGTCGATGATGCCGTTGCGCAAAGCGGCCCAAAGCGCCGCCTGATCAGTGCGTCCGCGTACCGGGGGCAGTACCTTCATTGCCGTGCCGACGGCAGCATAGTCTTCGTCGGATAAAAATAAGTACATCGGAGAGGTTTCGGCCGTAACAGACCAACCATAAGATTTTGCTCGTCCTATGACCTCCACGGCTTCAGCCGAGGTTACGTGCGCGATGTGTATCGGAGCGCCTGTAGCGCCGGCCAAAAGACAAATCTGTTGGGTGGCGCTCACTTCACCTAGCTTTGGACGTTGGATCAAAAATGACTGGTAGTCAAAAACTCCGCGGTTGGACACCTGCGCTTGTCCGCATTCCACCCAGGCTCTATCTTCAGCATGCACCACCACAGGCACACCCAAATCGGCTAATATCTGAAATGCCTCATACAATTCTCCCCAGTCGGGCGCTGGTAAACTACCGGTGGTCGGCCCTAAGAACAGTTTAAACCCAACACACCCGACTTCGACCAGCGCTGCCAGTTGATGAACCATACCCGGGCCTAATAAGGCATAGAAACCGACGTCAGCCCAAGCTTGTCCGGCAACCAGTTTCCCTTTTTCTTTCAGTATCTGCGGCGAACTCACCGGCGGCGCCGTGTTAGGCATGTCCAAAACAGTAGTCACTCCACCACATACGGCAGCAGCGGTGCCGGTTGCGATGGTCTCTTTATGGGTAAGACCCGGCTCACGCAAATGCACATGGGCATCAATAAGGCCCGGCATGACGATACATCCTTGCGCATCGAGTTCTTGCGCAGCCGTACAGGCAGTACCCGGGCTCAGTAATGCGCCGATGTCACCACCCTCAATCGCGATATCCACCATGCCGGAAAAATGAGCATCTACAACCTTAGCGTTGCGGATTACCAAATCCACTAACCAACACATCCATTTCCACAATCCGTACACGCGGATGTAATCGGATCAAGCGTATGCACAGGTTCACTCTGCTTCGGCTGCGCTGATTGAGAGTCCAACAGCGCCGCTACCCCGCGTGAACCCTTTTTGAGTGCAGCTTGGCAATAGGCGCAATGTTCCGCATCGTGAGTTTCACCAATCTGCGGATCAGGGTAGGAGAAGATACGCCCTTCGTAGTTGCGCAGTACTATTTTCCCAGGCGACTGTGAGATGATATAACTCGGACTCAACGGGATTTTGCCGCCGCCGCCCGGCGCATCGATAACGAATGTCGGCACTGCATAACCCGATATGTGCCCTCGCAGGTGCTCAATAATCTCTAAACCTTTGGCAACCGGTGTGCGGAAGTGTTCGAGTCCCTGCGCCAGATCGCATTGGTACAGATAATATGGCCGTACACGCGCTTTTACCAGTTTCAAGACCAGTGCCTTCTGTATGTTTGGGCAGTCGTTGATACCGCGTAAAAGTACCGACTGGTTACCAACGGGAACGCCGGCGCGGCTCAATTTGTTGCAGGCGGCGACAGCTGCCGGCGTGAGTTCGTCAGGATGATTGAAGTGCGTGTTCACCCAGATGGGATGATACTTCTCAATCATGGCGCAAAATGCATCCGTTATGCGAAACGGATTGGTTACAGGCGCCCGCGTACCGAACCGGATCACTTCAACGTGCGGAATGCGGCGCAAAGACGACAGGATGTACTCTAGACGATCATCGCTGAGTGAAAGCGGGTCACCACCGGATAACAAGACGTCGCGCACCGCCGGCGTGCGTGCGATATAAGCGATGGCCTCATCTACGGCCGCCCTCGGGATGCTGCCTTCATGCGAACCGACCAAGCGTCTGCGGGTACAGTGCCGGCAATACATCGGACACATCTCGGTGATGATGAACAGGACCCGATCGGGGTAGCGGTGCGTCAGGAAAGGTACGGGTGAATCACCTTCCTCATCCAGCGGATCGTACAGCTCATATGGACTTAACAAAGCTTCGTCGCCCAAAGGTAACCCCTGCCGCCGCATGGGGCATGCCGGGTTATCCGGGTGCATCAAGGTGGCGTAGTAAGGCGTAATTCCGACGGGAAAGCCCTTAGAAGCATGTTTCAGCCCGGCTTCTTCTTCAGGCGTCAGTTTAATCACCTGACGCAGTTCATCCAAATCGCGCAGCCGATTACGGATTTGCCACTTCCAATCTGTCCAATCGGATTGGGAAACCATGCGCCATAACGGTATCTCCTTGTAGTCACGCATGTGGCTTGAGTCACTCCTCAATAAAAACGATTTACCACCGTAGGATGTTGATATTGGCCATACTCCGTTCTAATCGGCTCGTGCTGCAACAGGTATCATGATTGCATCGACCATCCCGTGAATAGCTTTTTTGTTTAGCGGTACCACGGTCGCCAGTATGCCGGCCAAGTGGATTTCATCGCCGGCGACCATGTAATAAGGACAGAGCCTGGCGCGACCGTGCATCTTTCGAATGGTACGCATGCCGAAATCGTAGTAAGAGGCACCGTCCTTACGGGCTTTATGGAACCGCTGTAATACGTAAGGTGTCTGCATAAAAGCCTGTAACGCCTCTTCTATGCGTTGCGTCCATACTTCACCCGACACATCGTGTCCGATCGTCACGCCGCGCGAGCCCCAGGCTTCAGGTGAAAAACCGGAGGGTTTCAATACCAGCTCTCGCTCTCGCTGACCGGCGGCGGACAGTTGCCTGAAATCGGTTACAGGAGCGCCGCCTAGGGTTAGATTAGGGATTACGGCGTGTGGAGGTACCGGTCTTGCATCCACAATCCAACTAGCGGGCAGCACTTGCTGCAGCGCCTCGAACACGGCGGATCCGAGCTCTTTTCGCCAGGCGCTTTCCATCCCAGGATGATGAAACAAGGCAAAAAGCATCTTCTCTTCCAACTGGCTTTTTAAGGGTGGAGTAATGGCGACCATCTCTTTGCGCACGGCATACAAAATCAAGTCGATCTGGGGGATATTTTTCAGGTCGAACAGCTCAAAGAAACGGTAGATAATATCCACCTTTCGCAAGACCGGATCGGTAACCCCTTCTTCCTGCACCGGCAGGTACAACGCGTCATCTCTAAAAATCAAATCTTTGGGATGACACGTATGGGCGCTCAGTCCGCCGTTTCTCAGCGCCTCTGCCAGCCATACCATCTCACCGCGGTAATCCTCAGACTCATCGCTGACGACTATGGCTACGCAAGGATCAGCCAATTCCGGGCGCAGACTTCTCAAAGCCTGGTCAAAGCGAGTCACCATCCCATCCGCGCCGCCGACCAATTTATAACCCATCCTGCCGTATTCACGCATGAGAAATGCAAGTAACCCGATACCGCCGGGGACGGAATCCAATTCGGTAACTGTAATTCCCCCGTCCGTAAGCAACACATCCGGGCGGATAACGGCAGGTACGTCATGTTTAAACCGATTGAGGCGACCGTATTCCAGAACGCGTTCCGGCTTACCCATATCCAGATACTCGTGAAAAAAAGACGGGATTCTGCCCCGTAGACTCTGCTGGTAAAGGCGATTGGCCGCTCGGTAAAAAGCCAGAAAAGCCGAACCGAGTGCCTCTAATCGCGTTATAACCTCCTGCTCCAGAAAGAACGGCTCAGGCGCCAAGCGAAACGAGCTGTTTTGTTCCGACTGCAACGGGCGCTGTGCGCCACCGAATAAATTGAGCCCTGCCATAGCCGCATTCAACTGCTGAACGCGAGCTTCCGGGCTTAGGCGCACATGCGTCGACGTATCCTTCACCTTTAACCGAGCCTCCCGTTTTATCCTACGCTGTTTTCTCTCTCTCGCACCAGCGTAGTAACCGCATCCAAGTCTATCCCATAACGCGCGCAAGATGCATAGCAGATACGACAGTTGATCAGCGGTCCGTTTTTTTCGCCGATCACCAAGCCGGTGTCGCGCAATATCTTTAGATGATGTGAGAGGGTAGGCTGAGGCATGCCTAGTTGACGCGCCAGCTCACATACGCAGTGTGCTCGGTCGTCCAACGCCGCCAAAATGCGCAATCGATTCTCATCACCTAATGCCTTAAACACCCGTGCTAACTCCTGCATGCTCTCACCCCGCTTCCGGATGCTGACGATCGTGTTGTAACTTACATATTCATTCATATCAATATGATGATATATGCAGGGTATTCCTCTCCGATCTTTTTGCTCCTTCCTAGTTCAAGAAATGTTAACGTGCAACTGCATTCACAAGGATCTACCTCAATAAGTTTACCGCATCTCCGCATGGTGATCCTTGCATATCCTACAGGCTATGTGTTGTAATGAGTACGAAGCGGCAGGTAGAATGTAGCACAACAATAGAGGTGTTGTCATGCAAGTTGTTAAGGTGTCGCCGCGAGGATACTGCTACGGTGTGGTGGATGCGGTTCAAATGGTGCGCAATGCCGCCAAAAACCCGGCGCTGCCGCGACCAATTTACATCCTAGGCTTGATCGTACACAACCGTCATGTCGTCGATTCTCTAGAATCCGAAGACATCATCACGCTTGACGGACCCGATCGCCTTAAGCTGCTCGAAACCTTAGACACAGGCACCGTTATCTTCACGGCTCACGGCGTTTCGCCTGAGGTAAAGAAAAGGGCTATAGAGCGCGGTCTCACCATCATCGACGCTACCTGTCCGGACGTCACCCGCACCCATGAGTTGGTTAAGGACCTGGTAGCAAAGGGGTATCACATTATCTATATAGGAAAAAGGGATCATCCCGAGTCCGAAGGAGTAGTCGGCGAGGCTCCGGATAAGGTCCACCTGGTAGAAAACAAAGCACAGGTAGATGCGCTGCGGCTACCGGACGAGGTGCCGCTGGCCGTGACTAATCAGACGACGCTGAGCCTCTGGGATACTCATGAACTACTCCAACACATCAAGCAGATGTACCCGCGGGTGGAGATCTACAACGAAATATGCTTGGCGACCCAACAAAGGCAAGAAGCTTGTGCCAGGGCGGCTATGGAGGTTGACGTAGTCGTCGTAGTCGGCGATTCCCGTTCCAACAACTCGAACCGGTTGGTTGAAATTGTAAAAAAACGCGCCGACAAACCGGCTTACCTAGTGGACAACGTCAATGAACTGCAGCCGGAATGGTTCATAGGTAAGAACAGCGTTGCCGTAACCTCAGGGTCTTCCACGCCCACACATCTCACGCGGGAAGTGATCAGTTGGCTCGAGAAGTTTGACCCCTCTTAAGTGATGTTCGCATCGCCGGCGGCACTCTCGACCGGCTTAAGCTCAGCTTTATCCAAGATTCTGCGCAAGGCGACGGGCAGGCCCGTCGCTCGGACCTCTTGCGGCGTCAGCCAAGCCCAAATGTCTTGCTCTTCCCCTGCGGTATACATGGTGCCAGGTTCACGAACATCAGGAGAGTCGATTGCCCAGCGCTCGCTTACAGAAATGAGGTCTAAAGCGTAGATGTGCACGTGCCACCGCACATGCGAGAAGGTATGAGCAACAGCGCCCAAGTACCGCCCAGGCCGCACCGCAAGACCGCGATGACTCAAATGACAGGCTAGTTGCCGTACTCCGAAATCCACTTTTTCTCCTTCTTCCAACTGCCGACCGGGCAACTCCCAGTAACCCTGCAATACCCCATGTGTTCGGCGCTTAAACAGCGTTTTCTCCCCTGCACGGATCACGCCGCACACGCGTACCGCCGGCCGTGGTTTCTTACGCGGCAGGCGCACCGGTAGTTGCATTGCGTTACCCATAAGACGTGCCTTACACCAGACAGCTACTGGACATATGTCGCATTGGGGCCGTTTTGGCGTACATACCAACGCCCCTAGCTCCATCAACGCCTGGTTAAACAATCCCGGCGCGTGATGCGGCAGAAGCTCTTGCGCATACTGTTTGATACGAGCAAACGTCGCAGCCTTTTCCAAAGGCGCATCGACGGCGAAGAATCGGGCTAAGACACGCTTAACGTTGCCATCAACCGCCGGGTAGGGTTTTTGGTAGGCAATGGAGAGAACCGCACCTGCGGTATAGTCGCCGACGCCGGGTAAGCTGCGAAAAACCTGCCAGTCATCAGGAACCTTGCCCTGATGGTGAGCTATTACCTGCCTGACTGCAGCCTGTAGATTCCTCACCCGGCGGTAATACCCTAAACCGGCCCAAGCCATGGCCAAATCATCGTCACTTGCCGCAGCCAAGGCGCTTAGCGAGGGAAACTGCCGCATAAACCGGTTGTAGTACGGGATAACTGTCTTCACTTGCGTCTGCTGCAGCATCACCTCGGAAACCCATACTGCGTAGGGGTTCGTGGTGTCGCGCCACGGCAACTGTCGGGCATGAACAGCATACCAAGACAATAAAGCGGTCTGTACGTCATGAAGTAGATCCTGTGTCAACCGACTCGGGGATTGTATGGACAAATAGCACCTCGTTATTATATTTGGCTGTAGTACTCAGCCAAAAATGGATTGTTCATTCGTTCCTGCTCCACGGTAGTCACAGGTCCGTGTCCGGGGTATATGCGGATTAAAGGTGAGAGAGCAAGCAATCGACGACCCGACTCTAACAGCCGGCTGTAGGCCGTGACTGAACGGGTGCGTCCCATTGAACCGGCAAACAGCGTGTCTCCGGTGAACAAAGCATCTCCCACCATAAATGCATAACCATGTTGCGTATGACCTGGGCAGTGCAGAGCACGCACGCTGATTGGGCCTACGTGGTAGCTCCCAGTGCCGTTGAGCGCAGCCGACCTCTCAGTGACATACTCCTGCGGATGCGCTAAAACCGGTAGCCGGAACCGATTGGCGACTACTGCCGCGCCTGCGGTGTGATCCGCATGCCCATGAGTGATGAGAACGCCTGCAAGCGTCAGATCATTTTTCTCCACCAATTGAAGCAAGGTGGAAACATCACCGCCCGGATCTACCAATAACGCCGCCATTTTGGCTTGCTCTACACACAAGTACGCATTCGCGCGCATGGCGCTCACCTGACAAGAGTATACACGGATATCTGCATTTTGAAGTACATACGGCAAGTAGTCTCTACGGGCAATCTGCTCGAGAGCCCCGGGGTGCAGATGTAAGGCAAGCGCCAACCGCCGGCACTCTTCTTGCGTAGGGTCGTCTTCGCACTCTTCCAGCAGACGCACTCTCTCTACCGCCAATTGCGTCACATGGGCCAGCTGTTTTAACGTCATTCCCATACCTGCACGCGCTTTACCGATAATATCACCGAAACCGTCTTCGATCATCTCGCACCTCTTTTCAGGACCTTGCACCCGGTCCATAACGAACACCGGCCAAGCCAAATCGCGCACAGCGGTCAAACCGCTGAACTACTCTGCTGTTCGTCATTGAATACCTCTGATCCTCCGCACTGGTGCGCACTGAAATATCAGACTGAAATGTCCGCAAATCCTCCGGCAGGGATACGCATTCCCCGTCTAGAAGGACATGCTATGATTATATCCGGTATTGGCTGAGAGTGAGCCGTTGATGACGATTGAGAAGGCAATAGACGTAATGGCTTTAACTAGAAGCCATTACGAGAATTTCACGGTGCTGTCCTGGCTACTTCCCCGACACTTGCGTACGGACGTAGCCAACTTATATGCTTACTGCCGCACGGTCGATGATATAGGGGATGAAGCCGAAGGCGATCGCCTGGCGTTGCTCGCGCAATGGGAAGAGGAACTCTTGCGTTGTTTCACTGGTACTCCTAAGTACCCGGTTCTGGTCAGGTTGCAGGATACCATCAGGAAGCACCAATTGCGGGCGGAGCCTTTTTTACGACTCATAGAGGCCAACAGACGCGATCAAGTACGGCATCGGTACCAAAACTGGCAGCAGCTATTGGATTATTGTCATTACTCAGCCAACCCGGTAGGTGAACTGTACCTGGCCTTGCTGGGTTATACCGATACATGTCGCATACAACTCGCGAATGCGACATGTACCGCGCTACAGTTGGTGAATTTCTGGCAGGATATCAGTTGCGACGCGGCATGTAACCGTATCTACATCCCTATGGAAGAACTGGTGAAAACAGGGATAAGCGCGGACGATGTGTTAAATGGCCGCAACTCTGCTGCTTCCGCCCAGTTGATAGCCACTTTGTGCGACAAGACGGCGCCGCTTTTTCAAACGGGCTTGGAGCTGCTCAATTTACTCAAACGACGTGAGGCTTATAACGTCAGCTTGTTCTCATTAGGCGGTATGGCTATTTTGGACGCAGTGCGCGCTAATCGGGATCGGATTTTCAGTTACCGACCGACCTTGAGTAAAAGCCACCTTGTGCGCCTAGGTGTACAAGCCTTATTTCTATTTGGTAGAAAGCGACGTTGAGACAACCACCTGCTACTGTAGCCATAGTATCCTGCCTGGAGGTTTTGCTTTGCAATCTACGCTTGATCAGGCTTATCGTGAGTGTATGAGGCTTACCCGGCGTGAAGCCAAGAACTTTTATTATGCGATCGTCACGCTTAAACGGCCGCAACGCCGTGCCATTTGCGCAATATACAGTTTCTGTCGCGTAGTAGACGATGCCGCCGACTTAGCGCCCTCACCGGCTGTGGGACGCGAAGAGCTCAGGAAACTCCGATCCAGGCTCAACGCTTGCATGACGGGGAGAGCGGTCGACGCCATTTTTATCGCTTTGGCGGATGTCATCGATCAGTATGGTATATCCGGTAAATTACTCCATGCTGTTATTGACGGCGTAGAACAGGATTTGACCGTAAAGCGTTATGCCACGTTTACCCAACTGCGCGATTATTGCTGGAAGGTGGCTTCCGCCGTAGGATTGCTGGTAATCCAGGTGCTGGGTTATCAAGACAAACAGGCTGTTAGGTACGCTGAAGATATGGGAATTGCGCTGCAGCTCACCAATATCCTGCGCGATGTACGTGAAGACTTGGAGATGGGTCGCATTTACCTGCCGCAAGAGGAGTTGGCGGAGTATGGGCTGACGGTTGCAGACCTTGAGGCCGGTGTGGTAACGGAACAGTGGCGTAGGTTTATGCAGTTTCAAGTACGACGCGCCCGTGATTACTATACGTCAGGATCTCGGCTTAACGCCCTTGTACCCCATCACTCACTCCCCTGCATCCTGGTGCTGCAAACCGTCTACTCCCAGTTGCTGGGACGCATAGAGGCCTTGGATTACGATGTCTTTTCCCAACGCGTCAGCCTTTCGCACTGCCAAAAACTGAAAATCCTCTTTGGGATGTGGTTGCAATGGACGCACACCAAGTGGGCGGATTGAACTCCGTAGTCGTCGTCGGCGCCGGTTTGGCCGGGATAGCCGCCGCTGTGGAACTAGCGGATGCCGGTTACCCAGTGATGCTATTGGAGCAGAGCTCGCGCTTGGGAGGGCGTGCCGGCTCCGTGCGTCTGGCCGACGGAACCTCGCAACCGGTGGGCAGCCATCTGTTCTTACGCTGTAATACGGAGTATATCCGGTTGCTTGAGCGCTTGGGAACCAAATCCCAGGTCCACCTGCAAAAAAAGTTAGCTCTGGTTGTATTACACATGGGAAAGACAGGTCGTTTCTATGCAACTTCGCTTCCCGATCTCCTGTCATTCGCGCCTGCCTTCATCAAGTATCCCTTTTTGTCGCTGCATGACAAACACCTTGTCGCTCGTGCTTTATGGATGATCCGCCACGGAGAGCCCGTTATGCCCGACGAAACCTTTGCGCAATGGCTCCAACGGCACAAGCAGTCTTTAGCGGCTAGACGGTTTATCTGGGAGCTGATTAGTGCGCCGACGTTAAACTCTCCTGCCGAGGAGGCGAGCGCCGCATTAGCCATGGTGATATTTCGCACAGCCTTCTTTGAATGCGACCATGGAGCCGCACTAGGGTTTCCCGGGCGCGATTTATCGAGATTATACGCGACGCTGCCGCAGTATCTAAAAGCAAGAGGCGGCGAGATCAGGATGAACTGCAGGGTGCAGCAAGTAGTTTTTAATGCACAGGAACGCTGCTTTTCCATTTTGACAAAAAACGGGCTAATCGCAGCTAAGGCGGTAGTACTGGCCGTTCCCTACACCACGCTGCCACGCGTTGGCAACGCAACCATAGCAGAAGATGGCGCCCTCAGGACGGTACAAAAACTGCCCGCCAAATCTATTGTAGACGTTTTCCTCACTTACGATAAGGCGCTCACCAAGCACTCTGTGTTGGCCATTCCCGGTCTGCCCGCCCTGTGGGTATTTCCTGAAACCAAGAGTGACGGCGCCCAAGAACTGGCGGTATCGATCAGTTGCCCCGGTGAACTGGCCGCCTACCCTGCCGCACAGATTATCCGCTGGACTGAAAGCCATCTGCAAAAGGCTTTCGGGCAGCCGCTACCCGACCTAATCAATGCTCGCGTGATCAAACACCAAGCTGCCACATTCTCTACCCATCCTATGGCGCAAACCTGGCGCCCAACCAACACAACCTCTGTTCCCGGCCTGTTTCTGGCGGGCGATTATACGGCTACAGGCCTGCCGGCGACCATGGAAGGAGCGGTGCGCAGCGGTATTGACGCCGCCGCTGCGGTCATCCGCTACTGCCGTGCCTAAGCTTAGGTTACGTCGTCCTAAAGCTAGAGTTTTACAGCCAGCCCCAAACCAGCGCTGGGGTATGGTACCCAGGAGTTACGTAGGAGCAGGCCGGTCTCCACCGTTAATCGATAGGCCATATCAGGCCCGAAATGCCATGCCAATCCGAGGCCGCCGCCGGTAAAAGGTTCCAGACCGTCTGTACGCATAACCCAGCCGTATTGGGTGGAAATATAGGGTCTTACAGCAGCATCTGCCTGCGTATATAGGCGTGCGCCGAAAGTCAGAGATGGATGCCGCAGCGGCGAACCGATAAATCCTGGTAGCGCCAACCCGCCGCCGGCGAACAGGTTCAACCTGGACCAGTCGGTTTCCACGTGAACGGCCATGGCTGCGGCCGGTCCGGTGCGCAACTCCACTAAAGCAGCGTGAGCTGAAACCGGCAACAACAATGATATGAGAACTGCCGTCATTCCCGTTTTTACTCGATGAACCAAAACGTCGTATAAACGCATCGTGCGCCTCCTGCATCTAAACTGCAAGCCCATGAAGGCTCTCTTCCAGCATACCGCCTCGGCAAGGCGCACACGACGTCCAAATTGTGGGTAAGAAATGAGGCCGGCTAAACAAGCGCATCGCCGACCTGTACATGTTCGCGCATTTTATAAGTGTGACAAGGTTACCTTCATGGTGTCCGACCAACTCTCACCTGGCGCCAGAACAATTACACCCGCATCTACTCCGGCTGCATGTAGGTTAAAGGCGTTGCCCACGCAGGTATAAGGTTCCAAACAAACGGCAGCGCGTTGCGGCGGGGTGTATATAACCCATTCTCGGAAGGAAGGACCGGCGCTCACCGTCGCTTTCAGCTTGGCTTCTTGATCGAGAAGCGAAGCATGCGACCAGTGGTTTTCGTCACTCTCCACACCGGAAAGGATATCGTCGTACATGGTCTCTCCTACAGAATACCCTGAGCGCAGATCCAAGCGGCCGCTCACCGGCAGACGTCTGCCGGTAGGTACCAAGTCGTCAGCTAATTCCCAGTACGTAGAGGTGGGGACCTGCAATTGACATTGCTCTCGATCTCCATCCGGCAACAACGGCATATTGAAATACGGATGCCAGCCGAATCCCATGGGCATCTGCCTACCTCCGGCATTCCGAGCGGTTACATCCACCGCTAACTCAGCTTCGGCCAGACGATAGGTTATCGTCAACTCAAACGGGAAGGGGAATTGTCTTTGGATATCGGCTATGTTGCCGTCAAAAACCAGTGTTACCCAAGCGCCGTCCGGTCCTGAACCTAATCCGGCTGCGGTAAACATCCGGTTATGTACAAAACCGTGACGCGCGTTACCGTCGGGATACACGTCTACTTGGAACTCTTGTCCTGCAAACGTGAACCTCCCGGCGGATATCCGGCTGGGGAAAGGATAGAGGATCGGACATCCATAGCGCGTAGGATTCTCTTCCAAAGCCTTGAAGTCTTCCGGTGCGGATAGGAGCTCCACCGCAGTATCAGCCCTTCCGACAGGTAATGCCAACTGAATGAGGTTGGCTCCCCAGGGCAAAATGGTTGCTTTAGCCCCATCTGGTCCACTGAGCACAAACACTTCCTGATCCGACCAGTTTTCTGTTACAACACCATAGCTCATGATCATCGCTCCTTTGTCGTATAACTACTGCAAATCATTCGGTGGCAAAACGATCAGCTCCGGCCATATCAACTGCGGCCGGCACATAACAGACGGCACTTCTTTAAAGTAGACAAGGTGGCTGACACACCGACAATCGGATGAACCGAAGCCTGGTACCGGCACTGTGGCATTTGGTTGCCGTCTTAAGGCTGCAGCCAGTCGACACTCCCACTCCGGTCCGACCGGTGCTGCGTGAACCGTCGTCAACTCAGCATGGACGCGCAGATAATCAATATGCCAACGCAACGGTTTCGTCTGTTTGCCATGGCGGCGCAAACGGTGCAGCAAGCCGTTTTGTGCGCTGCCAACATATGCATAGTAACCGACCGAAAAGTGATGGCTACCCAACGCTCCTACCTGAATCGTCTGCGGATCCGGCAGCCAAAGCCATAGGAGATATACGCCGCGAACCGTGTGATCGATTCGGGTATACACTAGCCCAAGCTACTCGCTCCGCGCTTACCGGCGCGAGCTGTCTCAATTTGCTGCTGGTAGCCCGATTGTCTATGCGCCAGAAGCGGATCGGTCGGTACGCCCATTTCCATGCGCACCTGGGCTAACAGAGGCTCTACATCCGTATTGAAAGCGGCTGCCAAACACTCCTCGGCAGCGATTATGTCTCCGACCTTTTGCGCTTCAACCAAAGTCTTGCGATCGACCAGCAAACTTTTCGCGTAAGCACGCTGAATCGCAATCACCGACTGAATCATCGCCTCCACCTTGGGTTTTACGTTGTGGCTTTGATCGATCATAAAGGCTACGTCATATTCCACCTGTGGATCTAACTCACCTGACACCAATTCGCAGTAAATGAGAAACAATTCATAGGGATTGATCGAACCCGTGGTGAGATCATCGTCGGCATACTTGCGGTTGTTGAAATGGAATCCGCCCAAACGTCCTTCATCCAGCAACGTGGCGACAATCTGTTCGATGTTTACGCCCTGCGCGTGGTGACCTAAATCGACCAGCACTTTTGCCCGATCCCCTAGTTTCTGACAAAGCAACAGCGCCATACCCCAATCCGGAATATCCGTCGCATAAAAGGCCGGTTCAAAGAACTTATACTCGATGAGCAGACGCTTATCAGGCGGGAGTAAACCGTAAATCCGGCTAAGCGACTCTTCCAGCCGTCGCCGCCGCGCCCGCAAGTCGTCGGCTCCCGGATAGTTGATGCCGTCGGCTAGCCACAAACTCAGATCACGTGAGCCGGTTGCGCGCATTACGGCAACACATTCAACGATATGAGCAAGCGCTTTTTCTCGCACCTTGGCGTCCGGATGCGTCAGACTGCCCATTTTATAGGCATCATCCTGAAAAAGATTGGGGTTGATCGCTCCGATGGTTAATCCTAAAGCGGCCGCTTCTTGGGCTACCGCCGACCAGTCGTCCACCAGATCCCACGGTATATGTAACGCGACTGAGGGAGCGATTCCCGTCATCCGATGCACATGAGCCGCATCGCGCAGTTTGTCGCTCAGCGTAACGGCCGCCCCCGGCTGAGCGAACACCTTGAAGCGGGTACCGCTGTCGGCGTATCCCCAGGAAGGCGTCTCTATACGCTGCTGCTTCAGCTGTTCCTTTACCCAAGCGATATCGATATGGCGCGCCTCCGCCTGCGAGAGCAACAACTCCATTCGTTCCTGCATTTTCTGCACTCCGCATCGCTCCTTTGTCTTTAAATCGGCCCTACCAGAGCTTTAATGCAGCCCCAAAACCGGTGATGAGCCCGCTGACAACCAGCGCGGGCGCCATATTACCCACGCGGATATTGCCCAGCTTCCACATATTGACGGCAATGCCGATGATCATAATACCCCCGCATACGGTTACAGCGTCTATTACCGATGTTGTGAGCAGTGTGCCCAAAGTTCCGGCCAGTACGGTAATACCACCCTGGTAGACCATGATCGGCATGATAGAGAGCAACACGCCTGGTCCTAGGGCTGCTGCAAGCGCTACCGAAGCTATCCCGTCGAGTGTCGATTTCATGATCAAAATGGTCGCATCGCCTTGCAGCCCGTCTTGCAGCGCGCCCAATACGGCCATCGGTCCAACCAAAAACAGCAGACTGGCCGCCATAAATCCTCGAACAAAACGCGATTCGCCTACTCCAGCCGCTTGCGTTGACTGAGCTTCATTTGACCGTGCAAAACGCGCTTCCAGATTCTGACCCAGGCGATTCATGCGACCTTCCAAATCCCACCACTCGCCTAGAACGCTGCCAAGCACCAATGAAATGAGTACGACCATCATCTGGGGACCATCTTGCACGCCCAGCGCCATTTGCAGACCTAGAACGAGAGTAACGCCGCCAACGGCCTGCATGGCGATTTCACCGGTGCGTTCGGGCAGCTTGCCGCCCACCAACAGGCCGACCGTACCTCCCCCCAGAATGGTAAAAACATTGATAACCGTACCTAAACCGGTCAACGCTATACACCTCACGCGATAAATCTGTACTGGGCCGTAACCAAGTCCCGATAAATACCCAATTGTCGCATCAACTCATCGTGCGTGCCCTTCTGCACGATGCGCCCATGATCCATGACCAGGATGCAGTCGGCATTACGAATAGTAGATAAGCGGTGGGCAACGACAAACGAAGTGCGTCCCTCCAGCAACTTAGCCAGCGCCGCTTGCACCTGCTTTTCCGTCTCTGTGTCGATGCTGGCCGTAGCTTCATCCAGAATGAGAATGCGCGGATCAGCAAGCACGGCCCGGGCAAATGAGAGCAACTGGCGTTGGCCGAGGGATATGCCGCTGCCGCGTTCGCTCACCTGAGTTTGATAGCCTTGCGGTAACTCTTGAATAAACTCATGCGCGCCAATAGCTTTAGCCGCGGCCATGACCTCTTCATCGGTAGCATCTAATCGGCCAAAGCGCAGGTTCTCCATTATGGTGCCGCTAAACAAGTAGGTGTCCTGGAGTACGACGCCGATCTGCGAACGCAATGAAGGCAGGGCTACATCGCGTACGTCATGACCGTCGATCAGGATGCGGCCGCCGGTAACATCATAAAAACGACAGAGCAAATTTACAAACGTCGTTTTACCCGACCCCGTCTGCCCCACCAAAGCGATGGTCTGACCAGGTTCAACCTCCAGGCATACGTCCTGTAGGGTCGGCTTGCCGGCGGTATAGGCAAAACTAACATGATCATATACCACCTTCCCCTGCACCTGAGGTAAGATGACGACATTCACCCGTTCGGTCACAGTAGGTTGGGTATCCAGAATTTCAAAGATGCGCTCAGACGAAGCCATGGCTTGGAGCAGTTGGTTATATAAGTTCCCCAAGCGCGTAATAGGCTCCCAAAACCGACCTTGGTAGGCGGCAAAAGCATAGACGGTTCCCAGGAGAATTTCGCCTTGCCTGTATAGTGAAGCTCCGTACCAGTAGACAAGGCATACACCTAATCCACCCGTAATGGTGATCAGCGGATTCAACAGATCAGCCATCTTACTGGTGCGGATCATTGTCTGACGATAGTCGTTGTTCAGATGATCTGCGAAAATCTGGTTCTCCTCTTCTTGAACAAACGCTTGAGTAACACGCATACCCTGGATGGCCTCATTCAGATGTGAATTGATGCGAGCACTGCGCTTGCGCACTTCCCGCCATGCGCGCCGCACTGTGATACGCATCTTGGTAGAGAGTACGACCATGATCGGCACAACCAGCATTGCTGCTAATGCCAGCTTTACGTTCATGCTAAACATAATGCCGGCAATTCCGAAGAGAAGGAACACATCCATCAGGCTTTGGATCACGCCGTTGGTGAACAGTTCCTGCAGCGAGTTCACATCGTTGATAATGCGCACCATGATGGAACCGGCGGAACGTTTATCGAAGAAATCAAACGACAGATGCTGCACGTGAGCATACAGAGTCTGCCGGACATCGCGCAGCACATATTGCCCCAGTAGGTTAGTAACAACGATCCGCTTTCGACTGGAGAGAAAGAGGATAAGGTAACAAGCTGCCAACAACCCGGTATATACTATAAGCTGCGACCTCAGCTGTTGATGGCCCATAATGCGGATGGTCGGATCAAACATGTCCAAAGAGAGCTTCAGTAGATAAGGGGTGGCCAAGTTGGCCGCCGTACCCAACATAGTCAGCAATAAAGCAGTAACGCCTAGCCTCCGGTACGGTCGCATAAACCCGAGCAGACGCACAAGTTGTCGTGAATCGAAAGGTCGCTCCATGTTGCGGTCGTCTGGATATACAAAACGCTGCGTTACATCGCGTGCTGGTGAAGACGCCGCCTGTGCTTCATGCTTGTCCTTCGGCACATTTTCGGTATGCGTTGCAGATGAACTCACTTTCACATAGGCTCCTTTATGCAGCTTAATGACCTGCCGACGAGTCCGCTCCGCTACATAGCCGGGTCGGATACGGCAGGCGTCGCCGTTACCGACTTAGTCGGGTCATCTTGATATTGCACGTCATAGATACTCCGATAGACACCGTTTAACGCCAATAACCGCTCATGCTTGCCTTGTTCGACGATGCGACCATGGTCCAATACGATGATCAGATCGGCATCTTTTACCGAAGAGATACGATGCGCAATGATAAACTTAGTGCATTGCTGCGGCATCGCCCGCAACGCTTCTTGTATGGCATACTCGGTCTCCATGTCTACGCTGGCCGTAGCGTCGTCCAAGATGAGAATGCGAGGTTGAGCCAAAACGGCACGGGCGATCGCTAAGCGTTGTTTTTGTCCGCCGGATAGACCCAAACCGCGTTCGCCCACCAGGGTTTGATATCCATCTTTGGTTTCCATGATAAAATCATGAGCGTCGGCCAAGCGCGCCGCGGCCTCTATTTCCGCGTCGGTAGCTTCGCGTCGGGCGAAGGCGATGTTCTCGCGAATAGTGGTAGAAAATAGGAACGTATCTTGGAAGACGATGCCGATTTGCCGCCGCAAGCTTTCCAGCGTGATGTCGCGTACATCCCGACCGTCTATAAGCACTCGCCCTTTGGTTACATCATAGTATCGCCCGATGAGGCTTACCAATGTAGACTTGCCGGAACCGGTGGCGCCGATAATCCCCACGGTCATGCCGGGTTTTACATCTAAGCTGACGTCTTCAAGAACAAGATGCTTCTTGTCGTAGGCAAATGAGACGTTTTCAAAAACCACATGGCCTTGCATACTGTCCAAAGGTGCGGCATGCGGCCTATTCCGAACGGTACGCGGGGTGGTAAGCACCTCCAACAGACGCTCGCCTGCCGCCAACGACTGGGTGTAGTTGTTTATTTGATAACCTAATTGCCGTACCGGCCCTATAATCATCCAGATGAGCTGAAAAAAAGCTACCAACGTTCCTACGCTGATGCGGCCGCTGATCGCCTGCATGCCGCCATAGAGAAGTAAGACCACTACGCTGAGATGTCCAAGCAGTTCCATAACCGGGAAAAAGCGTGACCAAATCACGGTCATGCCCATATGTCTGGCAACGAAAGTCTCTATGCGTTCCCGCAGAAGGGCGATCTGTTGCGGTTCCCGAGCAAAACTCTTCACCGTGCGAATTCCGGTGATGCTCTCCTGTACGGCAGTACTCATATCGGACATAGCCTCGCGTAAATGCGTGAAAGCCGGGTGGATGACATGATGAAACCGAATGGTCAGCGCCGCTAAAAACGGCATGAAGATGATGGAGACCAACGTCAGTCTCCAGTCCAAACCGGCCATCATGATGAGCCCGAGACTTACCATCAGGATGAATTCCAGTAAACCGGCCATGCCGAAGGCGAGAAACTGGCGAAACACTTCCACGTCTCCCGTCAGCCTCGCCATCAGATCACCCGTACGGGCGGTATCGAAGTAGCTGAAGGAGAGTGACTGCAGCCTTTTGTACAAACCATTGCGCAACTCAGATACTACATTGGCGCCGAAGACGTGTCCCAAATAGGTACGACCGTAATGACATGCTCCTTGTAGCACGGCCGCGCCGAAAACCCAGAAGGCTAACGCCGGTAACCTTTCATATCGTCCCTCAATCAGTACGCTGTCGATAATAACGCTCAGCAGTCTGGGGCGGACGAGCGCCAAAGCGGTCGTGAGCACGACGAGCGCCAATGAGGTCAGTCCGGTATAGCGATAGGCCCAATAGTAAGCTTTTAAGCTAAGAAAAACGTCCAAAACGCGCCGGCCTCCCAGCCATGTACTTGTTCACCTTCTGTAGTGAACTTCCGTACTCGTGATCAACACCCTGCTTACCAAAACGAATTAGCTGTTTTGATTCTATCACCTACACGTTCATTTGTCCCTCACCTGCATACCGCCGTCGTCGTCAACAGCAACTTGTCTCTTATAGAAGGTCAAAACCTGCATTAGTTCTGATTCTTATGCCGTATTTCTAGTATCAATTGTATAGCAAAACCGCTTAATCCCCTTAATTGCGCATTATACTTAAGCAGGGACTCTCCATATAAAAGGCGAATCAGGCATCTGGACTTACTGTGATCTGGAACTACGACGGCCGCACTCCATAGGCAAAGGTCATATGCAGTCCATAAGCGGTAAAACGGATCGAAGGCGCACGTGATATAGGAGGCCGGGTCGTGTCCCAAGTTGATGCATCGCCGGTGACAAACAAGCGAACCCATTTCATTACCATTACGCTGTGCGTGGTAGTGGTTTTTGCGTATGTAATGGGGCTTTATTCGGGTCAAAAAGTAACATGGCAGGCTACCATGCTGCTTTTGGTTTCGTGCTTCATCTTTTTCATCGCCCACTTGCGTTACCGCTCGCTACTCCGCCTGTTAACCAAGCAATACGCTTTGGAAGATACGTATCTACGTTTGCAGGACATTCTGGATGCCGTTCCCGACGCCCTCGTTCTCATCGACAAGAGCGGTTTGATTATTGAGGCCAACCAGGCGCTTTCCACCCTTACCGGTTATGAAAAAAACGAGCTGTTCGGCATGCATGTGGCCGCACTGTCGCCTGAACGCATGCGCCGCTCGTTACCTAACCTGTTGGCCAATCCGGGTAAAGGCGGCATGATTTCTTGGTATTGTCAGCGCAAAGACGGCGGCAGGGTATTGGTAGAAATCGGCTATCATGCCATTACAGTCAAGAATATGGAGTGTCTGCTGCTCAGTGTGCGCGATCTAACCAGCCGAGAGCAAGCGGAAAAGAAGCTGCGTGCGAGTGAAACCCGCTTTCGCTCGTTGTTTGAGAATTCCCTTGACGGTATCTATCGCAGTACGCCCGAAGGATACTATGTGGATGTCAACCCGGCGTTGGTGAGAATGCTGGGTTATGACTCTAAAGAGGAGTTGCTCTCCATCCACATACCGAAGGATTTATATGTCAGTCAGGCGGATCGACTGCCGCCCGATCAACGCAATACGGTATCTACCACGCGTATGCGCCGCAAAGACGGCACCGAGCTCTGGGTGGAGCTCACTACATGGGTGGTATGCAATGAAGACGGCGAAGTGGTCTATTACGAAGGAATTACGCGCGATGTAACCGAGCAAAAACGCTACGAAGAGACCATTCGCCACCAAGCTTATCATGACGCGTTAACCGGACTGCCGAACCGTTATCTGTTGCACGATCGACTTAATCAAACCCTTGCTCAGGCTAGGCGCAATAAAACTCTAATCGGCGTCATGTTTCTAGACTTGGATCACTTTAAAAACATCAACGATACGTTAGGCCATACCGTCGGCGACCAGCTGCTGCAAATGGTGGCCGGACGCCTGCTCAGTTGCATCAGAGAAGGCGACACTGTCGCACGTTTAGGCGGCGACGAGTTTACTCTGGTCGCACAGATCGCCCAGCCCGAGGATGCGCTTCAAATCGCGCAGAGGATTCACGAAGTGCTCAAACGGCCCTTTCCCCTGGAAGGACATGAACTGCACATTACTACCAGCATCGGTATCAGCATATTCCCCCACGATGCCGATGATGCCGATACGCTGCTAAAAAACGCAGATACGGCGCTTTACCGCAGTAAAGCCCAGGGGCGTAACAATCATCAGCTTTATGATCCCACTATGAATGCGTCTGCGATGTCCCATCTGATGTTGCTGAAGGGTCTACGCTACGCGCTGGGTTTGGATGAGTTCGAGCTGTTCTACCAGCCCATTACGGATACTGCGTCGGGTCAAATCGTCGCCGCAGAGGCGTTGCTGCGGTGGAAAAAACCGGGAGTCGGCTACATGAAACCTGATGAATTCATCCCCTTGGCCGAAGAGTCAGGTCTCATCGTCCCTATCGGCGAATGGGTATTACGCACGGCCTGTGCTCAAGCGCAGCGTTGGCACGAGCAGCTAGGTCGATACATAACTATCTCCGTCAATTTGGCCGCAAGCCAATTTATGCCCCAAAATCTCATCCAAACCGTGAAGAAGGTCCTCAAAGAGACGCAGCTTAACCCGAATCTGCTCTTGCTGGAGATTACGGAGGGTACGGCTCTACAAAACTTGAATGCTACATGCAGCACCTTGGACCAACTGGTCAGTTTAGGCGTAAGAATAGCGATTGATGACTTTGGCACGGGCTACTCCTCAATGAGTCTGGTCAAACGTCTACCGTTGCAAACGTTAAAGATCGACAAAAGTTTTGTAAAGAACGTGGCGTCGAATCATGATGATGCGGCAATTGTCAGCTCGATCATTTCCATGGCGCATAGCTTGCGGTTGCGGGTAGTCGCGGAAGGCGTAGAGACGGAAGAGCAGGCTGAATATCTGCGCACGCACGATTGCGACGCAATACAGGGCTATCTGATCAGCCCTCCCATTCCTGCCGAGGAGTTCACCAAACTCTTACAGGATCCCAATACTCGAACGGTCTGTAGTCACAGCGTCGAAGCATGATGTTTAGAACAGAAAAGACTGCTGTCGAGTTCACCAAACTTTTACAGCCCGGCAATACCCAGGTAACATGCCGTAATAGCGCTGCATTATGACGCTAAGGACCGGCGAGACTTTCTATCTTTATCCCATCCATGCTATAATTCAAGGTAATCCAGGCTTTACCTGGGTCGGAAGACCACTTCGGGTTAAATGAAAGGATTGACCAACTTGAGTACGGCAGTGGCCGTTTCCGAACTCCAAGCTGAAATCCGCCGACTTGCGCAACAGAAAAACGCTGTGATCTTGGCACATAATTATCAACTGCCTGAGGTACAAGATGTTGCGGAGCATGTTGGCGATTCACTCCAACTAGCCCGTATTGCGGCAGAAACCACAGCGGATCGTATTGTTTTTTGCGGCGTCCATTTTATGGCTGAAACAGCGGCGATACTGAACCCGGATAAAATGGTGCTCATTCCGGATCCGGCAGCAGGTTGCTCGCTGGCTGATACGATCACTGCGGAGCAATTACGAGAATGGAAAGCGCTGCATCCGGGAGCTATTGTCGTATCCTACGTCAACACGTCTGCTGAAGTGAAAGCTGAAACGGACATTTGTTGCACATCAAGCAACGCGTTGGCTGTCGTAAATTCTATTCCGGAAGAGCAAGAAATCCTCTTTTGTCCAGACATGTTCTTGGGCAGCTATGTAAAGCGCATGACGGGTCGGCAGAACATGCACATCTGGCTGGGCGAGTGCCATGTCCATGCCGGTATTCGCCCCAGCCAAATCGAGTTGCTCCGGGCTGAACACAAAGGCGCCGACTTTCTCATCCATCCGGAGTGTGGTTGTGTTACGCAAAGTATGGACTACCTGGCCTCGGGTCACATCAGTTCCGAGCGAACCTTTCTGCTTTCCACCGGCGGCATGATTAATCATGTAAAGAACTCGCCGGATACGGATTTTGTGGTGGCGACCGAGGTGGGCATCCTCCATCCGTTGCAGCGCGAAAACCCGCACAAGCGGTTTTACCCTGTGCATACGGAAGCGGTCTGCAAGTATATGAAGATGATCACTTTGGAGAAGGTTTTGCACTCACTTAAACACGACGAATTTGTAGTAACGGTACCGGAGGATATCGCCCGGAAAGCGCGCCGCTCCATTGACCGCATGCTTGCTATCGGCTAGGGGCGCACAATTGCGCCGGTATGTGTGTACAACTATATAGAATACAGAGAGGGTATCCGCTGTATAGGATACCCTCTCTGTTACCGTTTGGCCCGGTTATTGCGCCGGACCCTCCCGGCTTTCAATCATTGAAAACCACCCCCTTCAACAAGGGATTGGCCACGCGTTGCCAAGGACACTGTAACATACGGCGCATTGAACATGCAGCCCCGAAAATGATTTCAGCCGTTTTTGCCGATGATCTTCCTCACACGGTCATGACTAAGGAAAAACTCTCGGGCTAATGTCTCAATACCGGCACCCTCCGCGTAGCGAGTGCGTATGACGGCATTACGCTGAGCAAGTTGGGCGCGCGTTCCGCTTTTCACGCCCCACCCGGCCGGTTCTCCTTTGATGGGGATATATAGCCGTACGCCTTGGACATACTGCTGTACCTGTTCCAGCAGTTCAGCAGGTAGTACCTCCGTTGCATTGTAGTAGCGCTTCAAATGGACCCTCCCGTTGCATAATCTCCTGCAAACGTCGATTTACCATTTGAATCACCTCCCTGCAAAAAAGCGTAAGGTCACTCTCTTGTATTCCGCGGCATTGATTATCCGGCATCAAGTAGAGTGATGCGGCCCTTAGACATTGCTTTCCATCACACAATCATTGCTTAGAAAACCGGCTTAGCAGACTAGGTTTAAATATTCTGAACAAATGGTCTGCACATGAAGCCGCAAGGCAAAAATCCACCTGTCCTGCTCTAGATGTCCGGACGAACCTCTACGAAGCCGTCTTGCAGGTGAACAAAGTACTTTTGCTTTTCCGGTGAATAACTGATGTGTTCGATTTTGTTAAGATCAACTTCGATGAAATCCGTATCGCTTTGAATACGCATGATGTCGGCGGATGTATTGATGGTAGCCTGCAGGAGACGAATTTCTTTCCCATTACGCAGTGTTTTTGCACGTACCGGACCGAACCCACTGACACTACGAACGAATTCGCCGACCGCTTGACTATTCATCGTAACCACTCTCCCTTACTCATCATATCCGCACAAGGCTTAAAGCGCTGCTATCGTCACGCATAACCCTGAGCCGCTTAACGCCGACTCCTTATCATTATCATACCTTACTCGGTAGCAAAATGCCGCTTTTTTAACTCATTTTTCATACAGCCTTCCATGTTTATCGCAGAAGCGTCTTTTGGTCTCGTAGTGAAGCGCAACCGCAAGGAGCATAAGCTGCCGCCCCTATCGCGAGACCAGCTACGGCCATCCATTAACTAAAGGGTAAGCCGCCTTGGCGCGTCTCCCGCTTTAACACTTCAAGGCGTTTGGCTGCCAGCTGAGCGTATTCCGGAGAAATGTCGTAACCCACATAGCGCCGCTTGTTTAGCGCTGCCGCCACACAAGTGGTGCCGCTACCGCAGAATGGGTCTAAAACAATATCATCGACAAACGTATAAAGCTCGATTAAGCGGCGAGGTAATTCTACCGGAAACGGCGCCGGGTGTCCTACTTTTTTGGCCGATTCAGTACCCATTTGCCATACGGACTTGGTCCAGGCAACAAAGTCTTCATTAGAGATGGTGTTCTCCTTGTTGCCTTTTTCTCGTTTAAAGTCGCCTTTGGAGAAGACCAGAATATACTCGTGCACATCGCGCAGTACCGGATTCGATGCGGAAGCGAAACTACCCCAGGCGCAGCTTACTCCGGCGCCCGCCCCTTTATCCCAAATGATTTCGCCGCGCATTAAATAACCGATATCGATCATGTCGGCAATGATGTATGCATGGAGAGGAATGTAGGGGCGTCGCCCCAAGTTGGCGATATTAACACATGCCCGTCCGCCTGGTGCTAAAACGCGATAGGTTTCGTTAAAAACTTGGCGTAAAAGCGTTAGATATTCTTCCAGACTGAGATTTTCGTCGTAATCCTTCCCTACGTTGTATGGTGGTGAAGTTACCATCAGGTGTACGCTGTCGTCGGGCAATTCTGCCATCCATCGGCTATCGCCGCGGTAGATACGGTTGAAAGGAGCCTCTCCGTCTTGCCAAACCACGTCGGTGGAACCGGGGGCGTTTTCGCCGGAACTGAAATTGTCCGGCTTTGTCGCATTTTGTGGTACGTGCTCATATAACCGTTGAGCGTAGAAGGTTGAAGCATCGTGGGACTCACGCGCAGGGGTACCGAAGCTGGATGTCTTAGAACCTTTTCTCACATACGAAACCTCCAAGTTTTACCCTGGATTACTAGTCGTAATCCGTTGCTTACCAATTCCACAGAGATGCGTCAGAACCCTACCTTGGTTCAGCGAGAAAAATGTTGTTTATCCGCCCATAGTCGTTCAGCCTGATCTAGCAGACTCGCCCGATTGTTGTCGGCCGGATTTTCCAGGATATGTTCATAGAGCCTTGCTAAAACCTGTCCTACAGCCGGTCCTGGGGAAATTTGTAGCAGCTTCATAATGTCATGTCCATCAACTGCCAAGTCGCTTGGTTTAAGCACCTGCTCATTGGCCAAAATCGCATCTAAATCCGCTTCCGCTTTGCTGAGCGCAGGCGCATCAGAACCGCCGCTCGCAATATGATCGGCTTTGCGTAGAGCAAGAAGGTCTCTGATCCAGGTTTCGCCTTGGGCGCTCAACCAGCGGCGCAATACCTTACGACTTATTTCACCTTGGTGCATGTGATTTTGGACTAACCATTGCGCATATGCTATCGATTTACTATCAAAGCATAAACGACGCATCACCTTGCCGGCTATGCGCGCCCCTTCCTGCGTATGTCCATGGAACACAACTCGGCCGATGGAAGTAATCTGACGCGTGGTTAACTTGCCGATATCATGCAACAGCCCAGCCAACCGCAGCAATGGTTTTTCCGGGCAGGCGGCAGCAGTCTGAATCAGGTGGTCCAATAATGTAGGCGCGCCTCGTTTACCTTGCGCCAATCGCTCGCTACCGCGCAGTTCGGGTATGATACGCTGCAAAATGCCTAACTCGTTCAGCATCCAAAGGCCTCGCCCCGGGTCCGGCACGGCAAGAATCTTCAGCAATTCGTCACGCACGCGCTCTTTGCTCAGGCGATCCGTTAAATACGCCGAACTAATCACTGCATCCCATGTTTCCGACTCAATATCGAAATCCAGGCGACAGGCAAACCGTACGGCTCGCAAAATGCGTAGAGCATCCTCATAGAATCGCTGCATAGGATCTCCCACCGCTCGCACCAACTGCGCCGTTAAATCAGCACGACCGCCGAACGGATCGATATGCGTGTCCGTAATCGGATCCCAAGCAAGTGCATTGATCGTAAAATCACGTCTGGCCAAGTCCTCCGTCAGACTATCGGTAAAGAGCACCTGAACTGGATGGCGGCTGTTCTTGCTACCTAAGTCGCGCCGAAAAGTCGTCACCTCTACCGCTTCGGGGTTTAACACCATAACCGTGCCGAACTTGATACCCACGGGAACGGTATGCGCAAAAAGCTGCCGTACTTGCTCAGGCCGGGCGCTGGTAGCCACATCCCAATCGGTAGGCGCGATGCCCAACAAAAGGTCGCGCACGCAACCTCCCACAAATACTGCTTGATGCCCTGCTTGTTGCAAGCATTGAACAATATCGAGCGCACCGACTGGCGGCGAAATATCCATGAGTATTCCCCCATGAAAATAGCCTGACCGGCTGTAGAATGTGCGTTTGCTAAACCATCGGCACATGATCTTTCCCCGGGAGATGCGTGACGCGCACTTTATCTACCCGCCAACGATCCATAGCAACGACCTTAAACTCTACGTCGGCATAAGTGACGCTATCGCCTTGCTGTGCCAGACGTCCCAGAGTATGAAAAATCCATCCGCCCAGCGTGTGTGCATGCTCGTCTGAAAGGCGGATGTTAAGTGCATCATTGAGCTCGTCAATCGATAATCTGCCGTCTACGACGCCGCCGCTTTCACCTGATATGAAACCGTCTTCAGCGTGATCAGGATCGTGTTCATCCCAAAGATCGCCAACGATGTGTTCCACTAAGTCCTCCAGCGTAATGACGCCGGAGCTTGAACCGTACTCATCAGCAACTATAGCAGTGGACACACGCGTCTTGCGCATCTGATTGAGTAAGTCGGCTACCGACTTCGATTCAGGCACAACTAAAGCCGGACGCGCCAGTTCATGTACGAGGCAGTCTCTACCATCCATTTTAGCGCGCAACACGTCTTCAATGTGCACCACGCCGATAATCTGATCGGGATGCGACTCATAGGCCGCTAAGCGCGATACGCCTTGTTGCAGCATACAATCGGCTGCTTCATCAATCCCGGCGGTCACCGGTACTAGAGGCAGATCTAAGCGCGGCGTCATCACCTCACCGGCAACGGCATCCCGAAACTCAAATACGCTGGTGAGCATTTCCTCTTCTTCGTGCTCCAGCACCCCTTGTTCGTGCCCTAATGAGATCAGCGAGCGAATATCGGCCGTGGTAACCATAACCACTGGCTCTTGTGGTCCTCCCAGAAGGCGTGTGATGAGTCTATTGCCGGTGAGCACCATATGAACGAACGGCTGCAACAGCACGCTGAGCAGTTGAAGAGGCCGCAACGCCCACAGACTAATCTGTTGCGCCTTTACGCTACCAACAACCCGTGGGAAAACTTCACCAATAGCCAGTATAAGTAAGGCGGCAAACATGACGGCGACAATAGCGGCGTATCGACCGTAGCGCTCAAGCGCCGTCAGAGTGATCAGTACGGTAAAAGTAGTGTTCACTACTACACCGCCGAGCAGCGTGGTTGCCGCCAAACGTCCCGGCTTTCTCCACATATCAGCGTACCGACCGGATTTCTCCGCCGTGTCCGCATATCGCAAACTCGACCTATCCGCGTACAAAAAGGCTGTCTCACAGGTCCTGAAGAGCGATGAACCAACAAGCAGCAACCCGAGCGTCACCCAGATCATATTTCACCTCAGGAAGTAGTCGGCGTACATAGAAGGCCTGTACATATCGCCCTTAGTTTGCGCAATTTGACGTCAATCGCGTCCTCCGCCCCAGAAGAAGAGAGCCAAGGTTTCCGGGCCTGAATGAGAACCGATTACCGGACCGGTGGCCCGGATGATGCTTTTGGCAACCGGTACTTCCTTCTTGATGGCTGCCTGCAGTTCAAGCGCATCTGCTTCGCAGTCGCCGTGACTAATAGCGATGATGTTGTTCCGATTAGGATCAATGCGACTGATGCAGTGCTTAGCCAGTTCGTCGATACTGCGCTTCCGACCGCGTGCTTTACTGTAGGACACTAGGCGCCCTTCATCATCAACACGCAAAATCGGCTTCACCTGGAGTAGAGAACCGACGGTGCTCGTAAAGTGAGAAATGCGGCCGCCGCGGCGCAGATACTCCAGATCACCCACTGTGAACCAGTGATTGACCAGCAACTTGTTCTCCTCCGCCCAGTCATATACTTCGCCCAAGGAGCCTCCCTCACGCACTTTCAGCGCAGTCTCATACGCCAATAGCCCTTCTCCCAATGAGGCCGACCGGGTGTCTACTATCTTGATTCGGGCTTCAGGATGAGCAGCCGCAACATTCTTACTCGCCAGAACGGCAGCGTTGTACGTTCCGCTCAAAGCGGATGAAAAGCACAGGTAAAGCACATCCTTACCTGATTCAACGATTGAGGTAAAGTGCTGAACAAAATCATTGACCGTCACTTGCGACGTGCTGCAACTCGCTCCAGAACGCATTTGATTGTAAAAATCGGCAGGCTGAGTGTGCACCCAGAGATCGTCCTGTTTCGCTTCTCCGTTAATGATGTAAGTCAGGGGAATAATATGCATGTCAAGCTCTCGAGTTAGTTCGACGGGCAGATCCGAGGAAGAGTCTGTAACAAATTGTACGGGGCGCATGTTGGTCCTCCTTCTTCCTATGCATTTTGACGGGCCGAGCGCAAGCTGCTCCATTTGCATCGTTCTGATGACACGCTGCCTAAGCACTTGGCATTAAGGATCATTTAGCCATGGAATGGGCATCTTCCTACTCTGTTGGCGATACTTGGTGAACAAAGTTCTCTATAATGCCGAATAACGGCAGGAGAAAGCCGACCTTAGTGTGGAAAAAGGCTATGATGTAGTAGAAAGGTGGCCGCAGGTTGAATGTGATGCACGCCGGATCAATGCCGGCCATGAAGTGTATCGATATATTACATAATTGGGTTACCCATGCCGATAATGCATGGACCTGGCTCTCTCCTGCCGAAATTACGGGACGCGACGGCCGTAGTATGGATGGGCACGCATACACCTCGCCGCATACAGTAGCCGGATACTACGGAACCGGCTACGCCTCCTGGGGCGTGATGGCGCAAGCTGCAGCTACAGGTGTGTTCGGCGTATTAGCTAAAGCTACGGACAACCCGGATTACCTCGAGCGTTTTCAAAAAGGTTCGCGCTACCTTTTCGGCACCCATATGGCCGGCCCACTGCGTCTTACCGATGGCAATAAGTGGGGTTCAACCGTATCAGCCCACGATAAACAGTATGCCGCGCTTTGGATCGCGCAAGGCCTCTTGGCTTACGATCTACTGGCAGAAAAGATGGCGCCTTATGATCAAGCATTGATCCGCAGCGTACTAATTACAGAAGCAGACCATTACTTAGCCGCCCATATTGAAGGCGGGTTAAGTCCGGGCGCCAATCGCGCCGAAGCGAACGCCTTAAAAGCCGGCCTACTCGCCCGTGCCGCTTTGCTTTTTCCCCGGCAATCACAGGCAGCCCAATGGCGGCAGAAAGCTGCCGCATTCTGGCTTAACGCCATCTCCGTAGAACAAGATGC
>DUQB01000240.1 GCA_012838035.1 Bacillota bacterium | reverse complement strand
TACCTGGTTGAGTACCTGCTCCATCAGTTTGGCCATGCCATCATCGCCAGTAAAAATATGCTGCAGTATCTCTGAATCTAGGGTAATCTGGTACTGGGTCATCGTTCTTCCTCCTCAGGTGTTTTCTGTACAATCTCACCTTTACTGGAGGAACGATGGCCCCTCCTGCTTCAACATAGGGCCTTATCCTTTTTACACCATCTTAATGGACTCTACTCAGCCCGCCATGCAGCCTACCGGTCGGCATTCGGCCTCAAATATCCCACTGTCACCGTATTTATCTTTCTCCTCTGTTCTATCATCGCGCAGTAAAACCATAGTGTATGTTGAAGTATGTTGGAAAAGGCCCCCTGGGTCTTCGGAACAGTACGCATATGACGGGAGGTTAGAAGAAGATGCGTCGCAAGAGCGTCACCATCATTCCGCTGCGCACCGCACTTATCGGCTTATTAGGCGTCGCTATAGTCGTCGGCGGCCTCTGGACATGGTTAAACAGAGGTGCGCAAACACGGATCGAGATTTATAATCCGGCTGGTTTCAACGCTACGGAGGAAGTTGATGGAACATGCTTTACAGGGTCCCTTGCCGCGCAACGTGCCGGGGCATTTCGTTGCTCAGCGGGGAATTCGCTCTTTGACCCCTGCTTCTCTTTGGATGACAACGTAGCTTGTCCGGTAGATGATCCGGCAGCCAATGCGGGCGTGTTAATTCAGCTTACTTCACCATTACCACAGCCTCCGGAAGCTTGGGAAAATGATCCTGACCCAGCCAAACCGCAGCCTTGGTACCTAAAGTTGGCGGGCGGAGGCGTATGCGGGGTATTAACCGGTACTCGTCCCTCACCCGACTTCCCCTTAGGCTGCAGCATCCCCAGCGCCGATGCCCCGACCTACTGCTCTGAACCCGTCGCATTAGAGCAAAGCGACGGCGCCTACATCACAGTCTGCGGCGTTTTTGACAGCGAAACACGCGAGATCATTAATCGACAAGCCTATGTAGTGGAAGAGATGTGGTTGTAGTCACAGGCCAGGGAGTGTACTGCGCCGCCTACCCCGGCATAGGCAACACAAGTAGAGATAACTGCTGCTGCCGGAAAAGACAAAACAGGTGACTACTGCTCAGCGTATGAAAGGCAGTCACCTGTTCTTACTTAGATATTTGCGCTCCTATCCGATGTGAATGGGCTGCGACCAGGCGGTACGCCCTTGCCTGTCGACGCATTCGACGCGAACATAAGGCGATCTGGGCAGTTTTACACGGGCCGCAGTGATTTCGCTACCGGGCTGCGCAATTACGCTCCGGCCACTCCCCCGCCGACCGATGAAACGCACCTGAGTCACCGGTGAGCAGTGCACGCGTATCTCTTGCGCATCATACTCGATATCAACAATAGCCGGACCGTTGGTCGCATAGAATCGACCTGCCTGTAGAGCCGCAAGAATGGCCGAAGTGCTCAACTCGGCAGCCTTCACCATAACCCAGCCTGCAGCCACGTCAATGTCGTAATGGTGCGTATCGTCTACCGCTACCCCCCATATCATCTTGCCCCGTTCCAGCAAAGAGTCCCAGTAGACCTCGCCGCGCTCCTTACCATGACGCATACAGGTGGCGTTATACACCTCCATTGCACATACGTCACGCAGGTTCATCAAGTCATTAACATCATTACCCGACCAATAAGGGTGAGCAAGGATGGCGACTCCGCCACCGGCGCGCACCTTATCGATCATCTCTTGACAGGGGCCGATCCACTCCCTGTCCTCCTGCTCAAATGGAGTAACGCCTATGCCCACTACGTGGTAGATGAAGTTCGATTGCGGATCACGGCCATTGAGCTCAATAGATGGAATGGTGAGGAATCCCGGTGTTGTAAAATCAGTCGTATCGACCGTCTTGCGATGGTCGGTGACGGCTAAGAAGTCATAGCCCGCTTCTTTATATTTATTGATCGCTTCCGCCACTTCCACCCTGCCGTCCGATTCCTTCGTATGCGTATGTAAATTCCCGCGTAACCAACGCCCTGTCGTACGAAATACACTCTCCATTATTATTGCTCACCCCTGATCATGATAGATACAAATGACCCTCACGCAAGCCCCGTCCTCCCCAATGGGCAACCACTGTCTTCCCTGAGCGGGAGAGGGCTTGCATTTTGCAGGTACCATACTCCATATCTGTTCTATGCCGGGTGTGCTCCCACCTAGCAGGATAAGCCAAAAATACTTGCAGCATAGTGATAACTGATGTTTTCCAAAGTCTCCGGACTCACCGGTAATGTGGCCAACTTTACTAAGGCGCTGCCTAAGTACGAGAATGGTACATGGCTGCCGAACAACAGGTGGTCCGCCCCGCCTTGTTCGATGAACATACCTAAGTCGCGAGAATACCGCAAATCACGATGCAACTGATAATGTACCTCGGCTAACGAGAGATCGACGTACCAGTTAGCCGCGCGTAACTCCGCACGCTGCCACAACGGTGAGTTGACGATGCCGCGGGCATTCGTCACCATAATTGTAGCTTGGGGAACCGCAGCTATGAGATTGGCGATGCGTGCCAATTCGACGCCTGCTCGTCCAGGATCCACCCGATGTCGGCCGCGATAATCCTCAATACGCATCGGTATTTGCACAGGCAGACTACGTGCAGCGCATGCCTCTACCACCTGCCTGGCCAAAGGACCGTCGATTGCATAATCATGATACTCCGGAAAAAGGCGCACGCCGCGCATGCCCAACTGCTCATGACACTCCTGCAAATCGCGCTCCCAGTGTACATAAGTGGGGTTGATCGTCGCGAGAGGTATCAGCATGTCCTTGTAAGGCTGCACGACTGCAACCAGGCGTTCATTCGCACTCTGGACGTTGCGGTAGAAGATGGCGTCGATTTGTGAAACCGCCGCGGCACTTATTCCCAAGCGTTGTAACCGCGCCGCTAATGCTTCCGGCTCGTTGTCTCGCAACCGGCGAAACGGCCAAGCCCCTAACCAGGCGTTTACATCGAAGATCATCACTTACCCCCTC
>DUQB01000239.1 GCA_012838035.1 Bacillota bacterium | reverse complement strand
GGAGCCTTGCTCATCTTCGCTTGGCGCGGCATGTATCGCAGTTTGTGGCGCTATGCCGGCCTGCAGGAACTAGCCAACATCCTGTTGGCTTCGATAGCCAGCACGATTCTTTTGTTGTTGTTGAGCACCGGGTTCGGCTTGTCGCGTTCCGCCGCCGTAATGCAGTTCTTCACCCTTGTGGTGGTCATAGCGGCATGGCGCCTGACTTTGCGCGCACTAAGACGTTCATTCCTGGAGAAGGCCGATCGGGCACTCTTGGCGAATAGCGATAGCCGGCACGGCAACAGCGTTCTCATTATCGGTGCGGGTAGTCCGGGAGCTTCGTTGGTTACGCCGTTGCAGAGCGGCGGTCGGCGCGTCGTAGGTTTTGTCGATGACGACCCGGGAAAGCAGGGGATGCGCATACACGGCGTCAGCGTGCTGGGCACTTTGGACGATTGCGCGGAGCTGATCGCACGTTACAACGTCAGGGAAGTGCTGTTCGCTCTACCGCCCGATCAGGTGGCGCGCCAACGCGAGGTTGTCCAGTCGTTGGCGGGTACTAATGTAGTGATGCGCATTATCCCGACCATGAACGAGTTGATCGACGGAAAAGTGGAGATCAACCGTATTCGCCCTATCATCATAGACGATTTGTTGGGGCGGGAGCCGGTTAAACAGGACTATGCGCAGATCAGCAACTCCATTCGCGATCAGGTGGTACTGGTGACGGGCGCCGGTGGTTCCATCGGATCGGAATTATGCCGGCAAATTTGCACCTTCTCACCGGCACGGCTCATCATGTTGGGACACGGTGAGAACTCCATCTTTGAGGCGGCGTTGGACATAGGGCAAGCGTTCCCCCAGATATCTCGCGTGGAAGTGATAGCCGACATTCGCGATAAGGCGAAGATAGACTTGGTTTTTGCTACGTACCGCCCGGCGTTGGTTTTCCATGCCGCAGCCAATAAGCATGTGCACTTCATGGAGGACTACCCGGAAGAGGCGGTCAAAACCAACGTGTTCGGCACGCAGAACGTGGCCCAAGCCGCTTTGAAGTACGGCGCCAAGAAGTTTGTAATGATTTCCACCGATAAGGCTGTGAACCCTACCAGCGTGATGGGTTGCAGCAAACGCGTGGCGGAAATGGTGGTACAGGATCTGAACCAATTCGGACAGACGCGTTTTATGTCGGTACGCTTCGGAAACGTATTAGGTAGTCGGGGCAGCGTGGTTCCCATCTTCCAGAAACAAATTGCCGCCGGTGGTCCGGTTACGGTCACCGACCCGGAGATGCGCCGTTACTTCATGACCATCCCCGAGGCGGTACAGCTGGTTTTACAAGCGCAGGCCATGGGGCAAGGCGGGGAAGTATTCGTCCTTGATATGGGCGAGCCGGTGAAAATCGTCGATTTGGCCAAAAACATGATCTCCCTGTCGGGTTATCGGCCGGGTATTGATATTGAAATCTGTTTTACCGGTAGGAAACCGGGCGAAAAGCTTTATGAAGAGATACTGTTGAAAGAAGAGGGCGTACATGTAACGGAGCACTCCCGCATTTTCATGACGCAAAACGCCCGCATGGCACACGACGATCTGTTGCGAGAGTTAAAGGAACTTGAACAGGTCACATTCAAAGGTGAAACCGAGAAAATCATTCCCTACTTGCAAAAGTTGGTGACGAATTATAAGCCGTATCGTCCCCAAGAGCAATGTGAGTTGGAAGTAGCCGTCGCCGCAGAAGAGAAGTAGCAGGCTGTTCCGCAGGGGACGCCGGAGTATTCCCGGCAGGCGTTGGGTTCGAGCGGTACGACTGCAGCACGCTCACTTTCAAGTCTTGTCGCGCCAAAGGGCTTTTCACCGCCGCACCTGCCCGAGACCAAACCGAGCAGGTGCGTACGCAACACCATACAGTTGTTGCCGGCATCCCAGGCACGGGTGGCGTAGCCGCCTGTTTGTCAACTCATAATTAAATATTATACAAAACATCTAAGTAGCCGACCGGCGGAAGGGAGCACTTGCATGCTCCCATTCACCGTAGCAGCTATCGTCTATTGCAGACTAAACACGCTTTGATGCGGCTGATCCGGCCTGGATTGCACGTTCCCCCAGCGGATGCTGACCGACGCGGCATCTGCCGGGCTCGCGATATATACCGTACCATGAGGCGTTAACCAGAAGGTGCGTTGATCGCCGCCTGCGGGCGTAGCCCAACCGTACAAAGCCATGGCGCATTTATTGGTGATCTGCACGGCGGGTTCCCCATCGCGCTCGACCGGCCGGATGTCTAAAACAGCGTCCAGGAAAGCCTGTATCCAGGTAGCAGTACCTCTGAGCACCTCGTTGCGGTAGATGAGAGTGCGGCCGGCGCGCAGCGCTTCCATAACCCCGGTGACTGAAGCCTCTTCGGCAAACACCAGCGTAATCGGCGCTTGTTCTGCAGTTGTGAAGTCGCGGGCGCCGTGGATGTCGGTGACGTCGAACAAGGTTAAGTTATGCTCCAACGCCCAGCGGTATGGAGCATTCCGGCGAGCCGCGCCATAGGCGCCCCGCGACTCTACGCCGTGAAGGTAGCCTTGGTTAATCATCCACTCGATGGCGTCGGTCCAACCATACGGTCCATCCGGATTGGAATAGGGACCCGGCGGCAGCCATGTTCCCCCAGGGTGAGCATAGATGATGAAGCCCCCATGATTAATCACTGCACGCACCTGATCCTGGTAATAGACTCTGGTTTCGTTCGGATTACGAGCCCACTGGTGTTCATTCCGTAATACGTACTCATCGTCTATGCCTAAAACTACCAGGTGTTCTTCTCCATTGATGCCGGTTTCAAAGCCGCGCACGAAGATGAGACCAATATGCTCAGCCATCCGGCGTCCGGCGTCATAGCCGACCATAGTGCGGTGATCCGTAAGGGCGAGGATGTCATAGCCGTACATGTAGGTTTCCCAAGCACGGTCGGCCGGACTGAGTTCACCATCCGATTCCGTGGAGTGGGTATGGAAGTCGCCGCGCAGTACGGTGTAAGGGCCCACCTGCGGAAAGGCGGCAGGGCGCTCACCTACGACAAACCGATCGAGGCCTTCGGTAAAGAAGGGTAAACCTAGGTCGGAGGTACAGGCGACTTGGAAGAACAGCTCGTTATTCTCCGCCACGCTCGCTACCGCTTGTAACGGAATCCGGAACGGCAACTCCTTGGCGTCGGAAATATCATTCACATAGATGCTGGTTTGGCCGACCTGCTTTTTCCACCGACTGTACAGCGGTGTGAGTGCGCCGGGAGCATGCAGTTCGTAATCGAGAAGCACATGGAAGGCGGGCAACGGTCCGTCGCTTGTGACCGCGACCGTACCCAACACAGCAAGCTGCCCTTGGTCGTCGGTATCTAAACGTACATCGCGTACGATTGTGCTTGCCGTACCTATTCTAATGGGTACGCGGCTGATTTCCCAAGGGTTGCCGTCCACCATGTAGCGGAGCACCATATCCAGTTTTCCCGCCGGCGCTGAATGGGAGTCTACGTCAATCCGTCGGTTGCCCACCAAGCCCTGCAAATCGGCAAATAGAGTCTGTTTGCGACCATCGTCAAAGGTTACCTGTAGCGGATGTTCCAGCTCACGTTGCGGCAGCGCCGCATCCAGCAGCCACTCATCACGCCGATCTAGAGCGCTCATGGCAGCTACGAAGTCAGTCCCGGCAATGCGGGCCATAATGCGCACTTGAGCTCCAACGGGAATAAAACCTTTTTCCACCCTGAGCTCATGAACGGCGATTTGGGTTGGGGCCGCGCTCTCGGTACTCTGCGCTCCGACGCCGGGGTAAAACGCGTCTGCCACAGGTTGCACCTGCGTATTGCCGGCATAGACCACCTTATTGTCGGCGACTTTAATCACTTGGATCGAGAGCGTGCCTGTAGAGGGATCGAAACTAAACAGCGTGCGAAACTCATCGCCGTCGAACGGCAACTCTTCAGCGTCCAGCTTAAGGCGCTGTTCGGCGGAGTTAAGTAACCCGGCGTTACTGATCAAATAGAGTTTCCAGGTGGGAAACCACCCGGATGCGTCCAACTGCCACACGAGGGCCAGCGCCGTAGGTTCTTCTCCGGCCGTCGTGCTTACTCCGGCAAGGACCACCTGCTCGGGAACGGTCTTCCCACTGCTGAATAGACTATCGCTTTGTCCGGGTAGATCCAGCTGCACCTGAGTGATCAGGGTAAACGGTTCGCCTGCCGGTACCACATCGGTTAGGGCATATTGCCGCAGTACCTGATCATTCTGGTACGCAAAACTCTGCCGGATTTGCTCCACCGGCGCGGCAGATGCGCCCCAGTTCAACAACAGCGCGATAATGCCGGCCACTAGAATGCCGCACCAAGCTCCATGCCTTCTCCGTATCATGAACTCCACCCCTTCTTTTGGTATATACTTGGTCGTATTGCGCGCAACCTACTTCTCGCGCAGATTACCAGCTGACTTGATACATCCGGATGCCGGGGACGGTTATTGCTTGCTCATGGACACGCTGCCGGGTATTCCTTGTTCACCGCCAAGATGGATGACGCCAGCGGAGCATCGGTACTATGAAATTCCAGCTATCCGCCGGTTGTTTTACGGGGTCCAGCGGCGTCCCTCCTCAATCATGGTCAGGAAATTAGGCACGGGTATGTAGTTGGCTACGGTGTTCCCCGTACCTAAAGCATAACCTCCGCCCGGCATACAGACATCCAGCACCGTGCGCACACGCTCTCTAATTTCCGCTTCAGTGGCGCGGCAAAGGAAGTCGACGTCGATGCCGCCCAAAATGGCCCAGCGGTCGCCATAAAGTCGCTTCGCTTCGGTCACCGGTAAGATCTGATCTTCATAGGAGTGTTTGGCATCAATGCCGCAAGCAATCAGATCATCCATGACTTCGGTTAAGTTACCGCATGAATGCAACACCACAGGTACGTCGTAGGCGTGGCAGACGTCGCAGTACTTTTTGTACCAGGGGAATACGTAGCGCCGGAGCATATCCGGAGCAAACATGGTTGAGGTTTTGAATCCCAGGTCGTCGCTAATGATCAGAAAACCGGTGCTCTCCAGCTGCGCGCAGGCTTTAAAGGCCGCCTCGTAGGTTTCGCCGATCTTTTGGAACAGCGCCTCAACCAAGTCGGGCTGGTCGTACAACGCGATGGCTAAGCCTTCATAGCCCATCAGGTTCATGGCGTCTTCCAGTACATGTCCAAGTAACAGCGTAATCTTCATGCCGTCCGGCAGGTAACGCGTCATGCGCACAATAGCGGAGAAATCGAAGTTCTCCGGTTTGGGCCAAGCGTAGCTCTCGAAGTCGGCCCAGTTTTTGATGCAGCCCATATCTCCGGGGTGAAAAACGCGTTGGCCGCGTGAGAGCTGTGCCGTATCCGCAGCTTTTAGCAACCCGGTAGTGGGAAATGCGCACCCTGGTAAGAACGTGCGTACGTAGTCATAACCAATTTTCAACTGATAAGCGATATGATCGCGCTCATCACGCAGGGGATGTCCTAAAACAGCTTCCATAATCTCTCGGTCTGCGAACAACTCATAAAAAAAGACGCGATCAGGTTCGCCTTGCCGCAGCAAAACCCGCTTGAAACCGGCAAAATCAGGCTGATACCCTCCGTCGAACATACGCGAACTTCCTTTCCAAGCTCAATTGGCGGTGTTGGGAAATGTAATCACCGGCAGTACCGGAAAACGGCTCCGGCTTTGTGTTACGCCGCATCACGACGAACATACTGCCCATAGGCCACACTAACCGTGCGATGGTACTAATTCGAGTCGGTTAAGAGGACACCTTTTTTCTCTTATAGCTGATATCGCGTTGCTGCCGCCTCATTTGAAGAATTCTCTTTGAGGCGTGAACCAAATGCACGGCGCGTTACGTCATAAAGGTAGAAGGAAAGACAGACTCGCACTTACCGCTGCGTTTAAATGCATCTTCCTTCTATGCTTAGCGTCGTTGCGCGCCGGAAGGCGGCGGGAGGGGCTAAAACAACGGGAGGCAGCCGCCTTGGCATTCTCCATTCAAATTACCGACTTAACCAAGCAGTATCGTAAAGGTCCGCCGGCGTTAAACAAAGTGAACCTAAACATCCAAAGCGGCATGTTCGGCCTGTTGGGGCCCAACGGTGCCGGAAAGACCACGCTCATGCGGATTCTGGCTACCCTGTTACAGCCATTATCCGGCGAGGTGTATGTAGGCGGCGTCAACCTGGCCGATAACCCGGGTGCCGTGCGGGCGATACTGGGCTATTTGCCACAGGACTTCAATACATATCGCCGGCTCACCGTCCGACAAGTTCTCGACTATGTAGCCCTGCTCAAGGGCTTGGACGCCGCCGCCGCCCGCAGACAAAAGGTTGAGCTGGTGTTGGCGCAGGTTCACCTTAAGGAAAAACGCCATACGCAGGTGGCGCACCTGTCCGGAGGCATGAGGCAAAGGCTGGGCATCGGCCAAGCGCTCCTGGGCGATCCGCAATTGCTTATCGTCGATGAACCGACGGCCGGACTGGATCCGGAAGAGCGTATCCGTTTTCGCAACTTGCTGGTGGAAATCAGTAAGGGCAAAGTGGTCTTGCTATCAACGCACATTGTAGGTGATGTAGAAAGCTGTTGCAGCCGGTTGGCCGTGTTGAACCAGGGAAACGTCTGTTTTACCGGCAGTCCGGCGGAATTGGCGGCGAAAGCGCGTGGTCAGGTATGGGAAATCGCCGCCGCCGAAGAGCAGCACACCACCCTTCCCGCCTCAGCGCGAGTAATTGCTACACGGCGCATAGGTGATACCGTGCACCGGCGCATTCTTAGCCCGATGCGCCCCTTGCCGGCTGCGCTCCCCGTAGAGCCTACGTTGGAGGAAGGCTATTTGCAGGTAGTAAAGGCGGGTGCAACCCCATGAGTCCCTTAGGCAAGCGGATATTTCAATTTGAACTACGCGCGCAACTGCGTTCCCCCGGCTTGTGGGCGGCGCTCTTGGTCGTAGCCGCGTTGCTGCTGTTCAACAGCGTCGATTCTTGGGAATCGGCGCCCGCACAGTTACTGATAAAACTTGTGGGCGGTGTCACCTCGTTTGTGTTCCTGCTTTCCGCCTTTGTTACGCTGAACGGCTTAAGCAGAGAAGAGCGGGAGGGCTTCAGCGACGTATTCTACGCGCTCCCGCCCACTAATGCCGCCATCTACGGGGGCAAATTGGCAGCCGCCGCGGTGAGCCTCAGTGGTTTTCTCCTGCTCGTTCTGTCGGCCGCCTTGCTGGTAGGCCCCAGCCAAGGGGAGTTCGGTTTGCAGTATTGGACCGTCAGCGGGTTGCTGCTGTTGGAAACCGCTTTGGCCGTTGCCGCAGGCATGGCGGTGGCCGCGCTGTTGACAGCCCTAGTAACGCAGCATCGCAGTCGATATGTGCTCGCTTTGTTATGGCTGGTCGGCGTCACATTGTTGGTAGGCCTGGGGTTTGCCTCCGGCCGTTATGAATGGCTGAGTTTTAGTCCGCTGAACATGGGAGAAGACCCGTACTTCTTCAGTCTGATATTCGGGTTCTTTCCGGGTAGCGCAGGTATTGCGCGCCACATGCTCGTGCAAGTGTTCCTTGTCGTGCTGCTGTTTTTGGTGGGACGTCACCGTTTTCTCTGCCGGCGGGAAAACGTTGACCAACGCTTACGCCGACTTATCGCGTCAGCTTTGGTATTGTTGGTGGCGAGCTTTGCCTGGCAATATGCGGCTTGGGGGCAATACCGCGCTACGGTAGCAGCGCAGGTGAACTACCATGCCGACGCACGTTTCAGCAAAGCGGATTCAAACGCCCGGGCCGATTGGCAAAGCCTGAGCGGAGAAGGCGATTTGCGCTACGGCGTCGGTGTCGCCCAAAATTTCCATGTCGCGCGATACCACATCAATTTGCGGTTGGCTCACCCGCAAAACGGCTTGCAAGCTGAGGTGATCATGCTGATTGAAGAACCGACGCAAAGCAGTCTGTTCTTCACCTTGCACCGGACGCTGGCTATCGATGGAGTCGCCTGGCAGCCGACGCTGGGAGAAAGTCTAAACGCAGCCGCACAAAGCGCAAACCCTTCCTGGCAGCCGATTGCTTGGCAACGGGCCGGCGATTACCTAAGAGTCGATCTGCCGCCAAATGCGGTTGTTTCGCCGGAGGAATCGTTGCTGTTGCGCATTACCTACGCCGGTCCGACAAACGACGCATGGCTCGGCTGGTGGGGCAATAATCCCGTCCAGTTTGTGACCAAGCAAGGCGCGTATTTGCAGGCTCAGTTGGGCTGGTATCCTCTACCGGGAGGTTGGCGCTTGGGCGCGGCTGCAGGAGTCATGGTGAATGGCGTTTACAAAGCGGGGATGCCGCCTCCCCAACCTTTGCGGTTGACCTCGCCGGAGACCGGCTATCGGCAGAGCGAATTCCATTTGCAAGTACGGACGCGGCCCGAGTGGCAGGTGATCGCGAATCTACCCGCAACCGGCACGATCGTGTGGGACACTTGCCCCAGCGTCCCAAGTTTTACGAGCAGCTGACCGTGCGCGCCTGGTTGCGCTACTTCGCCCAACTCAAAGCGCTGCCGCCGATACTGCTGGAGTCGCGGATAGCCGACTTGCTGGCTGCGTATGATTTGACCACTGCGGCTAAAAAGAGGATAGCCGACTTGTCCGGAGGTTGTCGCCAACGCTTGGCCATCGCGACAGCCTGCCTGAACGATCCCGAATTGCTGCTTTTAGATGAGCCGTTGACCAACTTGGATCCGGATATGCGCATTGCGTTCACCGAGCGGCTGGTCCAGCAGATGCCGGGAAGGATCACCATTGTCGCTACACATCACTTCTCCGGTCTGGAACATCCCGCTCAACGCATTTGGTACCTCGATGCGGGGCGTCTGATAGCCGATGTGACCGTAGCGACGGCCTTAGAAACACTGCAAGGCTGCGTGTGGCAAGTAACGCAGTTCAACTCGGCGGCTACGGCAAGGCGCTCAGTCGTGTTGAGTCGCCGCGTGACGGACAGCGCGGAGGTATGGCGGATACTCAGCAACACTCCCCCTCCGAACGGAGAAGCGGTGGAGCCCACATTAGAGGATGTCTATGGCGCCCTAGCCCGACGGTGGCTGAGGTAGATCGAATGGTCGGCAGGCGCGCTTCTATGGGTATGGCGAGGTCGCCGGAGAGCGAACGGGCTTCCTGACGACCTCGGGCGAAAACTACCAAACAAAGATGATTTGCGCTGACGTTTCTGCCGGCTGCACTTCGTAATCAGTCTTGGTCTGTGTGATGGATATGTCTTGCTGTAATCCGGCAATGGTGTGAGCGGTGAACCGAGGCGCACGTCCCAAACATGCATGCCACTGATCCATTAACCATGGTTCCACAGTGAACGCCGTCACCTGGTTTTCGTTACTCCACACTGCCAACATCTCAATGGCAGCTTCCTGCAGCTGTTCTAGAGTAGGCGTCGCTACCGCCGTGTCGGCAACCGGTTGGGCAGCCGCAACATCTCCCGCCTCCGGCGCGGCTTTCTTGGTGGACTGCGGCTCGCTCTGTGCTTCCTGCGCCTGAACCGGCAGCGCATGATTGCGCGCACGCATAAATCGCTTCACCTGAGTTGCGCCTCGACTCCTTAGTCCCACCGTATCCATAAAGGCGCCATAGGCGAAGAAATTCTTACCTTCTTCCCGTAAGCGCAACAACCGCTTAACATATTGCCACATCTCCGGGTCGGTCCGGAAGTTGCAGAAACGCTCGTCCTCCTGATCATAAGTCCAAAGCACGCAACCTAAGCCCCAGGTGCGGTGGAGTTGTTCGTACGCATTATCGCTGATGCGCTGCGGGCGGAAACTCTGACCTTTACTGGGGTATACCATATCAACCAGTACATAATCGGGGAATGTATAATGAAACATCTCCGGATAGGAGTGTAGGTAGTACCAACCGTGGATGAGGTGCGCCGTAATCCATTGACCGTAGATATCTGAACAACCCTCAAACATCGTAAATGCCGCGGGATTCGCCTGGCGGATCCCGTCTTCCACCATCCTTAAGGTGGCTAGCGCATCCTGATTCCAGTGGGCGGGATGCGGATGGCTGTGGGTGGTATCAAAGCACAGGTGCGGTCCTATGGCGGCGAATGTATCCAAGTACACGCCCGAAGCACCGACTTCGCCTACCAACCACCGCACGGTATCGCGCATATGGCGTTGATAGGCATGAACGCCGCGGCAGTTGATGGTGAAGTAACCCGCAAAAAACTTGCGTTCAATCGGCTCGCCATCCGGACCTTTAACCGCCCAATCCATGCCTAGTGTAGGATGATAATGCGAAGCCTTGCCGAACAGCGAGGCATTGATATAGAAGGTGCACTTGCCGCCGGCGGCGCGCACGCTTCGCACGGCATCGATAAAGTCCATTACCGTACCTAACTGCAGGTCGGGATAGAATTCCGGATACATGTGATCAAAACCGCCCGTAAACCAACCAGCCATAAAGAGATGGTCGATGCCTTCCTGGGCCGTGCGCTTGTACAGCTCGGGGATGTCTTTGAAGGTATGCGTAAAGGTGCCGTCTTGCCATTTGAAATCGTAGTGCGCCGTAAGGGCATGGCTTTCTCGCACCCAAGCGGGAACCCGCGGCGGTAACAAAACCCGCTGCGCCCAAGTGCGGTAGCGGTCGGCCGCCTGATGCCACGATCCGGTATACGCCATCATCTCAGTAGGAGACAGTATATACTGCATGCCCGGCTCGACAGGGCGGAGCTTACTGACCGCCAAATGCAGACAATCGGCGGCGGACGTCCGTCCGGCTGTGTCGGCGGCGCCGGCCTTAGCCGTACCAGAGGCGGGCTCCGCCATATTGGGGGCATAAACCGCAAGAGCGGTCATATCAAACTTGCTGTCCATATGTATTAAAGCCGCACCGTGTTTCTGCCCGACCACCGTCAACCAAGGCATCGATAACCGCCCGGAATAAAGATGCCGAATGACCGCCCCTTCTGCAGAGAAAACGGGTCCCAAAGGCGAGGCTGCATCCGGATGCCGCTTAGCTTTGGGGATAACCAGGCGGGGCGCATCCAGCTTCGTGCCGGAAAAGAAGGGGTAGAGCAGCGCTTCATCCTGCGGTTGCGGTTCGATGCGCAAGTTGCTGAGTATAGGGAAGATCGTCTCGTAAATGGTCGCGGCGACGCTTTGATTGGTTACCTCCAGGGTCATCTGCAAGGCATTTGCCTGAGCTCCCAGCACAATTTGTATCGCGACCAGCGCCTGGTGCGCGCCATCAGGTCCTGACGCACTCGTCACGAGATAAGTCAGTCGCAGCCGCTGCGTGCCTTCGGGCGCAGGTTGATAGTCCACATGCCGCAATTCTAGGCGATCCTCGCTGCCGATGCGGTTGATGTACACCGGTTGAGTCTGCGGTTCCTGCACAGCCTGCGACCAACGCAGACGAAACATCGGCTGCTCAGGCGCATTTTCCACCAGCAGGGGGATAACCGTATCTCCCCGGCATATGCTCAACTGCGTAATGGCGGCGTTCGCCGCGTTCACCGTGCACCACAGGTGCGCAGTGCGCAGAGTATAAAGCTGTTGGGCAGCGGCGCTATCTACATTCCGGCTTTTTTTACTTTCCGTATTATCCGACATCGTCACCCTCCCAGGCGCATGCTCGCCTTGCGGCGTTTGCAGCCGGATGAAAGGTAGCGGTAGGATCGCCATACCTTCAGGTTACCGACTGCAAACGCTCGCCAGGTCATTCTCCCATAATTGCTGATATCTTTCTCAAGTTACCGAAACAGTCGGCTTCCTATTCGGCCGAGGCCGGGAGATCTTGCGTCGGCCGCGTTGCTGCGTTACACCAGCTATTGCACATTAGCCAATATCGCGGAAACGGCACGATTCAAGTCTTGTACAACCGTTGCGGCAGGCAATTCGCCGCGCCAGAGTCCGCCCAATACACTCTCGATGGTGGACACTACCGTGAAGTAGTCGCGGGTAACTTGGTCGCTGCGCGCATATTGCAACGCATCTAAGAACACCATGTCGCTCTTGGGCTTGATGTCCGGGTTAAGGAATAGAAATGAGGTGGCTACCGAGCGCAGTGAAGGCACGCTCAATCCGCTGGCGGCGAATTCTCGCTGCGCGGTGGCTCCCGATAACCATTTCACCAGTTGCCAAGCTGCTTCGGGATGCTTGGTTTCAGCGCAGATGGCGTGCCCCGAAGAAGCCGTCCGGTTGGCCTGTTGTTTGCCCCGAGGCAGGGGAGCTACGTCCCAATCGACATTGGCCGTCCGGTAGTGAGTTGTGGCGCCGCGGATGTCATATACCATAGCGATCTGGCCTGCGTTGAATCCCGTGGTTTTGTTTAGTTCCCCCATTTTAGGCGAAACGCCCCAGGTGTGCATCAGATCGGCGATCCATTGGAAGGCCTGTACGTTCTCCGGAGCGTCGAATTGGGGCTGAGTCAAGGTGTCGTCGAAGTATCGCCCGCCGTTTTGCCAAGCCATAATCACGGCGGTCCCGTGCCCGGTGGGCGCCGACAAGCCCCAGCGCCTAGCCTGGGTATCGGTGAGCTTCTTGGCCGCATCCAGCAAGGTGTCCCAGGTCCAATTGCCGGTAGGCGCGCTTAAGCCCGCATTATTGAAGTTGTCGATGCTGTAGTACAATGCGGTACTGGACGTTTCCCGAGGTAAACCGTAGAGCAGGCCGTCGAACAGATAGTCATTCAGAGCGTTGGGATAGTACTCTGTAATCTGGAAGTCCGGGTCGTCGGCCATCAAGGGATCCAGCGGTCGTACCAGTCCTAGTGAGAGCAGGTCGTAAGAAAGATAGTTGTGCGTCCAGAAAACGTCGGGCGCCACTCCGGCCGCCACCTGCACCAGTAACCTTTCCATCAGCACCATGGCCGTACCACCGGGAATCCAGTTGATTTCAACGTCGATATCGGGATGTAGGGCTTCAAACTCTTCGATGAGCTTTGTGTATGAGGCCTGTTCCGATGTGCCTCCCCGTCCTAGATAGACGATGGTAGTCTTACCATACGCTATGGACGTCGTTGTCAGTAATACAAGCAGTGCGAGCATTCCCAACCAAAACCGCCGACACAAAACACGCGTGACTTTTCTCATGTTTCCGCTCCCCTCGATATAGTTGCCTTTCTCAGATGTAACACGGCGTTTGTGTTTAACCGTGGACTGAGCGATGGTGGAACATGATGCCTGTGTATAACCAGCGATGATCAATGCAATTGACTGTTTGTGGACTGCGGGAAGACAATCTAAGCAAATTATAACTACATAGAAAAGAAATTACGTCGTAAAGCAGCCTGTTCCTTCTGTTTCATTAGTGAGACTTCTGCTTTTCCGTAAAGAAGGTGAGGGAAAGTGCAGAGGCGCCGCCACTAGTCGCATTGCCATAGCATGCATACCTTGGGTGCGAACTGTGGGGCAATAGCTTGGTTTGCTAAATGTCGTGCCGGTTATTTTGTGCAGGTAGCTTGTCTGTGTTTAGAGCTTGTGTTTTGATAAGTAACGTCATTCAAACTAACATAGACAGCACAAGCAGGCCTTACTTCATTGTGTGTCCTGTTCTGCCGTGTTGCGCTTTGATCAGGATTCAGTTTGCAGCCTGCTTACATGAGGATAATATGAATTAAAATTCAATTGCAATTGCAGGAGGATATATACACTAACTAGCGAAGAATAGGTAGTAAGTCCTACCGGTTGGTTGTGTGAGCATGTCAGCTTTTTCGGTAGTCGTTAGTTGTTGTCAGCAAGTTGACGTGAGATGCTCATGCAAATGGTTAAACAGCACAAGGAGGAATCGCAAGTTGGGTTCAAGGAAGAAGGATAAATACCCACTAATCGGTGAACGGATCAGACAGGCGCGACTGGAAATAGGCATGCTGCAGCGAGAACTGGCGGGCGAAACATATTCACGCAGTTATATCAGCCAGATCGAAAGGTCCATCGTCATTCCTTCATTAAGTAGCCTATTCACCATCGGTCACCGTCTAGGCAAACCGGCCGCTTGGTTTCTCATGGCACACGACGAGAAGATGGGCTATCGGTTTTTACATAAGCAAGAAGAGGTTACACTCTTGGATTCGGCCCGCGGGTTGGAGAAAAGTACCTTAGGCTGGGTAACCTCCGTATTACGGCGCATCAGCCGGTGCTCCGGCGCTGAACTGACGCAGTTGCAAGAGTTTACCAGCGCATACCTCACGTTAAACACAGCGCAACGCAGAATGCTGCTGCATACATTACAAGAGATTATGGCTACAGGCGACGGCGGCAGACAGTTTGTTAGTGCTACGGTAGCCCATGGTCCACCCCAGGTGGAGGCGAATCATTAACCGCCGCTGTGGGCAACCACCGTACGCGAGCCGTTCCTGCGGCTCGTTTTTATATGGCGCTGATGCAGTTGTCGCACAACTACTCAATCCTACCCCTGCGTTGTAACCGCACGAGATCCAATTGGTCCAGCCAGTGTTGCACTTCAGTGAGAATAGCGGTATCAATGCTGTAGACCAGGTGTTGCCCTTGGCGCTGAAAACGCACGAGTTGGGCGTGTTTAAGCACGTTTAAGTGGTGAGAAATGCTGGGTTTGCTGATGGGGAACTGGTCGGCGATGTCGCCGGCGGTAAGGTTTCCTTTTGACAGTAACTCCAAGATTCGACGTCGCGTAGGGTCTGACAACGCCGAAAAAACAGGCGATAGGTCCAACATGGTCGGATCTCCTTGCCGCATTAGATTTAAAGAAAAAGCTAAGCTTATAACAAAAGATACCGGATACCCGCGCTGAAGTCAACCGTGATGCACGACTTGCCTCGTCCGAGTTATAGGTATTCCTTTTAAAGTGGGGCAAGCGAAAATGGCTCTGTTGGTGTGGGGCGACGCTTCCTTTGCGCCGCCCCACATCTCGCGATTTTACGTTGGCGGACCGGCAGATATGGATGGCCGGCGCCATCCCGGCGGAATATGCGGCTAAGAGGCCTATCCTACGCAAAAACCAACCCACTGCTTCATGCCATGCCGGGCAGAAGCGTGCGTTGGTTAATGCGCCGCACCTAAGGTAAGCAGCGGCGGCAAAGCTGATGCGCCCCTTTTAGATACGGTGTCTTACTGCAGAGAATGGGGCGGCATCGGCCTGTCGCCCGCCATATCGTCTTGCCCCTGTAGCATATGTTGCATACCGCGTACCAACGAATCGTCCTCAAGTACGCTGTAGAGGTGATAACCCAAATCTTCACGGTCTTTGAGAACCTCTTCCAACACCTCGACGGTGCCGTAGTCACCTAGTTCGTGGGCACGCTTGATCTGCTTGCGTATCATTTCCTGTAGCTTGAGCTCGTGCTCCAAGTCGTTGCGCAGGAAATCCCGCATAGTATAGCGGCCTTCCACTTCATGCTTGATGTATGACAGTTCATGTTGAGTAACCAGGTGCGCCGTCGGCACGCCGCCTAGTCTCGCAACACGCTCGCCGATCATATCGATGTGTTTCTGCGTCTTGTCTATATGCTCATCCAACAAATGGTGTAGGCTGTGGAACGACTCGGCGCCCTCGGTGAGCCAGTGGTGCTTGGCGTACTGATGCAATGCCACATGTAGAGCGCATTGGTGATCATCCAGCATCAGGGCCATCTCTTTTCGCACCTCAAAAGGCAGACCGATGCCGGAGCCCACCTGTTTGACGGTGCGCGGCTGCTGCCGCAGGATCATTTCATGCTCAGTGGAATGTCCCGGCATGTTCGGGTTAAACCCCGACTTATCCAGGTTAAAACGGCCGGGAAAACTCTCCAGGTTGGACATGGTTTTCGTAAAACCATCCTGCATCTTTGGCGTCAATGTTGCCGTCACTCCTTTCCAGTATCACCTATACAATGACCTGCCGTGCTAGGGCTATACCTGGAAAAACCTGGTGGGCTAGGGTGCAGGCGCAAGGCCGCAAGCCCTTCATCCAGGTCATGGCACCCTATGCCCTGCCCGCTCTACAAGGATAAGCGCGTTCAGCGGGTACCTCCTTGGGGTTGTGTTCCG